>CAZMNK010000057.1:5118-31256 GCA_964567625.1 uncultured Enterobacterales bacterium | reverse complement strand
ACCCGGTCGCCACACGGCACGGGTCACTGCATCCACCCCGGTCGCGGCGGGCTGGGGCCCCGGTGGCGGAATGGTGCTGCTTCAACGTCCAGATGACGGCCTGCTGCAGATCATTGAGGGCCTGCCGTTGGAGAACGAGGGCCGAGCAGCTGATGCGGAGCGGATGTCCAGTCACCTCGCCCGTGCCCTGGCCCCTCGCTTTGACCGCGCTCTGGTTCTGGGAGACCGCCTTGGCCTGGTCACCGCCGGCCTGAGCCACGACCTGGTAGAGCGCATCACGGTGGCTGTCCCCCATGCCGAAGCGCTCCAGGCGGCCGCCCGGGTCAACGAGGGGCTCGCCGCCGCATTCCTGCATCCTTCTGTGACCCTGGTTCGCGGTGGCAACGAGCAGGTCCTGAGACGAACCGCGGAGCAGGACATCGTGGTCGAGGTGGCTCGCACCCCCTGGCAGGACGGCTCACAGGGACTGCCCGGGCAACGCCAGTTGCAAGCCCGGCGGGAGGTCCTGGAAGCACGCCAGGGCTTCTACCTGCTGGTGGCAACCATCACCCGCACCGACGCCAAGGCCTTCCGGGGACTGCTGGACGACATGCTGTCGGTCTTTCCCAATACCTGGGCCTTTCTGCCCCCCTCCGGTGCCGACCAGGTCTTGCTGGCCGGGTGGGTGGGAGAAGCCCGGACGAACTGGGACCAGTTCCTGGCTGTCGAGACCATCGCCCAGAGCCAGCTCTCGGCGATCGGGCTGGGATCTGCCCTGGACCTGGCCGACCGCGCCCTGGTGGGTCCGGAGGGCCTGCGAGCCCTGGCCCAGGGCGGACACTCCCCCTCTCGCCGAGGACTGCCCCCGGACCTCCACGATGGGCCGTACCTGGTGATGGAACTCCTGGAGCCACACCTGGAAGGCCCAGAAGCCTGGCTCGACGTCGGGCCCATGACCAGCGTCGCCACGCTCCTGGAGGAACGGGTCGCCAACAAGCGGGCCTTTCTCCGTCTGCTGTCCAGTGCTGTACGCGGTGACCGAGAGGGGGTGTTCAGGGAAAGCCGGCAGTTGTTGGCCACCGAAGACGGGGCCGCCACCCTGGACCCCTTGCTGGCTCCCCAACTGGAAAGGGCTCGAGAGCTGCTCCAGGAGGCCCGGGTGGCTGGACTGGGGAGCCGCAAGTGGTCCCAGGCCCTCTCCGAGCTTGAGGCGGCGAGATTGATGAATCCCCGCTCCACCACGGTGCTGGCCTTGCTTGCCGACACTCACCTGCACCTGGGCAATGTGCCCAAGGCCGAAGAACTGTACGGTGTGGTCCTCCAACTGGACCCGGGGCACCTGCAAGCACTCCTGGGCCGTGCCCAGGCAGCGCTGGTCATGAAGCAGTTCAAGGAGGCCGAGGGCTATTTGCGGGAGGCCTCCGAGCGCAACGTCCGCTCATGGGTGGCCCACCACAATATCGGTGAGTTCCTGGCCAATGCCCATCGGTACACGGAGGCTGAACGCCACCTGAAGCTCGCGATCGATCTCTCGGCCGGGAAGCAGGCCGCCCCCTATGCGGCCCTCAGCACCGTCTACCTGGAGCGAGGCGAGACCGCGGCCTCCCTGCTCCAGGCGAACACCGCACTGGCCCTGGAAGACAGGGCCGAGCACCGCTACCTGGTCGCCCGCGCCCACCTGGAACTCGGCAACATCAGCATCGCGTTGACCCATGCCCAGAAAGGGGCGCTCCGTGACTCGAAGCACCCCGGTTGCCTCTTCATCATCGGGCTCATCCAGGGCCGACGAAACCAGGCCGAACAGTGTGCGCGGACCTTCAAGCAGGTGCTGGAACTCCGGCCCGGTAACGAGCCCGCCCTACAGAACCTCCGACGCTGTCAGCAGGCGGTCGAAGAGAAGCGTGCGGAACAGGCCGAATAAGTAGGAGCGCCAATCCGCCGGGCTCCTGCAGGGCTCAGAAGATCTCGCGCAGGCCCAGGGTCAGGGTGCCCATGAATGGATCGGAAAGTGCCGTGATCTCGCCCACCGCCGAGCCGCCGGACTTGCTCGTGTCCGGGTTCGAGACCCCGTAGAACAACGTGCCCTGCTCGGTGATGGTCAGGTTCGACGGGTAGCCGTCCACCTCGACATAGGCAGCATCAGCCTCACCATCTCCATCGGTGTCCATGGCCTCGTCACAGTCGTCAAAGGCCAGGGCCCAGATCCGCCCGATACCGATCTCGCAGAGGTCCTCGTCCGGGACGTAGGTGGGGAAGTAGACGACCCCGTTGTAGACGAGCGGATCTCCGGTCAGCCCCTCGCCGCCATCCAGTTCGTAGTAGCCGGTGTTCGTGGCGCAATCGATGCCGGTGGGGGTGCCACAACTCGTCGGCGTACTGTCCTGGAACGCAAACAGGTACCCGGGGTCGGAGGTGTAGGTCCGGTCATAGGGGCTTCCGGTGCCCCAGTAGATGCCCAGGGAGCCATCGGAATGGAAGGACGCGGTGGGTGCGTAGTAGACCTCGGGCCTGACCCCCACGTGGTCATAGGGGTCCACGAACTCACACCAGCTCGGGTTGTCCGGGTCGGTGGTGTCGATGATGGCCTTGTACATCCAGGTGTGTCCCGGGTCGGCGATGTCCAGCGACCCACCCGAAAATCCACCTTCGTCGTAGGGGACGTAGGCCGTCGTCACGGGGAAGTAGAGGACATCGGCATCGCCATCGCCGTCGTAGTCCACAGCGGCAATGGAGCCGGAGATGTAGGCCATCTCGTACCGACCATCGCTATCCGGGTCCATGTAGGAACCGTAGTCATCCGATTCCGGGTGGCCGTTACTGCCCTCGGTGGACCAGCTACCCGACTGGGTCTGGTCATCGTAATCGGTGTTCGAGTTCGCCCAGTAGGTGTCTCCCATAGGCCAGAAGTAGAGGTTCGCCTCGGCGCTCAGGTAGTAGTCCTCGTCGGACGACTGGGGCACTGCTCGACCCGAGCCCCAGATGGCAGCCCAGACGTCCTTCGGGTCCGTGGAATCCGAAGCGTCGTAGAGGTTGGCAATGACCGGGCGAGAGACTGTGTAGGCATTTGCCGTGTAGTCCACCGAGTTGACCTGTTCCCAGAGGAACTTGGGCTCCTGGGTCTCGGTGACGTCCAGCGCGAGGGTCACTGGTCCACCCTTTCCTTGCTGGACCACCACCACCCGTCGCCATTCGCATTCATCGGGCAAGGAATCGCAGTCCTTGATCCCATCCTCGGGGTTGTCCCCGAACCCGTCGATCCAGACGTCCTCGAGCACCGGTGTGCCATCGAAGAGGAAGGTGCGGCCGAACCACATCATGTCGACCAGCCGACCGGCCCAGTCCTCGTCCGACTTGGTGTTGTAGATGATGTAGCCAGGCAGCCAGGCCCACAACTCTTCACCAGCCTCGTCCGCGTCTTCGTCGGAGTCCAGGGTCGATGTGTAGGAACTGGTGGAGAGGTCGTCCTCCAGGCGGAAGAAGTGCAGCATGCCGTCATTGGCCGCGATGAACACCCCATCCGGACTCGTGGACAGGTTGGTCAACTCCTGGAGGAAGGTCCTGTAGGTGGGGTCGGTGGTGTAGCTGTTGTTCCGCGCATTCACGACCACCGGGATGGAGTGCGGGGAGTCACCGAGCTTCCAGTACCCGTGTGTGTCCTCCAGGTAGCGGTACTCCGCCGTGGGAAGACCACGGGTAAAGTCGACCAGGGCCTGTAGATCATCGGAGTCGATGACCTCATCCGCGTCCAGGTCCAGGTTGTACTGCTCGTTGTCGAGGTCGATGAACTTGCCGAGCATCTCGTCGGAGCTGGACGCTGCGGAGACGAAGTCCGCATCGAAGCCCATTCGGAGGTACTCCTCGGCCTCGTCCACCACGTCATAGGTGGCAGAGGAGAGGGACATCAGCTCGGGCACGAAGGTGTAGATGTCTCGCTGTCCCAGACCATCCCGGTCGTCCGGGTTGGTCTCACCCTGGATGACGGGACGCGACACCAGCAGGTCCCCGGCGTCCCAGATGGCGCCACCGAACTGGTCATCTCCGTCGTAGAGCACCTGGCCATAAGTGCTGGAGTCCGGGTCGACGTCGACCTCGTAGGCCCGCACGTGCCCTTCAGCGAGGGGGTTGTCGCCCGTGATCTCGTAGAAGGCGTAGATCATGTAGGAGCCATCCGCGCTGATCACCGGGCTGCTACGGGAGAAGAACCCCTGGCGGATGTAGCCCAGGACCTCCATGACGCTGCCCAGGAACTCCTCTCCTTCGTCGGCCACCGTGTAGATGCCTTCGTTGCCAATCGCGTCCGAGGCATTTCCATAGAGTTCCTCGGACATCGAGGAACCGGAGAACTTGAGCCCAACGGTGTGGTTCACCACCACCTGGTCACCGGTGTGACTGCTGTTGTGGTCCTTGTTGTAGAGCCCGTAGGTGACGTTGTCGTAGTAGCACTCGACCTCGTCCGTCCCCTTGTCGTGTCCGCTGTTGCAGACCACGTCCGTCGAGATGCTGTCGGTCCCCATGGCCGGGTTGTCGTCATCGATGGGAATGCCCAGGGCGAGGGTGACCGTGTGGGTGTCCTGGCAGTGGTAGTCGATGGGAGCATCGTTCCAGGCGTCCGATGAGTCGGAACTGGTGATGCTGAAGTAGTTCTTGGACAGACTCGCCAGGGTCTCGGCCAGGTTGCGGGTCGTCACCGTGGACGTCCGACCCTCCACCGATGACTTGAGATCGGAGAGGTCCGAGGAGAGTTGGGCATGGGAGGTCCCCAGGGCCGAGACCTCCAGGTGGGTGTCGTCGCCCGAGGACTCGGCGGTCGTCGCCACGCCGAAATAGGCCCAGTCGTAGTGCTGTGTCACCTGGTCGATCGCCACGGTCATGTACGAGATGCAGGTGTCGTAGACCTCGTCGCTGTCGTAGGACTCCCCGGAGTCGAGGGCATAGCCACAGATTTCCTCGGCCTCCCCACTGATGTCCAACACGAACATCACGTTGGGGGGCACGGCCTCAAAGGCAGCGAGGAACTCCTCGCCAGCGGCGCTCGACCCCGAGTGCGCTTCCCCGGCGATGAGGAGCGTGATGGCGCAGGTCCCCATTGTGGCCAGCAAACGAGTGGCGGCACTCGTGCGAGAGCGGGGGTCCATCCTGTTCTCAATCATGCCATCACCGGATCTTGCAGCTGCCCTGGACCACCTTGCGCAGCGTCGCAATGGACCGGGCGGAGGTTTCAGTGACATCTGCATAGGTGGAATCCTGCAACTTGGCCGCTGCATCCATCATCCAGTAGTCGGATCGGAAGTGGGTCCGACCCAGCTCGGTGGAATACCCCGGAGGGGGGTTCGAGCACTTGATGTAGATGGCTTCTACAGTGTAGACGCCCAGATTCTGGTTGGAAGAAGAATAGGCAATGCCGCCAAAGTGGGACTCACCATCGGTCGCCACGACAAAGGCTGGCCAGGTGTCACCCGCGGAGTCCAGGTTCTCGCTGGGTGGATTTTCGTTCTCGAGGTCGTTTCGGCCGTGCTCGGTGCCCGCATGGCTCGTGTTCACCAGCACCATGTGCTTGCGGTTGTGGTGGGAAATCCTCTGGTCCACGCCGGCGAGAGAGAGCGACGTGGCCCCCATGACCCCGATGAGGGCCATCAGGAGCAGGGCCACGAGCATCACGTAGCCACCACGACCCTGGAACCGGTCGACCCGCCCCATCACTGCAGGTTCCTGAGGTTTCGAATGGTGACGCCAGAGGTCAACACCTCCCGGTAGTAGCCGTCGTCGGTCGACTCAGCGGCCCGGTTCTCAAGCCCTGGACGGGCCTCCTGGTGCTGGTCCCGCGGGTCGGTCCGCGGCGTTCGCGCAATCAGGTTGATCCGAGCCATCCAGACATCCTGCCCCTCGGCGAGGGTCAGGTCATCGACCCAGACAGTGCTGTCGGTGCAGTCGGTGTCGGCAGGGCAGTAGGCGATCTGGAGGTCCTCGATGTCGTCGACCAGGGGGACATCGTCCTCCGAACCACCGGTGGTCGGAAAGTCAAAATCGAGGTCCATCATCAGGACCGGGTGGTCCTCGGACCCGGGACCGGCACCATCACTGCTGTCATCGTCGATGTAGAAGGTCACCACGTTCGCTCGAGAGCAGGTGATGATCGGCGGCAGGTTGTCCGTGGAACTGCAATCGTTGGAGAAGTCCGTGTACCCGCTGTTGTCCACCACGCCGATCTGGCCAGTGGAGGAACTGCCTGCCCCGTCGATCTCCCAGATCCAGGCCCGGGTTCCCGCGATGGCAGCGTGGTCCCAGCACATCAAGAGCTCCCCGACGGCGTAATTGCCGATGAGGTTGCTGTAGTTGAGCATGTCCATGTCAAAGGTGATGGACGAGGTCGTGCAGGACTCCACCGTGAGTACCGACGAGTTCATCTCCAGGGTCGGATCCGCGTAGAGCACCGTGATGGCATCGGTCCCCGTGGTACCGCCATCCCAGCTGATGACCGCAGGCAGGGTGTCGCTGGACGACACCGAGGAGCCATCCCAACCCAGGGCCCCTGTCGCCGCGCCAGCGGTGCCATAGCCGGCAAGCCGCACCGTCCGAGTGATGATGTCCGCGGAAAACCGGACGTTCTGGTGCATGTTCATCTGCACGTCCTGGTACATGAACTGCCTGGACTGCAGGTTGAACAGCGAGTAGAGCCCCCCCACCACGATCAGGGAAATGGCGACCGCCGTGATCATCTCGACCATCGTGAAGCCACGGCGCCCAAGGGGCCGACAGCGCATCAGGGGTCCCGGTATCGATAGGTGGAGATCGTCGTGCCGTGCCAGGTGTTGAAGGTGCTGTCCTGGTACGTGCAGCGAGCACGAATACGGACCCACGTGTCGTCGACCGAGTCCATCTCGTCGACCTCCCAGGTCACGAGGTAGCTGGGCGCAGGCCGATCATCGCCACTGCTCGTGCTTGCCTGGGAGTTGACCTCGCTGGGACAGGAACCGTCCTGGGTGGGATGAAAAAGGCAGCCCCACTCGTCCGTCGAGCCATCCCCATCCAGCAACTCATCCGGACGGCCGGAGGCCTCGCTGCCATCCCACTGGACCGCGATCAACTCCTCCAGTTGTCCCTGTGCCAGGTAGGTGCAATCGGTGATCTTGCGGGCGTGGTAGTTGCTGCGCACCGCCTGGGCATGAAATCCGAACATCACGACCAGCGAGAATCCGAGCAGAGCTGTGGCAATCAACACCTCGACCAGGGTGAAGCCACGGCGAGAGCGGGTGAGCAGTCCGCTCATGAGCCGGTCCCGTCCGAGGTCACCGCGTCCGTCCCGGCTCCCGAACCATCGAATTCACTCCCCAGGGAACTCTCCATTCGGACCATGCCAGACCGTGCAATGTGAAGGGTCACCGTGTCATCAATGCCCTCGATCTGGGCCAGCTTGTTCACCAGTGTCAACTCCAGGTAACCATCCGTACTGAAGTCCCCAGGCGGATTGGTGACCCACCCCTTCGGGGAGAACACGATGGCGTTGACGTTGTTCAGTCCCGGGCCCTTGAAGGCGCCCCAGGGAACCAGGCTGATTCCGTGGCTCTCCCGGTTTCCGCCCTTGGACAGGTCCACCGTGCCCACACTTTGATGGGTGTCGACACCGTCCTCTCCATCCAGGGGGAGGGTGTCCCAGGACCTGGAGTTGAGGTGCCGGTTCCCCGCCTGGAGCAACCACCGCCCCGCTTGGGGGCTGCTGGGGTCCTGCCAGGCAGAATCGGACTCGTCCAGCTTCAACCGCGCCTCGCGGTTCTGCTCGATCGCCAGGATTCGGAGTCCGGCGAGATCGTTCTTGAGCTGCTTCGAGACCTGGATCATTCGGTAACGTGGAAGGAGATTACGAATCGAGCCATACCCAATGGCCACCAAGATGCCCACCAGCGCGAAGACAATCGCGAATTCGAGCATCGTAAACCCGGCACGAGACCGGGCAGGCCACAGGTGGACCCCCAGCGCGCGTAGATGCAAGAAGCGAGCCATTGCAGGGGGCTCCCGAAACCCGGGTTCCCGCCGATGGGCCCCCCTTTCAATTGGGAAATCTTTTCTCACTCTAGGAAGAGTTTACCTAGTCGGATGGACGGCTCCAGTCTCCTGGGCACTGCTCAGTAATGTAGCTTCTCCGCCGGTGGACCCGTCGCTTTGCGGCGCCAAGCTCCGAGATTTCGATACCAATGGCCTCGGCCTGTTCCAGGGAGCGCCGGGCCCTGGCCAGGTAGGCCATCAACGGCGGCACCGTCTCCCCACAGCGTTGCGGGTCCACGCGCCCACCGGTCATTCCCACCAACACCCGGGCCTGGAGAATCAACAGAAGGGCGCGAAAGCGCACCTCCTCGATCGGCGTGGCCAGGGCCCGGTCCACTGCGCGCAGGGCCTCTTCGGAGCGCTTCAGGCGAAAGAGGCACTCCGCCTCGTTGAGCCCGTACTCTCCGCGGTCGGGACTGGCAGCGACGGCCTTCTGGGCAAAGCCCAGGGCCTTTTCGTGGTCCTGTCCCTGCATGTGCGCGATGGCCAGGGAATTGAGCACGGCTGGTTCGTCCGGGGTGTGTACCAGCGCCTGCTCAAACCAGCCGATGGCCGCGGCTACCTGTTCCTGGGACATCGCCACGCTACCCAGCCCCTTGAAACCCCTGTGGTCGGTGGGAGCAAGCCGGATGCAACGCTGGAAGTAGTCCCTCGCACGCATTGGCTCCCCGGCCAGGTGGTAGACCCAACCCAGTCCATAAAGGGCATCGATGGACTCTGGCTCTCGCTCCAGGACACGCCGATAGGCCGCTTCTGCCTGGGAGAGTTGGTGCTGTTGGAGGGCCTTCTCCCCCGCATCCAGGTGCCGTTCGATCCCGCACCCAGGGACCCCCAGCAGGAGCCCCCCCAGGACGGCGAAAATGCACCACGCCGAGGTCCAGCCCTTCACCGGTCCAGGCCGCCCAGGTCGTAGTCCCTGATCTTGTAGAGAAGCGCCTTGTAGGAGATTTCCAGGAGCTTGGCCGCCTGGGAGCGATTCCCCCGGGTTCGAGCCAGCGCCTTGCGAATCAGGTCCGCCTCCAGCTCCGGAAGACGCTTCTTGAAGGAGAGGAGTTCATCGGCATCGTCCGCCCCGGGTGCAGCTGCAGAGGCTCGGATCTCCGACGTCAGGTCCGTCGCTCGGACGACCTCCTCCTCACACAGGAGCACAGCCCGCTCCATGACGTTCTCCAGCTGCCGCACGTTTCCCGGCCACCGATAGGCCACCATCAAGCGGAGAGCGGCGGGGTCCAGACCCGTGACCGTGCGACCCATCCGCCCCGCATGGGTCCGGATGAAGTGGTCCGCCAGCAACGGAATGTCCCCCTGGCGCTCCCGAAGAGGGGGAACCTTCAGGTGCACCACGTTGATCCGGTAGAGCAGGTCCTTTCGAAACCCTCCCTGGGCGACCTCTGCCTCGAGGTCTCGGCTCGTCGCCGCGACGACTCTGACATCCACAGGAATGTCCCGAGAGCCCCCTACCCTGCGCACGGTGCGTTCCTCCAGCACCCGGAGAAGCTTGACCTGCAGCACCAGGGGCAACTCACCCAGTTCATCGAGCAGGAGGGTGCCCTTGTGGGCCTGTTCAAACAGCCCCTCACGGCTGCGATGGGCACCGGTGAATGCCCCCTTTTCATGACCAAAGAGCTCGCTCTCCAGGAGGTTCTCCGGAATTGCGCCACAGTTGACCGCCACAAAAGCCTCTTCGTCGCGGTCTGAGAGCCGATGGAGCCCGCGGGCAAGCAGTTCCTTGCCGGTCCCGCTCTCGCCGGTCAACAGGACGGTTGTCGGATACCCCGCGACCTTGCGCACGGAATCCACCAGGTCCGTCACCTGCGGACTGCTCCCCAGGAACCCCTCCAGGTCTCCCTGCTCCCGCACGGCCGCCCGGAGTCGGGCATTTTCCCGGGCCAGTCGCTCCCGCTCCTCCACCTTGCGCAGCACCAACAGGATCTCGTCGGGCTTGAACGGCTTGGAGATGTAGTCATAAGCCCCGTGTTTCATGGCCTTGAGTGCCAACTCCATGGACCCATAGGCACTCATGACAATCGTGTGGATCCATCGCTTTCGATCCCCCAGGCGATCCAGGAAACCCAGGCCATCCAGGCGGGGCATCCGCACGTCGCAGATCACGATGGAGAGGCCCGGGTCATTCTCCAGGCAGACCAATCCCGCCTCTCCATCTGCCGCCGTGACCACGCCGTAGCCCGCCCGCTCGAGGATGATCTCCAGCATGTGGCGAAGACTCTCCTCGTCGTCGATCACGAGGATTCTTCGGCTTCTGGAATCCGGCTCCGCCATTGGCAGGTGATCATAGACGGGCCTCGTGACGGACTCCCCAACCATCTTGCAGGTCGTTCACGGCTACCCCCCTCGGGAAGTGGCCGGGACCGAGCTCTACACCGCCCGACTGACCGAGGTGCTCCGGTCCAGGGGATGGCGGGTGCATGTGCTCGCAGCCACCCGGGATCCCGGGCGTGCCCATGGCAGCCTGGCTCCCCCCGAAACTCCCGAAGAGCCGTGGCGCATCGTGAACAACCTGCCCTGGCGGCCCCTGGCTTCCCTGGAGCGGGATCCGGGACTGGAGGCCCGGATCGCCGAAGTGTTGAACACCCTGGCGCCAGACCTGGTCCATGTCCAACACCTGCTGTTCCTCTCCGCCGGGGTGGCCTGGCCGGCCCCGGTGTTGGCGACACTTCACGACGCCTGGGGGTGGTGCGCCCGGGGGGGCACGCTGTTGCGAGACGGTGCCAGCCCCTGTCCCGGACCGGAACCCACCGACTGCGCCCGCTGCTACTCGGACTGGGCCCGGGGCGGGGTCGTGGAACACACCCTGGGAAGACTGGCGGGACACGTGGGTCGCTGGGTGCCTCCGGAACGGCTCCAGGCCGCCTGGCAGGGCGTGCCCGCCGGGCTTCGGGGTCTGACCCGAAGAGGTCCTAGGCCCACGGCCACAGCGGACCAGGCCGAGCGGCGCCAACAGGCCGTCAAGGCTGCCTTTCGGGCCTTTGACCGCCGCGTGGCGCCATCCCGGTGGCTGGCGGAGGAGGCCGAGCGCCAGGGAATGGGGCCCACGGTCCACCTGCCTCACGGCGTCCCGCCCGGACCTGAACGGACAGGAGGAGGGCCCTGCCTCTTCCTGGGCAGCCTGGTCCCTCACAAGGGCCCACACCTGGTGGTGGAGGGCTGGCAGTTGCTCTCCGCCCGCAGGAAGGTGCCACCGCTGGTACTCCGAGGACCTGCCACCGATCCCGGCTACGTGGCGACCCTGCCACCCGAGCTTCTGCAAGGGCCCGTGGCTCCCGCGGAGGTGGGGGCGCTGATGGCACAGGCCAGCGTCCTGGTCATGGGCAGCCTGTGGCCTGAAAATGCCCCACTGGTGGCCCTGGAGGCCCGGGCCGCGGGTTGTCCGGTCGTCGCCCCCCGGATCGGCGGCCTGCCGGAACTCATCGAGGACGGCGTGGACGGCGCCCTCTACAAGCCCGGAGATGCCCAGGACCTGGCCCGCGCACTGGACAGCGTCCTGGAGACCCGACCCTCGCCACGACCGCCCCCCACATTCGCCAGCCACGTGGACGCGGTGGAGGCACACTACCGGGCCCTGCTGCCGTGAAGGTCCTCCACCTGGTGCACGGTTCCCCCCACCTGGATGCCGGGGCTGGAGGCACCGAACGCTATGCAGCAGCGGTGGCCAGTGCCCAGGGTGCCCCGGTGTTCACCCGGGACCCCACCCGGGTTGACGGAGAGCTGAAACAGGGGCCCCACCCCGGTCTGTGGGCACTGGGATTGCCGAACCCTGCTGATTTCCGGGGGACCTGGTCCCGGCCCGACGCCGACGCCGCCCTCTCCACGGTGATCGAAGCCGAGGAGCCCGACCTGGTGCACGTACACCACCTGGCCCACCTGGGCTTCGGAACAGCCCAGGCCGCCCTGGACACCGGAATTCCAGTGTTGCTGACCCTCCACGACTACCACCTGGTCTGCGCCCGCGGCCAGCTCGTAGACCGGGATCTCAAACGCTGTGACGGCCCCTCTGTCGAGCGATGCGGCCGCTGCGTGTCGGAACACCTCCGAGCCAACCCAAGGTGGCAGGAACTGGGCCGCCTTGCCGCTGCGATCGGCCTTCGTTCCCAGGCCCGAGAGGCGCTGTCACACTGGAAACCCGGCCCGGCAGAACGCATGAGAATCCAGGCCCGCCTGGACGCGGGCAGGGCCATCCTTGGCCGGGTGGAACGGGTCCTCTCTCCGTCCCGACACCTGGGGAGGCGACTGGAGGATCTGGGTTGGCTGGACTCGGGCCGCTGGCACCACCAGGACCTGCCGCTGGTCGCTCCCCTCCGACCCGCCCCCGAGCCGGGCTCAGGTCCGGTCCGATTCCTGTTCGTGGGACACCTGATTCCCACCAAGGGGGTCCTGGTGCTGCTGGACGCCTTTGCGCGGCTTGGGCGGGGCGAGCTCGTCCTGCGAGGGCCCCTGGTTCCCTTTGACGGACAGCCCCAGTGGTCGGACCAGGTGCTCCATCGCATCGACGAGACCCCCGGTGCTTCCTGGGGGGGGCCTTTTGACGACACCGAACGCCAGGGGGTCTATGACCGCGCCGATGTGCTCGTGGTCCCCAGCACCTGGGAGGAGAACAGCCCGCTTGTCGTGCGGGAGGCCCTGGCCACGGGACTCCGGGTGGTCTTCTCGGACCTGGGTGGGCTGGCCGAACTGGACCCGGAGGGGCGCAGGGTCCGGCCTGACGACGTCGAGGCCCTGGCCGCTGCCCTGGCCCTGGAAGCCGAACAGGGCCGAGAACGTCGAGTGCCCCGGGACTTCTCCCTGGACCAGCACCTCCGAGCACTGGAAACACACTACCGAGCGGCCTGCGAGGGACGTATTTCGCGAGAGAGATAGGGGCTCGAGCCCACCCTCCTGGCCGCGTTGACACCCCTCTGCAGCCAGCGGTAGCCTCGTCCTTCTCCGCAGGCTCTGCTCGGCCCACCCCGTCATTGCCTGCCCCCGAGCACGGCACGTCCATGTCCGATTCCGACAAGCTGGTCCTCCCGGCGGGTGTCCAGTTCAAGGACAAACCCAGCGGCCTGTTCATCGAGTACGAGGGCGACGTCGAAATCCGCGGACTGCCTGACCAGGTCCTGGCCGGCGTGGCCAGCACCGGGGGCGCCGTGACGCTGCTCGGGGAGGTCAAGGTCTCTTTTGTGTCTGCAGCCACAGTGCTCCGGATCGAGGGCTCGGTCACCGCTGACGTGCTCCTGGGTCGGGACATTGAGGTGACCGGTGGGTTCTTGCAAGCCAAGGCGGTCAAGGGAAGCCGGAGCGCGACCGTGGGCCCGGCCCGTGTGGAGTTGGACGTGCTGATGGCCCCCCAGATCGTGGTGAGCCCCGAGGCCACCGGGCAAGTCGCCGTCCTCGAATCCGAGCAGCCAGTGGCCCCGAATGCCTTGAAGGGCGGGTTCAGCCTGGAGGAATTCGCCAGAGTCACCGGCAAGGACCCCGACCGTTACCTGGCGGACCGGGGTCTGTTCCTGAGTACCTCCTCCGGCCGACAACAGGCCCGGGAGTCCCCTCCCGGCCCGAGCGCCCCAGCAGATCCCCCGGCAGCCCCTCCACTGGAGAGGGACCCGGTACACATCAGCCTGATGGAGCACGTGGACCAGATCATCTCCTACTACGATCCGGACTACCTCCCCGAACCGGTGGCAAGGCTCCGGCAGTTGGTGATCCAGGGCGACTACCAGAGCGTCCACGAGGAGATCACCAACCTCTGGAACCAGCTGATGAGGTTCCACCAGAAGCAGGAACTCCGCATCGAGCACCAGGTCACCACGACCTTCAACACCATCCACGCCATCGTGCAGAAGATGGAACTGGCCTAGCTGGTGGCCCTTCTCCCTGGTCGGCTGCTGGTCCTCCTCATGGCTGCGTGCTGGCTCGCCTTGCCCGCCGCTGCCCAGACCCCCGACCGCACCCAGGACCCCGACCCCCAGGTACGCATCCTTGCCTACCGGCAGATCGGGGACCAGCAATCGCCGGACTCCCTGGCCTTGCTGGCCTTGCGACTCTCCCAGGAGGGTGACCCGGCTGCGAGACTGGCTGCCCAGGACGCCATGGGTCGCCTTTCCCTGGGGTTGGACGACCTCTGTGCCGAGCTGGCCGACAACCCTTCGCCCTACGCCCGCGCCTGGGCCGCCCACGCACTGGGCAACTACCCCTCCCTGACCACCGTGCAGGTCCTGATGGAGGCCGCAGATGACCCCGACGAGCGGGTCCGAAGAGAGGTCTACGAAGCTCTGGGACGTCTCGGCGACACCCTGGCGCTCAACACGCTTACCCGGGCGGCAGTGCGCGACCCCAGCACGGAACTGCGCAGGGTCGCTGAGCGGGCCGCCCACCAGGCGGTGACGGGTCGGGACACGCTGTCCGACCTGCCGACCCAGCTCGCCCTCCTCTCCTCTGGCGACACACCAGAGCGCATCGTCGCCGCCCGCGCACTGGGCTCCTCTGACGACTGGCGGGTCTACGAACCTCTCCTTCACGCCGCCTCGACGGGTCCGCTCGAGGTCCGCATCGCCTCGGTCTCGGCCCTGGGCCAGCTGGGGGACCGACGTGCAGTCCCCTTCCTCCACCAACTCGTCCATGACCAGGAGGGCAGTCTGAGGTACCACGCCATCGCTGCCATCGCTCACCTGGGCGACGAGTCCAGCCCCTCGGCCCTGATGAGCATCCTGAGCGACCCCGACCCGGAGACCCGCCGGTTCGCCATCCGCGCCCTGGGATGGATCGGTGGGGAGGGGGTGCTGGAGACACTGTCCCCCATGCTGGACGACTCAGCGACCGCCGTCCGCACGGAAGTGGTCCAACAACTCCGGGACCTGGAGGGCCCGGGAAGATTTGAAGTGGTCCTGCGTGCCACGAGGGATCCCACGCCGTTCCTTCGAGCGGAGGCGACCCGTGTCCTGGCCTCCCTGGAGGACCCGAGGACGGAAGAGACCCTGATCGCCCTCCTGGATGACGGCGATCCCCTGGTGCGGCTGACAGCCACCGACGCCCTGGTCTCCCGTGGCGCCGTGACCGCTGTACCTCGACTGGAGAACCTGGTGAAGGAAACCCGCAAGGACGACGAGCGGAAACTCTATGAGCAGGCGCTGAAGACTCTGCAGGGCGGCTAGTCCTCGGTCCCCCAGCCGGCGAGCATCTCCTCGACCAGCGCCAGGTCCTTCGGCTTGAGTTCGTCGAATTGAATCCCCATGCCGGGCTGCATCGGGGCGGCATCGGCGGCAGACATCGACCAGCGAACCTCGCCAAAGGTCTCGATCACCCGGCTCCGCGGGGGCACCCGAAAGCGCAATCGAAACCGGCTGCCGAGAGGCAGGGGGTCGTCGGTCTGGATGAACATCCCGCCGACCGAGACATTCGCCGTGTAGTCGATCAGAAAGTCCTCGGTGGATTCGTACTCGACCAGGACACGGATGGGAAGGCGCTTGGTGACACGCTTTTCGTAGCCTTTGAGTTCGCCTGCCATGACCAGTACCTCGCGGTGAGGGAAAGAGGGTCTACCGGAGCCTCTCGACGCTTACCACATCGGGCCAGAAGGCCCAAATGCACAGCAAGCTCACAAACATCGACCCCAGAGGCGTTGCGAGGGATTGGTCAGGAGCCTATGATCCTGCTCCGTTCGGAGGAGGGAACTTCCATGATGGGCACGGGCCGCGCCGCGGCCATCCTGGCAGCCAGCCTCGGGCTGGTGAGCTGCAACTACTACGACGTCTTCCTGGTCTCAGGCTACGAGCAGTCCAGCTTCAGCAACGACGCTGACGTCATCTTCATCATCGACAACAGTCCTTCGATGACTGATGAAGCGGAGGCGCTCGCCCTCAACTTCTCGGCCTTCCTGGACTACCTGGTCTCTCCCGAGGGTGGCACACCCACCACCGACGGCCTGACAGACGCCGTCGACAACTACATGTCCTACGTGTCCAACCGAGGACACCTGCTGGACTACCAGTTGGCGATCACCACCACCAACATCGTCGTGGATGGCGCTGCCGGCGCAAAAGGTTCCCTGGTGGGCGAGATCCTCAAGAAGGGGGACCCCGACCTGAAGGCGAAGTTCACGGAGCAGTTGCTCTGCGAAGCCACCGCCTGGGACCCTGCCGACGTCCCCAGCGACCCGGAATACGATCCAGACGCCGAGATCGAACAGGTCACCGAGCAGTACCTGGACGACATCTGCGGCTTCGCCGGCTGGGAGAGCACCTCGGGTTCGGGAACCGAGGAAGGACTCGAGGCGGCCCTGTACGCCATGTGCCGCACCGTGGACGACCCGCCGGACTACTGTTTTCGCTGCAGCGATGACGACGGCAATGTCTACGACCTGGAGGACTGCGAAGAACTCAGCGCCCTCGACCCGGAAGACGCGGGGAGCAACAACGAGGGGGAAACCCGGCTGGTCCGGGAGGACGCCACCGTCATCTTCGTCCTCGTCACGGACGAGGGCGACGGTTCCCGGCGGCTCGGTACCGGAGAATCCGACCCCTCGCTGTACCTGACCGCCCTGGACCGACTGGGGTACCGCTACCGGTTCGCAGTCATCGGCCCGCCCTATGAAGACGGTTCCCTGACCTGCAACTCCGGCGGCGCAAACACCTGGGGCACCGAGCGCTACCAGATCGCTGCCGAGCAGACCCAGGGCTTCTACAACCACATCGCCGAAGAAGGCCCCACCGGCGACTGCAAGGTGTCGGACTTCTCCCAACACCTCCAGGACCTCGGCGAGTTGCTCAACAACCTGCTCACGGCCTTTCCTCTCCAGGCCGTGCCCGACGTCACCACGATCCGGGCCTACGTGGACGACGACATCGTTCCCCAGGCCGAAGAGGTCTACGACGAGACCGTGGGCACCAGCATCTTCGGTGATGGCTGGAGCTACGACAGCGGCCTGAATGCCCTCGTCTTCCACGGTGCCGCGATTCCCGACTACGGCCGGGAGGTCCGGATCTACTACGAGCCCCTGGGCGGCATGCCCCGAGAGCTTCCCTTCTGAACCTTTCCCGTGTCCTTTCCTTTCGACGATCTCGACAGAGGCTGAAAACCCATGCTGCGACCGCTGCTGGCAGGAACCCTCCTCGTGGCCACGATGAGTTCCACTGCCCTGGCCCAGGACTCCGTTGGAGAGGCCATCGACCTTGGCGTTCTCCAGAACACCGAGCTCCACGTAGTGCAGAAGATCCTGTTCACCAAGGAGGGCAAGACCGAGGTCTCAGCCTCTGCTGGACTGATCCCCTTCGATCCCTACACCACCGCTCCAAAGGTCGAACTGACCTTTGGCCGTCACCTCTCCGAGACCCTCGGTTGGGGGGTCCAGCTAGGGGTGGGCTATGGCTTCAAGTCCCGGGCCTACCGCGAACTCGACAGTGCGGCATATGGCAAGGTGCCCGAGGCCTATCGCTACCTGGGGTCGGTCACTGCCGGGATCCAGTACTCTCCGATCTACGCCAAGATGGCCCTGCAAGGGGAGCGCATCTTTCACCACGACATCTACATTCCCGTCGTGGCCGGATTCACGCTGGAGAGACTGGCTGAACCCCAGTTGGCCGAAAAGCCCTTCGAGGCCAACGCATTCGGTCCCACCGTCGGCGCGGGTCTGGGAGCACGGGTCTTCCTGCCCGGGGGACAGATGGTGCGAATCGAGGCGCGAGACGACGTGGTCATCCAACGCCGGCCGGCCAGTGACTCCTGGCGCGTGAAGCAGAACTTCGGGCTGTACGTGGGCATCAGCCTGTTCGTGGGGTCCTGATGCACCGCTGGATGATGGTGCTGGCGCTGTCACTCTTCGCTGCCCCGGTCCTGGCACCTGCCTGGGCCCAGGAAGAGGAGGAGGAAGAACGGGTCGACCCGCGCTGGGCGCGAGCCTTCAGTGACTACACGGCTGCGCTGGAGGACAGCGATGCCAACGGGGCAGCCAGCGCCCTCGTGGCCCTGGTCGAGGACCCCGCCCGCCAGGAGTGGCATGGCGAGGCGCTGCTCAAGCTGGCGGACCACTACAACGCGCTGGGCCTGCAGCACTCCGCCCTGGCGGTCACCCTGGATGCCCTGGCCGCAGACGCAGAGGGAGAACACATCTCCCTCAAGATCGCTGTCAACCGGGCACTGACCCTGGCCGATTCCACCGGAGACATTCTCTGGCTGGAAGACACCCTGGCCGCCAGTATCGGGCTGTCCATGGCCGGATCCGAGAAGGGTCGAATGGCGTACATGAGCGCCAAGGGCAACTACCGGCAGGGCAACTGGGCGGCAACCCTGGCCTCGACCACCCTGGTGAATGCCAAGACCGACCCAAGCTGGTACGGCCGGGCCCAACTGCTCAAGGGCGTGGTCATGTCCCAGCAAGGCAACTTCAAGGGGGCACTGGCGCCCTTCTTGACTGCCCAGGCCGTGCTGGGGGATGACCCCGAAGCCCTGGACCTGGTGAACCTGAACCTGGCACGGGCGTACTACAGCAGCAGCAACTTTGCCCGCGCCATCGAGTACACGGCCAAGGTCCAACGAACCTCGTCGCTCTGGCCCCAGGCACAGTTCGAGAGGGCCTGGGCCCATTTCCAGCTGGAAGACATGAACGGCGTGGTCGGCATCCTGCAGACGCACACCACCCCCTACTTCGAGACCTGGTACTTCCCCGAGGCCTTCCTCCTGCGAACCTACGGGCTCTTCCTGCTCTGCAAGTTCCCCGAGGCATCCAGCCAGATCGACTCCTTCCAGAGCCAGTACCAGCCCGTGCATGACGCCCTGCGGGCCAGCCTGGCCTCGCTGGATGTCGCCGGGACCTTCGACGCGGTCACCGCCCACCGGCGTGGGGAGCAGACAGCGATTCCGGGGCGCCTGTTGACGCCCTACGACACGGACCAGACCTTTGCGTCCGCAGAAAAGGCCGTCGCCAACATCGACGCCGAGCTCGGCAACCTGGGGAACCACAGCAGCCACACCTGGGGGCAACTCGCGGTGACAACCCTCACCGACCGGCGCCAGGCGCTGATCGCCGAGCAGGGAGAGCGCATCCGAGGCCGTCTCGAAAACCAGGCCCTGGACCTGCAGACCATGCTCAACGACACCGAGATCACCAAGCTGGACATGCTCCGGCTGGAACGGAAGCTCTACCAGCAGGCCTCGGTCACGGGCGAGATGGAAGACGCAAGGTCCCTGGCCCAGCGCAAGCCACGCATCCGCAAGGGACAGCGCTACTGGCCCTACGAGGACGAGATCTGGGCCGATGAGCTCGGCTACTACCGCGCCAATGTCAAGGCGGAATGCCCCGCGGGCCTCGCAACGGGGCAGTAGACCCGCGGGTCCGGACAGGACACTGTCGTGGTCCCAAGAGGCCTCTCGTTCACTCCTTCTTCTTGTCGCTCTTCGGCGTCTTCATGCGCCCTCCCCCGCCGGAGAAGCCAAACAGGTCGTCCAACCCCATGTCCGGACCAGGGGGTGCCCGTTCGATTGGAGGCGTTTCCGGCTCCACTTTCTCCACGGAGTCCTCACCCAATACCTCGGACGGCCTTGGGATCTCCTTGACCCGGGGCCCGGTGGAGACCGCACGAGGCGCCAGCCGAACGCGCCCGGAGCGCGACCGGCTCTTGGCCCCCGGCGGCAACGGGAGGGAGGGAACCTCGGGGGGTTCCTCGATTGGGGAACTCGGCTCCAGGGCCGGATCCGCCGGACTCCGGCCAGGGGGTGCCTTTACAGCCGGCGAAGCTGCGGCTGACGCCGGGGGTGGACTGGCCGTAGAAACCGGCTCGGCCGCGGCGGGTTTGGGGGCCTCGGCGAGTCGGAGAGCGCTCGGGCGTCCCTCTGGCTGCCTGGGCGCAGTGGACAGGGGGTTCTCCTTCCCCTTGGGCGGCCGAGCATGGGGCGCAGGGCGACGCCGATCCGCCAGCTTGACCCCCACAGGTCCCAGGCCAAGGGGCTGGTCATCGGCCTCGTCGTCATAGGGATCCGGGACCCCCAGGCGTTCGAACACCCGTGCCCATCTCGGTCCATTGCGCACCCGGCTACGGACACGGTCCAGCAGATCCTCTCCCGCCGCCCTCCGGACGGGGAGTTGATCCAGGCAGTCCCTGGCGCGGGGCTCGTCGTCAGCCGGAGGCACGTCCTCATCCTACCCGCTCGGGCGCGTCACCACACGGACTCCAGGACAGCAGCCAACGGTGGCGGACAACACCGCCTGGACACCCGACTGGGTGACCCCTCGCAGCGCCTCCTCCTGCCAGGTCCGAACGCGGGGCGCCTCGATGCCATAGCGTTCCCAGAAAGCCAGCTCTGCGGCCCGACCACTGGCCTGTTGGCGGACCATGGCCAGGCCGCCAAGCGCCTGGGCGCGAACCCTTTCCAGTTCCGCGACAGTGGGGCCCTCCTGGACCAGTCGCCGGATCTCGGCCTCGACTGCTTCCACCCCCTCATCGAGTCGCTCCGGGTCCGTTCCGATCGAGGCGGTCACGGCCCCTGGATCCCATCCCTCCAGTGCACTGGCGGTGACGTGGTAGGCCAGTCCCCGACGTTCCCGGATCTCGTGGAAGAGACGGCCCCCCTGGCCCCCCAACACCGACATGCCGAGATCCAGGGCCGACCTCTCGGGCGACAGCAAGCGTAGACCGGGCCACGCCCAGAGGGCATGGGCCTGGGAACGATCGGTCGTCATGCTCAGGTGTCGAGGCTGTTGGGGCCAGACACTGCAAGGACGACCAGCCAGGCCATTCCGACCCCGCCGGAATGCACCGAACATCCGGCCCAGCCGCTCCAGGGTTGCCTCCGGGTCCACGCCCCCGGAGACCGCGATGACCAGGTTCTCCGCCACGAACACCCGCTGATGAAGTTGTTTCAGCGCCCGACTGGACAGGCGCCGACGGCTGGCTGGAGATCCCGAGGCGGGGAGCCCATAGGGATGAGGCCCGTGGAGGGTCTTCCAGACCTGCCGCCAGCCCTGTTCTTCCGGCCGATCGGACAGCAGCCGATCCTCTTCGTCCAGTTCTCCCAGGACCCTGGAGAGTTCCTGGGCTGCAAAGGTCGGCCGCATCAGCACCTCGGCCACGATCTGCAGGCCATCCTCGAAGCGGTCGACGGGGAACTCCGCGTGGAATCCCTGGGTGTTGCGCCCAGAGAAGGCGCCAAGAGCACCCCCGCGGGCTTCGATCTCCGCCGAGACCTGGCTGGCATCCAGAGTACCTGTCCCGGCCATCACGCACCGGGCCCAGGCTGCTGCACGCCCGGCGATGCGGCTCCGTTCCAGGAGCATGCCTCCCATTGCCACGATTCGAAGGGCTGCCACCGGACTGCCGGCGACCGGGTCGACCACCAGGGTGACGCCGTTGTCCAGGACCTGGCGATGGACCTGGACAGTCCTGGCCACAGCCCGTTTCGCGAGTCGCCTGGGCCTTGGCAGGTCCCGCAGCATGCCTCGCAACTCCCGTCTTCCCGGTCCCCCTTCGGGCGCCAGGATTCCCGCAACGCAGTGTCTCCGGTCCAGCACCCGCCGCGCCACCCTGCAAACGGCCTCCAGGTCCACCCGAGCCAGTGCCGCCTCGTGAGCCAGGGCGGAGGCCGGATCCCCGTGGAAGGCCTCATGCCAGGCAAACAGGTGGGCCCGTCCATCGACGGTCTCCCGCTCGAAGAGACGGGCAGCCACCAGCGACGTGCGGGCACGCCTCACGGCGTCGAGCCCCAGGTCTCCCTCCGCGGCCCTTGCCAGAACACTGGCCAGGGCCTGCGTGGCCTCGGAGATGTGTTCGCCATGGGGTGCACAGCCCACCATGAGCAGGGCTCCCTCCCGATCCCACCCCACCACTGCCCAGGCATCGGTGACCAGGCGGCGGCGCAGCTTGAGCTCGGAGTAGAGCAGGCTGGATGCCCCGCCACCGAGCAACTCACCCAGTACCTCCAGGGCAGCAGCGTCCGGATCCTCCAGTGCCAGTCCCTGGAACTGCAACTGCACCAGGGGCTCATCAAAGGCCCCGGTGATTCCACAGGTCCGCAGACGGGCCTGGGGTACTTCGCGACGTGGCGGACGAGGCGGAGGCGGTCCAGGCAGCCCCCCCAGCAGCCCCTCAGCCTCGGCCAGGACCCGGTCCGGCGCCACATCGCCACTGACCACAAGCAGGGCCCGACTGGGGTGGTACCAGGTCTTCCAGAAACGCCGGAGGCTGGCGGGCGCCATCTTGCGAACCGAAGACCAGGTCCCGATGACAGGGCGGCCATAGGGGTGGGTCTTCCAGGCCCGGGCCGCCACCAACTCTCCCAGGACCCGGTCCGGGTCGTCCTCTCCACCCCGGATCTCGTCCAGGATGACCTCCCGCTCCAGGGACACCTGGGCCGAGTCGAAGCAACTGGCAAAGGCCATGTCGCCCAACACTGCAAGCGCCGTCGCCCAATTCTCACGGGTGACGGTGGCATGCAGGACGGTCTGATCGTGCCCCGTGTAGGCGTTCAGATCCCCTCCGAGTCCCTCGATCTCCACCGCGACCTGGCCCACACCTCGGGTCGGTGTGCCCTTGAAGACCATGTGCTCCACAAAGTGCGCCGCACCCCGCTCTTCAGCGCCCTCGTCAGCTGCCCCGACATCGAACCACAGGTAGACGGCCACGACCTCGGCACCGGGAACGCGGTCCACCAGCACCCGGGCACCGCTGGGCAGCACTGTCCTGTGGATCGATCCGCTCAATGCCACCTCGCCCGAGGGCCTGCGCCTGTAACCTCGCCACCATGGTCATCAATGATCGGTGGGGGGTCTATGTCCACGTGCCCTGGTGCCGGGTGCGGTGCCCTTACTGCGCATTCGTGGTGGAGACCGTGGGCAGGAATGGCGTGCCTGACCCCAAGGGCTACACCGACGCCGTCCTGCGCCAGTGGGATCTCCTTCGACCCCGGTTCGGCGGGCAGCCGGACACCGTGGCCTTTGGCGGAGGCACACCATCCCTGCACCCCGCCTCCGAGTTGCGGCGATGGATCGAGGCACTCGCGCCCCGGGCCGGGGCAGAGATCACCCTGGAGGCGAACCCCGAAGACGTCACCGCCAGCTGGATGGACCAGGTGCTCCAGGCGGGTGTGACTCGGCTCTCCCTGGGAGTCCAGACCTTTCAGCCCGGTCCCGCACGACTGCTCAAGCGGGCTCACACGGCGACCGAGTCCGAAGCACTGCTTCAAGAAGTGGAAAAGGCCGGGTTTCAGACATGGTCCCTGGACCTGCTCTTCGCTGTTCCCGGCCAGACCCTGGCGGACATGGATCGAGACCTGGACACCATCGCTCGCCACGGCGTCCCCCACCTGTCGCTCTACGGTCTCACGGCCGAGCCGGACACCCCCTATGCCCGGGCACTTGCGCCGGGAAAGTTGGAAGCCGCTTCCGAGGAGCGGTGGCGAGAGACCTACGACCACCTCCGTGAACGCCTTGGGCTGCTGGGTCTCCACCAGTACGAGATCAGCAACCACGCAAGAGAAGGGCATCGCTGTCGTCACAACGAGCACTACTGGCGGCTGCGCTCCTGGGCTGGACTGGGCCTGGCCGCCCACGGACGTCTGCCCGATGGCACACGCACTGTGAGCCACAAATCCCTGGAGGCCTACCTGACGGACCCCACCGGATGGTCAGAGTGGTCTGTCGGCACGCCACTCGAACGCGCCGAAGAACTCTTGATCGGATGCCTGCGCCACGTGAAGGGTGTGGACCTGGAGAGGCTGCAGAAGGAAGGGTACGTCCTGCCCCAGGCCTTGCTGGATCCCCTGATCGAACAGGGGCTCGGCACCCTGGAGGCTGGGTACTTCGCCCTCTCTCGGACCGGCCTCCCCCTTGCCGATGCCCTGGTTGCACACCTTGCCGTCGGGCTCGTCCCCACCTCAAAGGATGCTGCCGGTGTTTCTGGTGCTTGACCGGCTCACTGTCCACAGGCGAGACTTTGACACTCTGAAAAGGTGACAGGTCGTGTCGAGTCCAAACAAGGCGGATCGCGGCGGTCAGGACGACACGACGAAGTACGCGCTCGAGGCCGACGACCTGGTCGCGGCAGCGCTCGAGTCGTTCAACCGCATCGTGGAGCCCGAACCGGGGTCCGAGGGGGGAGAATCGCCCACGGAGGGACTGGAGATCGATCTGGACTTCGACGACGAGGATCTTGAGATCGAAGTCGTCGGCCTCCAGGACCGACTGGACGCCCGGGCCGAACGCGAGATCAAGACCGAGGCGGCCGAGGAAGGGATCGAGATCGAGATCGAGATCGACCCCGGAGCCTTCGATGTCCCGGAAGAGGTGTCTGCTCCCCCTGCGTCGCCCCCAGACAAGGCCATCCAGGCGGAGAACGAGACCCTCCGGGGAGACCAGGAGGCCTTGCAGCAGGACCTGGCCACGCTCCAGGATGAGCACACCTCGGCCCAGGAAGAGGTCTCATCCCTGCGGAGGGCCCTCAAGGACAAGAAGGACTCGATTCGCGTCCTGGACCGAAAGCTCCGCCGCATGTCCGAGGATCAGTCCGCGCTGAAGTCGGAACGGGACGATCTGGCCGGCACCCTGCAGATGTGGGAAAAGATGGTCGGCGAGATGCGGACCGCTGCCAAGCAGGCCGATGAAGACCACGAAAAGCTGCGCAAGCGCCACAAGAAGGAGCTTCAGGACATCCAGTCCCTGGCCAATGAGAAGCTCTTCAAGCAGATCATTCCAGCCGTGGACAACCTCGACCTTGCGGTCAAGCACGCCGAGGGAAACAACCAGGCCAGCGTCGACCAGGTCATCGAAGGCATCAAGATGACTGCCAAACACCTGTTCACGTCCTTCGAGCAGGCCGGCCTGGACCGGGTCCCCTCAGAGCCAGGCAGCCTGTTCGACCCGGCCATTCACGAGGCTGTCGAACGGGTGGAAGACGACACCCAGCCAGCGGAGACCATCGCTGTCTCCCTGCGCCCCGGATTCGCCCTCAAGGGGCGGCTCATCAGGCCTGCGCAGGTCTCCGTCTACCACGGAGGCCCTCCTGCCCGACCCGCCAAGCCCCAGGCCGGCGACGACGCGGTGGCAGGAGAGAAATAGAACCGAGTCAGATGATACGCTCTCGCCTCCCCGTGCCAGGCGGGGCTGCTACGGAGGCGATGAGCCCGGATGTCCAAAGTCATCGGCATCGACCTGGGAACCACCAATAGTTGTGTGGCCATCCTGGAAGACAGCGATCCGACGGTCATTCCCAACGAGGAGGGCAGTCGCACCACACCATCTGTCGTGGCTTTCACACCGGATGGTGATCGGCTGGTGGGTCAGTTTGCGCGCCGCCAGGCGGTGACCAACCCCGACAGCACCTATTTTGCGGTGAAGCGCCTCATGGGTATGCGCTTCGAGAACCCCACGACCGCCGAGATCGCGGCCATGGTGCCCTACACCATCGTCGAGGCCGAAAACGGGGATTCCTGGCTTGGAACCGGTGAGAAGTCCTACTCGCCCCCCCAGATCTCTGCCATCATCCTGGAGAAGATGAAGGCCACCGCCGAGGCCTACCTGGGTGAAAAGGTGGAAAAGGCCGTCGTGACCGTCCCGGCCTACTTCAACGACTCCCAGCGACAGGCGACCAAGGATGCCGGTCGTATCGCTGGACTCGAGGTCCTCCGGATCATCAACGAGCCCACGGCCGCAGCACTCTCTTATGGTCTCGGCAAGGGGGCCCACGAAAGGGTCGCGGTCTTCGACCTGGGCGGCGGCACCTTCGACATCTCCATCCTGGAACTCCAGGACGGTGTCTTCGAGGTCCGGGCGACCAACGGCGACACCTTTCTCGGCGGAGAGGACTTTGACAACCGCATTGTCCTGCGGCTGATCAAGCACTTCCAGGATGAGGCCGGCATCGACCTCTCGAGCGAACTCGTCGCCATCCAGCGCCTCAAGGAAGCCGCTGAAAAGGCGAAGTGTGAACTGTCTTCGGACACGTCGACCGACATCAACCTCCCCTTCATCGCTTCGGGCGACAGTGGCCCGCTGCACCTGCAGTACAACCTGACCCGAGCCGAACTCCAGGAACTGACGGCGGACCTGATCGGGCGTCTCGACCAGCCATGTACCCAGTGCCTGCAGGATGCCCAGTTCGAGCCCAAGGAGTTGACTGCAGTGCTGATGGTCGGCGGCATGA
>CAZMNK010000057.1:0-5108 GCA_964567625.1 uncultured Enterobacterales bacterium | reverse complement strand
ATGACCCGCATGCCCATCGTGCGGCAGAAGATCGAAGCCCTCTTCAAGCAGAAGCCCAACGCCGAGGTCAACCCCGACGAGGTGGTTGCCGTCGGTGCAGCCATCCAGGGCGCAGTGCTGGCCGGGAACGTCAAGGACGTCCTGCTTCTCGATGTCACCCCCCTGACCCTGGGGATCGAGGTCGCCGGTGGACTGACCGAGCCGATCATCGGCCGCAACACCACGGTGCCCTGCAAGAAGTCCAAGGTCTTCACCACCGCCCTGGACAGCCAGGACATGGTGCGGGTCCATGTGGTCCAGGGTGAACGGCCCATGTGCTCCGAGAACAAGTCCCTGGGACGCCTGGAGCTCAGTGGCATTCCCCCCGCCCCCCGTGGCCTGCCCGAGATCGAGGTGACGTTTGAGTTGGACAGCAACGGCATCATGAACGTGCGGGCCAAGGACCTGGGCACCGGCAAGGCCCAGTCCATGCGAATCGTCTCCCACTCCGGCCTGGGGGAAGAGGAGATCCAGGAGATGCTCCGGGAAGCCGAAGCCTTCCGGGACGAGGACGAACGGCGCAAGGAACTCGGAGAGGCCCGAAACCACCTGGACGGGCTGATCTACACGAGTCGCCGGTCTCTGGACGAGTACGGGTCAAACCTGGACGAGAAGGACTTCAACGCCATTCGCGACGCGATCCTGGCCGCGGAGGACAGCCTGGACAGCAATGACCTGGAGTTCATCGTCGACTGCAAGGAGCACCTGGCACTGGCCGCGCACAGGCTTGCCGAGAGCATCTACGCAGCGGCTGCAGACGATGTTGACGAGTACATCGAGGACGAGGATTGGGACGACGACTTCTCGGACTCCGACGACGCAGCCGAGTGATTCAACGGTCCCTGGAGTCCCCAGCCCCGGTGCTGCGTTAGGTCGCCTCCCCCGGGCTTTCGGGCGGAGGTGCGGTGCCCCGCAAGGACTACTACAACATCCTCGGCGTCCGGCGAGATGCGACCGGAGAGGAGATCAAGCGCGCCTTTCGTCAACTGGCACTGAAGTACCACCCGGATCGAAATCCGGACGACATTGACGCAGCCGGCCGTTTCAAGGAGGCCACCGAGGCCTACCAGGTGCTCTCTGATCTCGAAGAGCGCACGAAATTCGACCGGATGGGGCCCCTGTACCGCCCCGACGGCCGTCCTCCATCCCCCGAGGAACTTCACGAACTCCTGTCCGAGATGGTGGGGGGCCTCTTTCGTCGCAAGCGGAGCCACCAGGAGGGAGAGGATCTCCAGACGACCCTGACCGTGGAACTGGAGGACGTGGCGACCGGTGCCACGCGCAAGGTCATCGTCACCCGAAACGTGCGATGCAATCGCTGCAAGACCACCGGAGCGGACCCGGATGGAGGCAAGCAGGACTGCGATGCCTGCGACGGCACTGGAAAATCCCCGACCCGACGCGTGTTTCGACAGAGTTGTGCCCGCTGTGATGGCCGGGGGTTCGTGGTGGTGAAGCGCTGTGATGTCTGTGATGGAAAGGGCTTGCACGCCTCCGAGGACCATTTCAAGGTCAAGGTCCCACCCGGGGTCTCCACCGGCCAGAAACTCAAGTTGCGCGGTCGCGGCCACGAAGGCCGCACCACCGGGAGCAGCGGGGACCTTTTGGTGGGCATCGCCGTGGCCGAGCATCCTCTCTTCCGGCGACGGGGGGCTGACCTGGTCTGTGACCTGCCCCTGACCTTTGCCGAGGCCACCCTGGGTGCAGAGATCACCGTTCCCGTCCTGGGTGCTCGCACGGCGATCCAGGTCCCTCCCGGAACCCCCACCGGCCGCATCCTGCGGCTACCAGGTAGGGGGCTACCGCATCCCGGTGGCGAACACGGCGACCTGCACCTGCGGGTCGATGTCGAGATCCCCCCTCGGCTGGATCCCGCCCAGGCCGAAGCCTTGAGGAAGTTCCAGGAACTTGCCGGGCCCGCCGTGCATCCCCTGCGGCAGGCCTTCAACGACGCCATCGAGGAGCGCTGTCCGTGAACCTGCGCCTGCTGCTCCCTCTCCTGCTCGGCTTCCTGCTGTCGAGCCTGGTGCCCGACGCCGAGGCTGGCCGTCGCTCGCGCAAGCCAGCCGAGTCGGAGACCCCAAACCTCATCATCCAGGCCCTGGCTCTGGCCAAGGAGGATCGACTGGAGGCCCTCTCCTTGCTCGAGGGCTACCTGAACGATGGCCAGGACACCCAGCTCCTCCAACTCAGCGCTCTCCATGCCGGTGAGCAACGACGCCTGATGGGAGACCTGGAGGGTGCCAAGCGGCACTTTCAGTGGCTCCGCCAGGCCCATCCCGGTGTCGAGCCCGCCATCATCGGGATGTCCCTCGTCCTCCATGCACAGGGCAGTTCAGGCAATGTCCTGGCCAGCCTGGAGCTGATCGGAGACCAGGGTGTCCCGGACAGCATGAATGCCGACCGCTACCGGATCCTGGCCCTGGCTGCAATGGCCGAAAATGCACCCCTGCCCGAGCAGCAGGAGTTGGCCGAGAAGGCTCTCACCCACAGCCTGGGGGACCCAGGGGTCGCGATTCGGGTGCGCCTCGACCTGGGCTCCATCCTCCCCGTGGACGCTCCGGGAATGGAGGACTACCAGGCCGGCGACACCGAGGCCCTGGCCCGCGCCCGGGCCGCCCTGGAAGCGGGGAATCACAGCGAAGCCATGCGTCTGACCGATGCCATGGAAGCCCAGTTCCCGGACTCCGCCCTGCGGCTCGACGCCACCTGGATTCGCCTCCGGGCCAGTGCTGGCGACCCCTTCAAGGCCACCAAGGTCGGTGTACTTCTTCCCCTGACCGGGACCTATGGCCCTGCGGGTCTCCAGCTCAAGGACAGCCTGGACCTGGCTCTACGGGCAGGCGGAAGTCCCGTGAAGTTCATTTATCGCGACACCACTGGGGACCCCGAGATCGCGGTGGAGACCTTCAAGGACCTGGTGCTCACGGAGGGCGTGGCGGCGGTGGTCGGCCCCCTGCTCAAGGAGGTCGCAGTCAAGATCGCCGCCGAGGCCCAGGCCGCCCAGGTCCCTCTGGTGGCCTTGAGCCAGGTCGGGGGCCTGACCGAGTCCGGCCCCTGGATCTTCCGGGGAGTGCTGACCATCGAGCAGCAGGTCCGGGCCCTGGTGGACCACGTCATGGGGCCGATGGGACTCCAGACCTTCGTGGTGCTCGCACCGGACAACAGCTACGGCCATGGTGCCAACGACGCCTTTTCCCACCTGGTGACCGAGCGCGGGGGCGAGGTCAAGCGGGCGGTGTTCTATGACCCTCAGGCCACCGACTTTCGCCCCTCCGCCTCAGAGCTCGGCCTCAAGGACTACGAGTCACCGGAACGCAAGGAGGAGATCACCCGCCTGAGAAAGAAGGCCGAGGCCGAGGGTGTGGACCTCTACAAGGTCGTGCTTCCGCCGCTGATGGACTTCGACGCCATCTTCATCCCCGACAATGCTCGACGGGTCCCCATGGTGGCTTCTTCGCTGGCCTACGAGGAATTCAGCATCGGAGCCTTCAGTCCCCGCGGGGCCATGGACCCGGTGCCACTGATCGGCCTCAACGGCTGGCACCACCCGTCCGTGGCCAGCCAGGGAGGTCAGTACACCCGCAACGCCATCTTCGTGGACGCCTTTGATGCGTCGGACGAGGACCCGGGGGTCCAGGCCTATGTGTCCAGCTTTCAAGAGGAACTGGGACGTAAACCCGTGTTGTTGGAGTCAATGGTCTACGACGTGGGGTGCCTGGTGGTGGAGGCCTTTTCGGAGGTCCCCGATGACCGCAGCGATCTGCGCCAGCAGATCGCCAGCGCCCAGCTGGAGCAGGCCATCACAGGTGGCCTGGGCTTCGGCGCCACGCGGGAAGTTGAGCGCGAGTTGAGGGTCTTTCGCATTGGTAAAGAGGGCATCGAACCGCACAAAGAACCCGAGGAGATGCTCCCAACCCCCTGAGTCCCTACATTTTGGGTACAATTGCCGCTGGCCATGTCACCAACCGCCGAGCAGGACCAACCTGACGAACAGGCCATCATCGATGGCATCACTGCAGGTCTTCCCAAGCCACCGTCCTGGGTCCAGGTCGGTCCAGGGGATGATGGTGCTGTGCTGGCAGACGGCACTGTGCTCGCAGCCGACTGCATGGTTCAAGGGGTGCACTGGGACGCCCGGGCCACGCCCGAGGACGTCGGACACAAGCTGGCTCGCACCAACCTGTCGGACCTGGCCGCCATGGGGGCCGAACCCCGCTGGGCCCTGCTTACCTTGAGCCTACCCACGCCCGTGGACACCCAGTGGGCCCGGGATTTTGGACGTGGCCTGGCTGCAGGACTGTCACCGGTGCCTCTCCTGGGCGGAGACACGACCCGCTCTCCTGGTCCCATTGTCGCCAGCCTCAGCGTGGGCGGCCAGTTGGTGGCCGAGCCCCTTCTGCGCTCGGGTGCACGTCCCGAGGACGACATCTGGGTCTCCGGAAGGTTGGGGTGTGCTGCCCTGGCCTTCTTTCATCCGAATCCACCGGCCGCTTTGTGGCACAGCTGGGTCCGGCCGAGTCCACCCCTTGCCCTGGGACCTGCCCTGGCTCGAGCAGGCCTGGCCACCGCCGCCCTTGACCTCTCCGATGGATTGGCCCAGGACCTGGCACGACTCTGCAGGGCCAGTGGCGTCGGTGCCACCGTGCAGCCGGAACTATTGCCTCGCTCGGAACACGCGGACGAGGCCTCCAGGGATACGCTCTACCAGTTGGTGGGTTGGGGCGAAGACTACGAGCTGCTCTTCACAGCTCCCTCGAGCCACCGCCCACAGATAGAAGAGGTCGGGGAGGCACTGGGAGTGCAACTTACACGAGTCGGACGCTGCACCGAGCATCCTGAAATACTCCTCTTCGGCCAACCCTGGCCGAAGTCATGGAAGCACTTCCGTTCCACCCCCCCAGGACCCCGATGACAGTTGACGGAGCCACCCATGGGCTCACCCCCGGTCTGACCATCCTCGCCATCGGTTGCCTGATGCTGCTCTCGGCCTTCTTCAGCGGCTCGGAGACTGCACTCTTCTCCCTCAGTGCCCTGGACCGCGAGGCCTTGCGCCAGGACGGAGAGTC
>CAZMNK010000056.1:6261-31416 GCA_964567625.1 uncultured Enterobacterales bacterium | reverse complement strand
CGGCGCCTTCACAGCTCTGGGTGCTCACATCCGGGTCGCCGAAACCGTCCTCGTCCGAGTCGGCGAACCAGGTGTCGCCGACGGCGTCGTCGATCTCGTCGTTGCAGTCGTTGTCCCGTTCGTCGCAGACCTCGGTGGCCCCCGGGTAGACGGCGGCATCCTCGTCGTTGCAGTCCTCTTCGACGCCCACACCGTCTCCGTCCAGGTCATCGTCGGGGGTCAACTCGTCGCAGTCGTTGTCCACGCCGTCATAGGGCACCTCGGCCTCGCCAGGATTCACCGCGCTGTTGCCATCGTCGCAGTCGATGGCGGCGTTGTAGCCGTCGCCATCCCCGTCGAATCCGGTGTCGCCGGTCTCCACCCCCACGGTTGCGGTATCCGCCGAGTCCTCGACGTTGTCGCCACAGCCCAGGGGAAGGACGAGCAGGAACGTCAAGGTCAACTGGAGCATGGGGTTACCCTTCCTCAGTGCGGCCGCACCATCCTACCCGTTCATTAGGACGAATCAACAGATCGACAGCCTCCAAAACACCTTGCATGGACCCGAATTTTTAGAATTCCCAACCTGCCCGCTCTCTGGTTCCAGTAGAATAGGGTGTCCCACAGACAGGGTCGGAGTCTCGGAGCCCTAGATGTTTGCATTGTCCATGACATTGCTGATCAACACAGGCTGTCAGCCACCGGAAGACAATTTCCGGACGGGGAGTTCGGTCCAGTACGACCTGGTGGTCGATACCTGGTCGGCCACCGGGGTTGATCTCGTCTTCTTCGGTGACACCAGTGGCTCCATGGGCCCGGAGCTGGAGACCATGGGGGACAACGCACTGACGTTCATGAGCCAGCTGGATGAGTTCAACAGCAACTGGCAGATCATCGTCGTGACGGGCTGGGATGGCTGTGGCGTGAACGGTATCCTCTCCCACGAGGTCGCGAACTATGACCAGCTCTTCGCCCAGGCCCTGCTGACCCCGCCCGAGCCGGACGCCGTCGCTGCAGGCGCCGACGAGTGGGGCCTCCACAATGTCGAGGAGGCCATCATGGCCTCCGTGGAGGGAGGCTGCAACGAGGACTTCCTGCGCGAGGACGCCCTGCTGCACATCATCTTCCTGAGCGACGAAATGGACACCTCCCCGGGCTGGGATGGCGGAGACGAGCTCTACTGGCAGAAATACGTGGACAACATCATCGCCAGCAGGACCAGCCCACCTTCCGCCAAGCCAGTCGACCCCATGGTCACCTTCAGCGCCGTGGTCGGACCGGACCCGGGCGGCTGCGCGGAGGCCGACCCCGGGATTGGCTATACCGACGCCGTGGACTACACCGGTGGTTCGTTCCTGAGCATCTGTGACGACTGGTACAACCAACTGGACACCCTGGTCTACAGCTCCGTGCAAATCGTGGACCTCCCCTTGAGCGAGGAAGCGGTCGAAGAGACCCTCAGCGTGGTCGTGGATGGTTCGGAACGGACCAGTGGCTGGGAATACCAGGCCAGCGGAAACCTGGTTCACTTCAAGAAGTCCCCACCCACGATCGGGGAGGAGATCGCCATCTCCTACCAGACGGTGGTGGCCAGGTAGTTCTGCAGGCTCTCCGACGACCTGGTTCCGTCCCGGCGTCCTCCAGGCACACCTGACCCGTGCATTCGGCCGCTTGCTGTCAGCCGGTGGTACCCTCCACGGACCCTGGTTCAGCAGGAGAGTCCAGACATGGCATCCCGGGCCCTTCACCGGTTCTTCAGTGCATTCGTCCTGTTCCTTGCCTTGTTCTCCCAGGACGCGAATGCCCAGTGCCGAAACGACCGGCAGTGCAAGGGTGACCGGGTCTGTGAAGACGGCAGGTGTGTCTCTCCTCCTTCGGACTGTGTCTGCGAGGAGGTGGCCAGCGGATCCGCCCAGGTCTCGACAAGTGAAGACCTGTTTCAAACGCTCTTTTCCGATCCAGAACTCGCAGCGGTCCTGGCCGACGGTGGCAGTCTTCTGCCCTCCGAACTCAGCCACATCCGAATGCGGAGTGGCACTGCTGGTGCAAGCGGCAGTGAGCGCAAGACAGTCAAGATACGGGTGCGCGGACTGCCTGCAGTCCGGCGACGGGGAGGACGGATCTACTTCTACGGGTATCGCGAGAGCGACCTGGTCGACGGAAGACTGAAGCAGAACGCCATACCTGTCGACTACGGAAGGATGGACGACAGGATTGAACCCGGGGAGATCAACCCGAAGGGCGAGGCAATCCTCGAGGACTGGGTGGATGGCCTGTACTACCAGTTGGTCTACAGCGCTGGCGTGACCCCGGAGTCCGGAAGCCCAAAGTCCGACCTGGCACCCTTTCGCGGTGAGCCCGACCTTCTCTTCATCATCTCCGATGGAAGGATGCCGTAAACTACCGACAGGGCCCAGGAGACATCAGGACGGGTATCGTTCCATCCCGACCCTGAGCACAACTGTTCGGCCAGCCTGAGCGGGCCGCCTCACGATCCCTGAACCGCTACGGTGTGACCTCTTCCGGCCAGATTCCGATCTCCTTGTAGTAACGGATGGCACCAGGATGAAATGGCGTGCCTGTGACACGAACCACGTTCCTGGCGTTGAGGGCGTTTCCGGCCGGGTGAATCTTGACCACCTCTTCCCGCTGTTGGTAGAGAACCCTGGTCACCTGGTAGACCAGCTCCTCGTCCGTGCGACCAGACGTGATGAGATGCATGTGGCCCACAGCCAGGCCCGCGAAAGCCTCGTCCTGACCCTTGTACTTGCCAGCGGGAATCGTGGACGGATGGAGATAGGAATACTCGGCAATGAGCTTCCTCTTGGCCTCCTCATCGTAGGGAATCAGCAGGAGGTCCAGGGAGTTGGCTGCGGCCACGATGAGAGGATGGGGAACCGGGCCGGCCACGCCCATGAACGCGGCATCGATGGACTTGTCCCCGAGCAATCTCACGGCCTCGGAGAACCTGCCGTGGACCAGCGTAATATCGGAAATTTGCAGGCCGTGTGCCTCGAGAATGGGCGGCAGGAACATCTCGGCCCCGGACCCGTCCGGCCCGACGAACACACGCTTGCCCTTCAAGTCCGAGATCGTCGTGACGCCGGAGGCGGTGGTGGTCACAAACTGAGCCACGTTCGCGGCCAGGGTGAGGACGGATGTCATGTCGTACTTGTCTTCGCCCCACGGGGTCTGGCCCCGGACCGCAAAGTAGGTGATGGCCCCATTGGCCACACCAAAGTCAAGGTCCCCTCTTCTCACGGACACGATGCTCTGTCGGCTGCCCTTGGTGGCCTCGTCAGTGACCTTCCAGGCATTGTCACCGGGATGCTCGTTCAACACCTTCCCCAGAGCCCCGCCAATGGAAGCGTAGGGACCCTCGGCAGAAACCGAACCGATGGACACGGCCTTTACCTCGCCCCTCGGAGACTGCTCGACAGCTTCCGACCCCTCCGGACTGGCTCCTCCTGAGCCGGTGGTCTTGATGGCGGAACTACACCCCACGGAGGAGGTCGCGACCCAGACACAGAGAAGGGAAGCCAGCCTTGTCATTCTCATTTTCTCGCCTCTCAGGAATGGGAGACAGTATCACGGACACCGGGCCTCCTGACCCGGATTGAAGTGCCCCCGTCAACCCCATGCGCCGCTGCCCCAGGCCTCGAGGTACTCGACACCCGTGGCTGTCTTCTGTCGGCGAGACTGGCTCGTCCCCAGGACTCCGAGCACCCGGTGGGACTTCATCATCCCGCGCTTCATCGGCAAGCACACCGCGATACTCCCAGCGAAAGCGGGAGGCACCCCCCGCGAAATCGCGCCCGGTGCGATGATGTCCTCTGTAGACGTGGAGACCATGCTGGGACTGGACGAATAGGGTGAAGACGGTCACCGAAAGCACGGGCCGTCGCTCTGACTGGATGCCCAGCAAGGCACAGGTGTCCGCGTGGTACCAGGCGGACCGCAACTGCGAAGGCGACCCGACCTACCCCTGTGGTTGCAGCCTCAAACTCGATCTTGTCTCGCAGGTCTACCCGCACCTCCAGGCTGGTCCGGACATTCCCGGCTTTGGAGAGCGAAGCGATGCCTTTGTCACACCGGGACGGGCCACTGCACGTCGCCGGCTTGTGCTTGCACCGGACACCCCCTTCCAGGCCAGGGCGCTGGAGGGACCACCCTGTGACAGCGTCCTCGCCCTCCTCTCCACGGCCGACCGCAGCGACGAGAGGGTGCGCACCCAGTTTCACCAGCTCCAGGCCGCACTCTCCGACCTCCATGCCCGCTCTCCCCTGAAATTCGGCAAGGGGCACAGTGTGGCCGCAGGCGTGGATGGGCTCGTGCTCGAGCTGCTGAGCCACACCCCGGGCCCCGGACACACCGCCTGGAACCATGACGCGCTCATCACAGCCGACAGCGCACTCCGCCCCGGGGCCACCCTGTCCACGCTGGTCGGTGTCGCCAACGCACTGAGCGACATCCTGTTGATGGGCATCACCGACGACCTGGTGTTGAGTCCCCTCCTGGCCGGGTCACCCGACGTGGTGGCCCGGATTCGCGGCGACCTGGAGCGAATCCGGGCACTCTTCCAGCAAAACGGCCTCCCTCTCGAAATCGAAGAGACCGAGAGCCTCGACTGGCCCACACCCCTCCTTGGCGTGACCGTGCGGGGGCACACAACCAGGCGCCCACCCCCCTTCGATGGGCTCGCACCAGGGATGGAGCTGCTCCTGACACGTCCACTCGGCGAAGCTTCCCAGGTCCGCCAGGGAAGCCCCGGACCGCTCCTGGCCCACCACATGACGGCCCTCCAGGAGATGGCCACGCCGGATGTCTGCGCGGCCAGGGTGATCGCCGATCACCTGCCCATGGAAGACCAGGCCTGGGATGCCCATCACCACATCGGGTTCTGCACCGACATCACGGGCCCGGGCCTGCGGGTGCTCGAAGAGGCCGCCAGGGCCGCCAGGGTGACCATCGACATCGACAGGCTGTCCCTGCTGGGTGGATTCCTGCCCACGCTCGATGGCGGACACATCAGCGAGAGCACCAATGGCCCCCTGGTCGTGGCCGCTCAGCCCCCGGTGCTCGACAGGGTGGAAGCGGCACTGCGCGACCGAGGTCTGGAGGCCTGCTGGCGACTGGGTCGGGTGCAGCAGCACAAGGGCCAGGCCCACATCCTGGTGGACCGCGCCCTTTCGGCCCTGGAAGGCCAGGACTTTGAAGACGATGGCTTCTTCACCTGGGAGAGATGGGCCCCGCTGGCCGATGGCGGCCCGCGACGAGAGGACCTCTTCGAGAGCTGGAGCTGGCGTGACTAGCCGAGCATGTCTGCCAGCCAGGCCTTGACCGGAGCCTGGTCCACACCTTCCGGCACGCGAATGCGCAGTGCCTGGCCACCCACCGCTGCCTTGAGCGACACACCATCGGGGCGCTCGATCCAACAATAGGGCCGGGGGAAGTCGTCGAAACGACGCAGCGTATTTCCCCTGGACAGGGCCTCGACATCCTGGTCGTCGAGGGCACGGGGGAGCTCCGCTTCGACCCAGATGACGCCATCCCGGCAGGTGCGAACGTGCCGGAAGTTCACCCCGCCACCGCCTTGGAGATGGCTGTGACCGCCTGGAGGGCCCGGCTCACATCCTCATCGCCACTAGTGGGCCCCAGGCTGAAGCGAACCGAGGAGACAATGCCCGCCTCCTCGTGAAGCAGGGGTGCACAATGCTGCCCCGCCCGGACCACGATGCCAAAGCTCTCGAGGAGCATGTGGCCCACATCCTCGGCCTCCAGCCCATCGATCACGAAGCTGACCAGCGTGAGCGGCCCCCCGGGCCCGATGACCTGGACGCCCGGTATGGCGCGAAGGCCCGAGAGAAGCTCGGCATGAAGGGCTCGTACACGGTTGCTGTTGGCAATGCCCTCGGGAGACCGGAGCCAGGCAAGTCCCGCCCCCATGGAGACGATTCCCACGTGGTTCAGGGTTCCCGCCTCACCCGGGCCGTCATCCCAACCGCCTCCCAGCATGAGCGGCGCGAGCGGCGCACGGGCAACCAGGGCACCGGTTCCCGTCAGCCCCAGGAGACCCTTGTGCCCCGAAAAGGCCAGGAAGTCGGCCCCCAGGGCAGGAACCGACACCGACGCCATGCCCATGGTCTGGGAGGCATCCACCAGCACCTGCGCACCCACCGCGTGTGCCGCTCGGGCCACCCGAGCCACATCGTGGACCTCTCCCGTGACATTGGAACCATGCTGAATGGCCACCAGGGCTGTGTCTGGTCGAATGGCCTGGCAGACCGCGTCCTCCACGCCACCCTGCCCGGGGCCCACCAACTCGATGTCCGCACCGTCTTCTTCACCGAGCCGTGCCAGGGGCCGCAAGATGGCGTTGTGGGCCAGGACGGTCCCCACCACGTGGCGTTCCGCGAGGTCCAGCCCCCGAATCACCATGTTCAGGCCCTCGGTCGCCCCACTGGTGAAGCGCAACTCCACCGGATCTTCGAGACCCAGTTCCGTCGAGAGCGCACACCGCACCGACTCGACCAGATCGGGCCCCACCCCACCTCGCCGCGCATCGAATGGCGGTTCACGAAGAACCCGAGCCACCTCGTCGAGCACGGCTGCTGGCTTGGGATGGCTTGTGGCCGCATGGTTGAGGTAGGCGAGCTTCATCGTCTCCAGCTTACTGGAAATCCAGACCTTCTCCCGGTCACCACGACGGTGGCTCTGCTCATGGCCCGGTCTGTCCCTCGGCGCAGGGGAGAAGGGGGTAGAGCTTCGCAAGCTTGCGCCGATTGTCCATCATCTCCTGCTGATCGTAGGGCTGTGGCTTGCGGCGCTGCAACTCGGTGATGGACAACTCGATGGCCCGGGTCTCGCACGGGTTGTCTGCCGTACCGAGGAGTGTCTCCAACTCCTCGATCCCTTTCCTGTAGACCGCGTGGCGTTCTGAATCGTCCAGGGGAATGGTGTTCCCATTGACGATCTCCCGCAGGACATCGTAGGACTCGACCGAGAGGACCGCCGAGATGCTTTCCTGGGGGTTGCTGTCGTCCAGGGAGGCCACCTTTAAGCGCAGTTTCTCATTCGCCTCGTCAAGCTCCTGGAGGTGGCCAAGTATGCTGGAGAGCACCTGGTCTCGATCGGGCCTGGCCAGTTCCTCATTGCGCGTCGCCTGCACCCTCTCGTAGAAGGAGAACAGGTCGGCCTCGGCATTTTCGAGCCGGGCGCCAAGCCGGGGAAGAAACTCGTCCTTTCTTGCCCGGTCCATCAGGTCCGGGAGGACCTGTCGGAGCTCGTCGTTGTCCATGTTCGCGAAGCGGACGAAGTCGTGCTCCACCCCCGGAGAAAACACCTCGTCAATGAGCCGTCTGGGCAGCCGGGAGACCCACCCGATCCATGCCGCAGCAGACCCAAGATCGAGGTTGATCGAGCCCAGCATCTGCCGGGTCCAGAACCAGCGATACCCCAGGATCCACCTGGGGACCTTGAGTCCAAGTGCCGGGCAGTGGAAGTCCACCGTGAGGGCATCCTGCCCCAGCAGGTGCCAGGCCACCGCATTGTCGACCCTCACGACTCTCTTCACCCTCTCGGATGTGCCGATCAAGAGAAACTGATCGACATGCACGTGGTGGTTCAGGCCTATCCATGACAAGGCGTGGTTCCGGACAAGATCGTCCCATGCACCCCGTGAGAGGCGACTTGACGGAAAGCTGGAGAGTGGACTCAACGCGCGAACGGTGCCCACATTCTCGACAAAGGGCTGGAGTTGCCCGGACTGCATGGTGCCATTGATGGGAAGAGTGGCCGGAATACAGAAGGGGGTAGACACCCCGGTGAGCACCGCCAGCTTGGAAAAGGCGACGGCACCGTCCATCGCGTGTTCACCCAGCTTGAAGATCCAGTCCCGGTCCAGCTGGTCCCGCAGGACAAGCTTGAGGGTAAGGCTCCCGGGAAGCTGCCGGGGGGCCAGTCGAAAACGAAGCCTGGAGGCCTGTTCTTCCTGCAGGGACAGGTGTTCCCGCCAGGCGGCTTCGACCTCCGGGAGCCTTGACTCCGGGGGAAGCTTCGGGGAGGTCGCGCCTGCGCCACCACAGCCAGACATGGCCATGGAGGCGCCCAGACCCTGGAGAATCGTTCTGCGGGAGAGAAGGCTCGAAGAGGAGAAGGGCGTCATGTTGAGGCTGCAGAATGGGACGGGTAGGATGCCTCGGTGATCATACCCCCTCCATCGTGGATGGTTGCCTTGAACCCGGTGCTTGTGGGGCCTGGAGGGCCATCCCTGGAGGGTGTTCACCAGCCGTTGACCGCACCACAGCGAGTGCTTTTCCCACCCACCAGGAGAACACGCTCATAAGGTCCCGTTGGCGAGTCCTGCTCGGCCTGGCGGTGATCTTTGGGGTCGCCTGGGTGGCCACTCGGCCGGTGCCCGAGACCTGGTCTCCCAGGACCACAGCACCGGACCCTTCCCTGTTTTCGGACTCAGCCCTTGCCGCGGTGGTGGCTGATGGCGGATCTCTTCTGCCCTACGAGGAAGCACATCTCCTGATGAGCGATGGCAAGAGGGGCCTGACCCGCAGACAACGGACAGAAGTGAAGGTCACGACGCGGATTCGGCCAGACCTGAGAAGGCGCAGCGGGTGGGTCTTCTACTTCGGGTATCGCAACCGGGACCTGTTCCAGGGGGAACCCAGACAGGACGCCATCCCTGTGGACTACGGAAGGTGGGAACTCAGCAAGGTCTCACGGGCAGGAAAACCGATCTCGGTGGAGTGGGTGGAAGGCCTGCACTACCGGCTGGTCTACGGCGTCGGGGTGACCCCGAGTTCAGACAGTCCCTTCTCTGGGCTGATGCCGTTCAACGGCGAGGCCCACCTTGTCTTTGCCCTTTCCGATGGAAGCAGGCGCGAGATTCCCTCCAGGAGATAGGAGACACTCGCATCGGGGTCGGGCCCTGCTGCACCCGTAAGAAGCTCGTCAGGCAGGTCCAACGGCGTGTTTCACCACCACCGGCCCACTACTTCTTGCTCCCCTTCGTCCAGATCCCGATCTCCTTGTAGTAGCGGATGGCGCCGGGATGGAACGGCGTGCCCGTGATCCGGACTGCGTTCCTGGCATTGATGGCGTTGCCAGCGGGGTGGATCTTGACCAGTTCCTCCCGTTGTTCATAGAGAGTCTTGGTCACCTGGTAGACCTTCTCCTCGTCCGCGCGGGTAGACGTGATGAGATGCATGTAGCCCACATTCAGGCTCTGGAATGCCTGGTCCTGCCCCTTGTACTTGCCGGCGGGAATCGTGACGGGACCAAGGAACGCATACTCGTCGATGAGTTTCTTCTTGGCCTCCAAGTCGTACGGGACCAGCAGGATGTCCAGGGAATCGGCGGCCTGTACGATGAGCGGATGCGGAACAGGCCCGGCCACGCCCATGAAAGCGGCATCGACGGTCTTGTCCCCAAGGAAACCCACGGCTTCGGAGAACTTCCCGTGAACCGGCACAATGTCGGAATATTGCAGGCCATGAGCCTCGAGAATCGGCGGTAGAAACATCTCGAATCCGCCCCCGCCGGGCCCGACAAAGACACTCCTGCCCTTCAAATCCGAGATCTTGGTGATGCCAGACGCCCTGGTGGTCACAAACTGAGCCACGTTCGGGGTCATGGTGACCACGGACTTCACATCGTACTTCTCGTCATCCCACGAGGCCTTGCCCCGAACCGCAAAATAGGTGATCGCCGCGTTGGCCATACCAAAGTCAAGGTCCCCTCTTTGCAGAAAGACGATGTTCTGACGGGTGCCCTTGGTCGTCGGGTTGGTGATCTTCCAGGCATTGTCGCCGGGGTTCTGGTTCAGCAACTGCCCCAGGGCACTCCCAACGGACGAGTAGGTGCTTTCCGAGGGAGTCGAGCCGATGGTCAACTCAGAGGCGCCAGACTCCACGCCTTCTGCCGGCCCTGCCGAAGGTTCGCTTCCCGGCCCTTCCTCCGTGTTCGAAGAACTGCACCCCGCAAAGGACATCGCTCCCCAGACACCGAGCAGGGAAACCAGCGTTGTCGTTCTCATATGCCTGCCTCTCAAGAATGAGCGACAGTAGCACGGCTCCCGACCGCACAACCCGGGTCAGAACCGGACCCGCCACTCCATTGGCCAGTTCCACCAGCGGCTCCCGGAAGCTCACCAGGTGCGCCTGGTCGTCTCCACCGTGCTGTGCCGGCCAGAAGGCGAGGGTTCCCCCTCAGGGAGCGTCGGAGACCTGGCCGTAGTTGTCATTGCCCCAGCACTCGATGCCAAGCCCCGAGGCGTCGATGGCACAGTTGTGGAAGCCTCCCGCGTTCACAGCGATGTAGCCGGTACCAGCCGGGCTGTCGGAGACCTGGCCGCCGTCGTATTCGCCCCCATCCTCGACTCCCCAGCACTCGATACCGCCGGAAGAGTTCAAGGCGCAGGTGTGGTACTGGTTCCCGCTCACTGCGGTGTAGCCGGTTCCGGTGGGGTGCTTGGAGACCTGGCCATAGTCATCCCTGCCCCAGCACGCGAGGCCTCCCTCGGCTCCGATGGCGCAGGCGTGGTCACCGCCCGCACTCACGACCTGGTAGCCACTGCCCGTGGGCATCTCGGAGAGCTGGCCCCAGTGGTCGTCGCTCCCCCAGCACTCGATGCCACCCGAGGAGTTGAGGGCGCAGGTGTGGTACTGGCCCCCGCTCACGGCGGTGTAGCCACTGCCGGTGGGCGTGTTGGTCACCTGGTCAAATTCATCGTCCCCCCAGCACGCGATGGCACCCGAGGAGTCGAGAACACAGCTGTGATACCGGCCGGCATTCAACTCGCTGTACCCGGTGCTCGTGAGCGCCTCCGACAACTGGCCATTGGAGTTGCTCCCCCAGCACTCGATGCCACCCGAGCCGTCGAGGGCGCAGGTGTGCTTCCCTCCGGCGCTCACATCGACGTGGCCGCTGTCGGTGGGCGCATCCGAGACCTTGTTGCCGCTGTCATCCCCCCAGCACTGGATCGTTCCCGAAGGGTCCATGGCGCAGGTGTGGCGGCCGCCCCCGCTCACCACGAATTGCGAAGAGGATGTGTCTGTGTCTGTGTCTGTGTCTGTGTCTGCCACCGTGGTCCCGGTGTCGTCGCCCGTGCAACCCGTCAGCCCTGGAGAGAAGACGGCGAGAAACAAGATGGCGGGAATGCAGCGCATGGGGTCCTCCACGGTCTCCGATCCTGCCACAGCCACCCACCCTCGACTGCCCCCCCCCTCAGTGAACGCCTCAGGACATCGTCCGGGCCTTGATCTCATGGCCCGGAAGACTGGCGCGAAAAGCAAACCGCCCCCCGAATCCAGCGACTCGGGAGGCGGTTGTCCAAAATGGTCGGGGTGAGAGGATTCGAACCTCCGGCCCTCGGCTCCCAAAGCCGATGCGCTACCAGACTGCGCTACACCCCGAGGGCCTCCTCTAACCCCTTCAGGCCCGGCCCGGGGACCCTGTGTCCGAGTGCCTGCCCCATCTTGTGGGGGAGATGCGCTGGAGGACCTGGACGGGGGACGGGGTCAGGTAGACTGAGACCTCGCCACTGGAGCCGACCTCGCATAGCGCCCCGACCACACCCTCCTCAGAGGACAATCCCTTTCAGTCCACCGTGGGGGCCTTCTCGCGCACCATCCCGGTCAGCTATGCCTGGGCGGACCTGGTCCTGTGTCTTCCATTCCTGGTCGGGGTGGCCCTGTGGGCCCCTACCCCCTGGGTCTGGCTGCCCGGCGGAATCATCGGGGTGGCCGCCATCCTCATCGACTACGTCTGGATGTACCGGGCCGGACGGCGGGAGATCCTCGTGGACGGCGAGGTTCCCAGCCAGGCCTTCCTGAACTGGTGGCTGATCGGGTGGTTCGAGTTCCTGATCAGCTTCAACATGGGGGTCTACCTGGGCGCCGTGCTGGTCGCGGGGCTGACCACCCCCGAAGGAATCGCCCTGACCATCGCCTTTGAGCTCTGGTTTTGGGTCCTGGCTCCCGTGGGCTCCCGACTCCTGCACGACATGGGCATCGGGCGACAGGTGGTGTGGACCACGCGCAAGGTCGGCAAAGGTCTCAGCTGGGGTCGCATGGGAATGAGCCTGGTCGGGCATGCCCTGGTCCTGGTCTTTCTGCTGGACGGGGACCTGGTCCGCTCCGGTGAGCTCTTCGCGGTCGGAGTGTTGGTGGCCTCGGGCATGGAGGTCCCCCTCTACATGCTCGGAATCCGGCCAGGAAAAGAAGCCTGGAAGGCTTTTTTGATGAATTCTCTGTTCGAGTGGAATTACGCAGTTCCCATCATGTTCGCCGCCCTGACTGCGCTGGGAGCCATTCCGTGACCGTCTCCGCCCAGTTCAGCCGACCGAGCGCCCTTGTGCGGCTCTACAACGGCCTGTGGGGCATGGGAGATCGGCTCGGGGTGACCTGGCCCAGCATCGAGCAAGAACGGCTGATGGAGACTGCAGAGCGCATCACGGGCCTGCACGAGTGGGGAGATGGGCCGTTTCGGCTTGCGCTGGAGAGCGTCCTCACCTCGGCCCAGTCTGGTCCGGGACTGACCCCCTTCGGCCGGATGGCGGTGCGGCACATCCTGCTGCGTTCGCTGGCCAACAAGCTCAAGCTCGAGAACTTCAAGCGTTCGCGCCCCGAACTCCTCGATTCTCCCGTGGACCGACCGGTGTTCATTGTCGGCTGGTACCGCAGCGGCACCACCCTGCTCCACCGGCTGCTGGCAGACCTCCCCGGATTTCGAGCCCCCGAGGCCTGGGAGTTGCACTTCCCGGTGCCCGGACCGGGCCTGGCGGCCCTCGATCGTCGACGACGACTGGGCACCACCGGCTGGATGCTCTGGCTGGCCCGACAGGCCGTTCCCCACCTGGACGATGTCCACACCCTGCGAGCCCGGAGCGCCGAGGAGAGCACTCTGCTGCTCGACAACGAGCTCTGCGCTGTCTACGCCATCCACGCCTTTGGAGCGATGGACCACGGGCGATGGCTGATCGACACCGACCTGCACGGCGCCTATGCCTCGATGAAGGCCCAACTCCAGATCCTCTCCGGTCCCCAGGACCCCCGGCGCTGGGTGCTGAAGTGCCCGTTCTCGATGTGGCACCTGGAGACCCTCCTGGACATCTTTCCGGACGCCGTGGTGATTCGTACACACCGGAACGTGACCGAGTCCCTGCCCTCGGTGTGCAGCCTCTCGGCCATCCTCCAGGCCGGGTTCCTGCGAAACGTCGATCTGCACGGCCTGGGCCGATTCTGGTCCGACTTCTACTGGGAAGGACTCAAGCGCTCCCGCCGGGCCCGTTCTCGGCATCCTGAGTCCCTGTTCCTGGACGTGGACTACCGGTCACTGGCCGCAGACCCGGAAGGCACGGCCCGCTGGGTTCGAGAGCAGCTGGACCTGGACGAAGCCCCAACGCTCTCCCCTCCGCTTCGGGTACCACCTGGCAAGCGCCCCTACCGCTCCACCCACCACTACTCCCTGGAACAGTATGGGCTGGACCCCCAGGAGCTACACGACCGTTTCGGGCCTTTGCTGGCACCTCTGCCCGGCGCACGGCGAGCACCCGAGCCCATGTCCAAGCCCCGTCCTGCTCGGCGCTGAGAGGACAGCGACAGCCTCTCAGAGGTTGACGCGCACCCTGCCATTTTCTATTGCTGCACTGCAGAACACAGGACTCGAGATGATGAGATTGTTCCTGGCCCTCTTGTTGGGATTCAGCGGCCCGGCCCTGGCGGAAACCCCGACCATCGAGGACCTGCTCAACGCCACCGATGACGCCCAGCGGGGAGCGAGCAGCCAGGGTGTGATGTCCATGCACGTCAAGACGTCCCGCTACGAGCGAACCGTGAAGATGGCCCTGTGGACCGAGGGCACCGAGAAGTCCCTGGTGCGCATCCTGGAGCCCCCCAAGGAAGCCGGGATGTGCACGCTCAAGGTCGAGGACAACATCTGGAACTACCTGCCCAAGGTCGACCGCACCATGAAGCTCCCGGCGTCGATGATGTCCGGCGGCTGGATGGGCTCCCACATCACCAACGACGACCTGGTGAAGCAGAACCGGCTGTCCGAGGAGTTCACGGCCGAGATCACCGAGAAGCCCGCTGCAGACGGCTCCGGCCACTACACGCTGGTGCTGGTTCCCAAGCCCGATTCCCCCGTGGTCTGGGGCAAGATCATGCTGAAGATCCGGGCCGACCTGGTGCCCCTGGAGATGACCTACCACGAAGAGGACCAGTCCCTGGTCCGGACGCTCTCCTTCCATGACGTCCAGGAGATCCAGGGCCAGAAGATCCCGATGCGCGTGCGGGTGACCCCCGCAGACAAGTCCGGGGAGTTCACGGAGATCGTCTACGAGGAGTTGATCCTGGACGTTGACCTGCCCGCCAACACCTTCTCCCTCCAGGCCCTGCGCAGGTAGACACGATGCGGTTCACCTTTGCCATTGCCTGGCGCAACCTGTGGCGGAACCCGGTCCGCTCCGGCCTGACCACCTTTGGCATGGCGCTGGCCGTGGTGATGGTGATGTGGATGGTCTCCTACAGCGGCGGCATGTACGGCCAGATCTACGACGTGTTCATCAACCAGCGTCTAGGCCATGTGCAGGTCCACCACCCGGACTACCCGGGCCGCGGCGTGATGCACGACACCCTGGGGGATGCCGCCACCCTGCTTGACCAGCTCGATGCCCTCCCCGAGAGCACCGCGACCACCGGTCGGCTGATGGCTTTTGGCCTGGTGGGCTCCGACAAGACCAGCACCGGCGGCAAGCTGATGGGCATCGACCCGGTCCGAGAGGAGTCCGTCACCCGTCTGGGCACCCGGATCCGCGAGGGACGCATGCTGTCCGCAGAGACGCCGGGCGAGGCCATCGTGGGCATCCAGCTGGCCAAAGAACTGGAGATCACCGTGGGAGGCGAGGTCATCGTCATCCTGCAGGCCGCGGATGGCTCCATGGCCAACGAGCTCTACAACGTCGTGGGGGTGGCCAAGACCGGCGACGGAATGATGGACAAGGGCGGCATCTGGGTCCACCTGGCCGCCCTCCAGGAGCTGCTCGCCCTGCCGGACCAGCTGCACGAAGTGCTGGTGCTCACCAGTGACCTGACCCTCGCCCCGGCCCTCTCCGCAGCCGTTCAGGGCACCGTGAGCGACGAGTTGTTGGTGCGAACCTGGTCGGAGACCGACCCCCAGGCTGCCCAGATGACCGCGATGCAGCACATCGGCATCGGCATCATGCTGTTCATCTTCTACGGCGTGGCCAGCCTGGGAATCCTGAACACCATGCTGATGGCGGTGTTCGAGAGAACCCGGGAGCTGGGCCTGCTCCAGGCACTGGGCCTCCAGCCCGGCCAGATCCGCCGGATCATCCTGGCGGAGAGCTTCCTGCTGGCTTGCCTGGCGTGTCTCGTAGGCGGCGGACTGGGGCTGCTGACCCAGTACGGGATGGCCACCAAGGGCCTGGAGTTTTCGGTGAATGGTGAGGGCATGGAGTTCATGGGCATGACCCTGGACCCGGTCATCAAGGGCACCTATGAACCCGCGACGACCCTGTTCACCCTGGCGCTGGTGTTCGTGGTGGCCATGGGGGCCTGTGTCTGGCCGGCCTGGCGAGCGACCCGCATGAACCCGGTCGATGCCATGAGGCAGGTGTAGCCATGGGCGGAATTCTCCGACTGGCCTTCCGCAACATGTTGCGCAACCGGCGCCGGAGCCTGATCACCATGGTGGCGGTCGCCCTGGGGCTTGCCTTCATGATCTGGGGGCGGAACCTGAACTCCGGCAGCTACGACGAGATGATCAAGGTCGGTGTGAGCCAGATGGCCGGCCACGTGGTGCTGCAGACCCCGGGCTGGCAGGAATCGAAGGACCAGGAACTCCACCTGGTGGAGACCGCGACCCTGGTCGACGCCCTGCAAGAAGCCTTTCCCGATGCCACGGTCATCCGGCGTAGCTTCCTGTCCGGCCTGGTGAGCTCGACCTCGAACTCGGTGGGCATCGGCCTGAACACCGTCGAGCCCCTCGGGGAGTCCAGGGTCGCCGACTGGGAGAGCAAGGTCGACTCGGGTGCCTGGCTGGAGGCCGATGACACCCGCGGAATCATGCTTGGCACTGGTGTTGCCGACAGTCTCCAGGTGGAGGTCGGCGACAAGGTCGTGTTCATGACCCAGGGCGACGAGGACGTCAGCAGTCGTCTCTTTCGGGTCCGGGGAACCCTTCGGACCGGGTCCAGGGAACTGGACGGTTTCTTCGCGCTGGCGCACCTGGACGCCGGGGCCGAGCTCCTGGGTACCCCGGGCGCCGCCCACCAGGTCTCCTTGCACCTGCCCGATCCCCACGAGTCCGAGGCGGCCACCCGCCAGGCCCGAGCGCTCTTTCCGGGCCAGGACCTGGACATCCTGAACTGGAAGGAGGCGATTCCCGAGGTCTACCAGCTCATCAAGATGGATGAGAAATACAACCTGATGTTCATGTTCATCATCGGGTTGATCGTGGCCGTTGGAATGGCCAACACGGTCCTGATGGCCGTGATGGAGCGCATGCGGGAATTCGGCGTGCTGCTGGCCGTGGGCATGAGCCCCCGTAGACTGGCCGGCCTGGTGGTGGCGGAGGGGTTCCTGATCGGCCTGGTCTCCGTGACCCTGGGTGTCGTGCTGGGAACCCTGCTGACCTGGCCCCTGGTGGTCTACGGACTGGACATGACCGCCTTCATGGGCGAGTCCTACGAGGTGTCCGGCATCGCCATCAGCGCCGTCATCTTCCCCCAGTACGACTGGGTCGCCACTTTCCTGTTCGCGTTCGGCGGCGTCCTGATGACCGTCCTCGCCACCCTCTACCCCGCCATCAAGGCCGCCCGGCTCCAGCCGGTCGAAGCCATGCGTCACGTCTAGGAACAACCCATGTCGATCGTCACCGTCACAGACCTCGAACGCACCTACGAAAGCGGGACAATCCAGGTCCGGGCCCTGGACGGGGTCAGCCTGTCCATCGATCCCGGCGAGTTCACCGTGCTGATGGGCCCCTCGGGATCTGGCAAGACCACCCTGTTGAACTGCATCGGCGGACTGGACCTTCCCAGCGCGGGTTCGGTCGTGGTGGACGGCACGGACATCGGCGAGTTGTCCAAGGCCGAGCGTTCATCTCTCCGTCTGAACCACGTGGGCTTTGTCTTCCAGGCCTACAACCTGGTGCCGGTCCTGAGCGCCTACGAGAACGCGGAGTTCGTGCTGATGCTCCAGGGCGTTCCCGAGTCCGACCGCAAGGAACGGGTGATGGCCACCCTGAAGGCCGTGGGACTGGAGGGCATGGAAAACCGGCGCCCCAACGAGCTCTCTGGCGGTCAGCAGCAACGCGTGGCGGTGGCCCGGGCCATCGCCGGTCAGCCTGCACTGGTGCTGGCGGACGAGCCCACCGCAAACCTGGACTCCAAGACCGGCACCGAGCTGGTGGCATTGATGAAGAAGCTCAACGAGGAGCAGGGCATCACCTTTGTGTTCGCCACCCATGACCCCAACGTCATGAAGGCCGCCCGGCGGGTGGTTCGCCTGGTGGATGGACGCATCGACACGGACGAAGTCCGGGCATGATGATCTGCCTGCTGGTCGGGAGCGCCCTGGCCCAGGAGCCTTCGACCCCACCGGTCCTGGAATTCGCCGAATTCGACCTGCACGGCGACACCAAGTCCTTCTTCATCGCCACCGTGCCCTATGACCACCTGGTCATGCCGGAGACGGCGTCGGGACAGGGCATCGTGGACGGGCGGCTGAAACTGGAGATCCGCGGCGGTGACCTGCTTCGCTTCCAGGCTCACCAGACCCTCACGGCCTCTGCCCCCGCCAGTGGGGGTTCGAGCCTGGGCCTCGGAACCGCCGGTGTGGGCCTGGAGGTTCCCGAGGCCGCCGACCTGAGCTTCTCCCTTTTCGAGGACGCCGAGGAAGCGGGCGAAATGTCGGTTCACACCCGCACGGACCGGCTCTGGCTGGGGCTGAGTGTGCCTCACCTGGACCTGCGAATCGGTCGCCAGCCCCTGTCCTTTGGCAAGGGCATGATGTTCACCCCCATGGACCTGGTGAACCCCTTTTCCCCGGCCGTCGTCGACAGTGAGTACAAACCCGGGATCGACTCGGTCCGGGCCGACGTCTACTGGGGAATGGCCAACCAGGTCACGGTCGCCGCGGCCTATGCGGGTTCCTGGGACCTCGACGGCCTGGTCTTCGCCGCCTATGGCCAGACGACCCTGGGGGTCTGGGACCTGGGTGCCTTTGCCGGCGTCATCCACCGGGACCTGGTCGGCGGGGTGGCCGTGGCGGGCAGTGTCGGCCCCGTGGGAATCCAGGGAGAGCTCACGGTGACCCTGCCGCCCGAGAAGATGGACCAGGATCCCTTTGTGCGGGCCGTGGTCGGGGGGACCCTGCGGCCCACGATGAAGACCTCTCTCGCCGGTGAGCTCTACCTGCAGACAAACGGTGCGGCCGAGCCCGACGACTACCTGCGCCAGTACCTGGACCCGCGCTACGAGCGAGGGGAGCTCTGGGCGGTGGGGCGCTACTACGCGGGCCTGAGCGTCTCCCAGGAGCTCACACCCACCCTGTTCGGCTCCTTGTTTGGCCTGGTGAACCTGGCGGATCCCTCGGCGCTGGTCGGGCCCGGCCTGAGTTGGTCGATCTCCGGGACCTCGGACCTGGTCGTCAGCGGATTCTTCGGCCTGGGAGAGCGTCCCGATGAGCTGACCATGGAGGAGATCTTCGCCTCAGGGGCCACCACCGAGGAAGAGGTGATGGACCTGGTGGGAGTGAACAGCGAGTTCGGCCTGATGCCCACCCTGCTCTTCGCCGAGTGGAAAGCCTACTTCTGATCCCCGTCAATCGCGGAAGATCGCGACCTGGTCCAACGGTTTTCGAACCAGGTCGGGCACCTGGCAGTCCCTGGCGGGGTAGCCCACCGGGAACAGGATGAACGGCTGCTCCTGGCTCGGACGCTCCAGGATCTCGTTCAGGAAGCGCATCGGCGAGGGCGTGTGTGTGAGGGTCGCCAACCCCATCCGGTGAAGGGCAGTGATGAACAGGCCACAGGCGATGCCCACGGACTCCTTGACGTAGTAGTTCTTGCGCCGGGAACCGTCCGGTTCGTGCCCATGCTGCTCGGCAAAGACCACCACGATCCAGGGCACTGTCTCCAGGTAGGGTTTCTCCGCATTCGTGCCCATGGGCTCGATGGCCTGGCGCCACTTCGAAGGCATGCGGCCGGCATAGTTGCGTCGTTCCTCGGCCTCGGCGCCCTCGCGAATCCGTCGCTTGAGAACCGGGTCGCTGACCGCCACGAAACGCCAGGGCTGCCGGTGGGCCCCGCTCGGCGCCGTGGAGGCAGCCCGAATCGCCCACTCGATGCAGGCCCTGGGCACCGGGTCCAGGGAGAAGCTGCGCACGCTGCGACGAGCTTCAAGCTCCTCGTAGAAGGCCTGGCCACGCGCGAGGGCCTCCTGGGTGGGCAGGCGATCCGGGGTGTACGGCACAAAGGGATGCCCGGCATCCAGCGGGGGACTCACGACAGAATGACCGGGTCAGGAACGTGTCGGGGGATGGCCGTTCCCTCTGGCCTCGGAATGGGCCACAGGCCCGACCTTCCCCGGGAATCACGGCTCGGGATGCTGTCGCGGGTGAGCACATTCACCTCCTGGGGGCCCCTTATCCGAAGACTGCCCTGGCCCGATCGGGCATACTGGCCCCAACCCATCGCCCCTTCCCCGTTGGAGGCACCATGCTCTGGCTGATGGTCAGCACCGCCCTTGCCCAGGATTATTTCCAGTTCACCGTGGTCGGGGACACCCAGACCGATGGGGATGCATCGGGCGAGACCTCGGTGAACTGGGATGTGCTGCCCCAGCTGATCGAAGACATGAACACCCACGACCCGTCCTTCGGGCTCTTCGTGGGGGACCTGGTTGGCGGGTCGTCCTCGATGAGCGCCACTGTGGCCCAATGGGAGGAGTTCAAGAACGCCACCGCGGCCTTCAACGGTGAGATCTACGCCGTGCCCGGCAACCACGACTTCTACGGCGACGAGGAAACCTACGAGAACTGGGCAGAGACCTTTGACTGGCTGCCGGGCGACAACAGCCCTGCCGGTGAAGAGAAGATGACCTACTGGTTCGACTACGGGGACAGTCGCTTCATCAGTGTCGTGACCGACGACCCCTCTGGCTACGTGCCCTGCACCCAGCAGGAGTGGCTGGACGACGTGCTCGCCAACAGCGGGGACAGGGAACACGTGTTCGTCTACACCCACCACCCGGTCAGTTTTGCCTACGAGTCCAACGGCGGCGGTACCGCAGGCCCCTTCTGGCAGTCCCTGGTCACAAACGGGGTGGCGGGACTGTTCACCGGCCACTGGCACCGCTACCAGCCAAGCCAGCTTGGAGCGGGTGGCGACACGTGGGAGCAGATCATCGGCACCGGCGGGGGCTGGACGGGCTTCGACCCGATTCGCGAGTACCAGCAGATGTGGGGTTTCGGCCTGGTCACCGTCGATGGGGGCAAGGTGACCCTGGATTTCTACGCAGACGAAGACGATGACGGATACTACGACGACGTGGTGGATTCCTACACAATGGTCTGGGACACCGAGGAACCCCATGGCCTGGTGGGCCGCTACCTCTTTGGCGACGATGGCCTGAAAGAGACCGCTCCCGAGCCCCTGGGTCGCGGGATCGATGCGATCCAGATCGACGACGCCGTCCTGGTGGAAGACCCGGAACGTGGTCTGGTGCCCACCTTTGACGGCGACGGCGATGGACTCGAGGCAGGGGCCATCGATGACTACGTTCTGGCCCTGAACGACGACCTGACCCTCAGCGTTTGGGCCCGATTCGACAGCTTGTTGTCGAGCAAGTGGTCCAACGCCCTCGTCTGCTATGGCACTGGCGACTACAGCGACGACGAGCAGAGCAACTTCACCTACTGGCTCAGTGTCCAGTCAGACGGCACCCTGCTCGCCTTCTGGGAACACGACCTGGGCACGAATGTCGAGGTCAGTTCGACCGAGACCGTCTCGGTGGAGGATGACGCCTGGCATCACTTCGCCCTGGTCCGCGACGCCGAGACCATGACCGTCCGGTTCTACCTGGATGGGGCCCAGGTGGGGGCACCGGTTTCCTTTGACTACCTGCCCACCTCCGGGGGGCGGAGCATGCTGTACATCGGCATGGACGCCAAGGAATACGACGACGGCTACGTGGATGGTGCCGTGGACGATGTCTGCATCTACGACCTGGTGCTGGATGGGGACGCCATCGCCGACCTGGCCGCCGGAGGCCCCTGCATCGAGGAGGACACCGAGCCTGTGGACACCGGGGACACCGGAGACACCACGGACACCGCAGACACCGCGGACACCGCGGACACCGCGGACACCGCGGACACCGGCGGCGCCACCGAACCGGGAGACACCGGGAACCCGGCCACCGATTCCCAGGTTCTCGGCGACACCGGCGACACCGTCCTCGAGGATGCAGGCACCTGTGGCTGTTCGCCGGGGGCGCCCTTCAGCATGGCCTGGCTCCTGGCCCTCTTGCCGGTCACCCTGCGTCGACGCCGACAGTCCCCGGTTCCATGACCCTGCTTGCCCTGGCCCTGGCCTGCACCCCGGGCTCGGGGACGACTCTGGACACGGGCTGGGCGACGCAGTGGGCCTCCGGGGACACCGCAAGCACCAGCGACACCGAGCCCCTGGAGACCGAGGACACCGGAAACCCACCGACCCTGGTGGGCACCCGGCCCAGCGAACCCCTGGGACTGCCGGAGTTCACCGTCTCCAACCAGTACGGACTGGCGCGCTCAGCCGACTACCTGGAGGGCAGCCCGGTCGCCCTCTGGTTCTTCACCACCGGCTGGACGGACTGTTGAACGGAGCAGGGCCGCGGGTACCGCGACCGCCACCACGACTTCGAGGCCCTGGGCGCCAGGGTCGTCGGCGTGGGTGTCGCCGAGCAGGACTGGACCTTTGAGTGGACCCAGACCGATGGCCTGCAGTACGAACTCTGGAGCGACCTGGAGCGGGTGATCGCCCAGCACTACGGTGCCGCGGAGAACCCGGAGACCGAGGACCCCCTGCGTTACGCCTTTCTCCTGAACTCTCAGGGCCAGGTGGAACTGGAGTACAAGGAATTCCTGGAGTTGGGGCCCGACCCAAGCGACCTCCTGGCGGACATGCAGGCGCTCTACGGGGAGTAGGGACACCGATGGCCTGAACCGCACAGTGCCTGAGCGGCGCTGCCCGGCAGGCTGCATGCGCTAATCTCCCCCCTGCCCTCACACCTGTGCCCCGGGAGAGACCGTGCTTGCCAGATTCCTCTACCTCGCCCTTTTCGGCCTGTTGACCCTGAACCCATCCATTGCGGACGCCGCCTCCACGCTCAAGGAAGTGAACAATGCGGTCCAGCGTGGACGGGACGGGGGCACGACCTTTCAACTGCACCTGGCCAACGGCGAAACCGTGATCATCGACGGCGACGACTACGATGACGCCGACCTGTGGTTTCGCGTCAACACCGAGGTCCCCAGCCTGATTCTGCTCTACCAGGGAAGAGGCAAGGAGAAGCACAACATCGCGATCAACCTCGATTCCGCGTCCTACTACCGGGTGGACGTCCTGAAGGAGCGGGACTGGGTCTACACCGTGCACGTCTACTGGTAGACCGGGTCGCCCCGGAGCCCGGACTCGGCGCGGAACCAGGACCGTCCCGCGAACGGGCAGTCACCCCCTGACTGCGACGGTCAATCCGCAGGCGTCAACGCCACGGCCAGGTGCTCTCCAGGACCGATGTAGAAACGGTCCTCCAGGGACACAGCCTCCCACTCCCCGTCCACGGTGACCGCAAAGGTGCCGATCATCGTCGTGGACGTGGTGCGTTCGTTGGCCAGCACCAGGGTCCAGGCCTGGTCCGACGGCAGGGAGAGCTCGGTGGAGGCGGAGTCGGTCAGCCGCTCCAGGGCCATGGCATCGAAGTCCTCGCCCGCCTCGAAGGCCGCGTAGTTGTCCGCGTCCACCACGAAGCGGGTCAGCTTGCCTCCCTCGCCGGCCACTGTGGCTGTCCCGAACCAGGTGCTGCCCCAGACCCGGTTGGTCTCAAGGGAAACGTCGAAAGTCACCACTGCGTCCTTCGGTCCATTGCCCGCCAGGTCCGCCTCGTCCACGTCCAGGCCATCGGGGATGAAGACATCCAGCCACTCGTCGAGGCTGATGGTCTTGCTGTCGTAGGGCCAGGAGTGGCTCTGGCGGGAGTCATCGCTCTGGGCGGGGTAGCTCCCCAGGGGGTGGTCGACCCGCCAGGCGTAGTCATTGGCCTCTCCCAGAATCGCCTGGGCCTGGCCATTCATGTCGGTCATCGCCAGGGTGTTGGGCCACCAGTGGTTGTCGTAGCCATAGACCTCGACCCGTCCGTACAGGGTGATGGTGGCGCCATCCAGGGCCGCCCCGTCCTCGTCGGTCATCGAGATGTCCATGGTGACCGACTTGCCATAGGCGTTGGTCCTCTGGCGAACCAGGGTGTCTCCCCGGGTGACGCTGATGGCCTGGACCCGGTTGCTGCTCGGGGTGACCTCGTCCGGCGCCCCCGGGTAGACGCTGTCCCGGGTGTCGTCGCAGTCACCGTCTGCGATGGTGAAGCCATCCAGGTCGGCATCGTCGGTGTTTGTGCCGTCGTCTGCCATGCCATCGCAGTCATCGTCCCGGCCGTTGTCCAGTTCCACCGCGCCCGGGTAGGCATCCGGGTCGGCGTCATTGCAGTCCCCGTCATCGATGCTGACACCGTCTTCGTCGTAGTCGCCCAGGGACATGCTCTCGGTCAACTCGCCGCCACCGTTGTCGGCCAGGCCATCGCAGTCGTTGTCCAGCTTGTCACTGGAGCGGTAGTAGTCGCCGTTCGTGTCGGCGTAGTAGTACCAGTGGCCCACATAGGTGTTGACCGGCTCCCACTGCACCCAGGCCCCGTCCCAGAACTCGTTCCAGGTGTGGTCATTGCCCCATGCGCTGGCGTTCTGGTTGGGGATGAGCGCCGTCCGCGCGGCGGCCCCGGTGATGTCACTGTGTTCGCCACAGTTGCCATAGACCAGCGCATAGACACTGTTCGGTTGAACCGAACGCACCTGGCCGTCCTGGGCACCGAAGTTCATCACGTCGAGAACGAACTGGATGATCGCCCCGACCGCCCCGTTGTCATCCCGACTGTAGAGTTCCTCCTTCCACAGCACCTCCAGGCCGGGCAGGATCTCGTCCAGGACCATGCAGGTGGTGTCGGCAGGGCAGTCCTCCCGGGCACCTGACCACAGGAAGTCCCGCCAGAAGCGACCGCTTTCCGGCGTGGTGGGACACTGGGCGCCCCCGCACTGCTCCCAGCCATCCACGTACATCGGGGACTCGTCCTCGAGACGGGGATGAACGATGTACCAGTAGTAGATGTCCTGGTCGACGGTCCGCTCCACCACCTCGTCGCCCGACTCCACCCGGTAGGTGGTGACCGAGTAGTAGTCCGGGTCCACTCCCGGCTCGCCCACGTCCACGATGTCGACATAGTCCAGGGACGCATCGTGCTCGTACATCAGCTGGGCGTTTTCCTGGAGCAACTGGGGGTAGAACCAGGTCGCACTGAGGACTTCGGGGCTGGTGTGGGCGATGGTGAAGGCCACCTCGTCCCAGGTCCAGGGCTCGTCGTTGTCGACGATCAGCACCGCCAGGTCGTCCTGGAGGGTGTTGTCGAGCCGGTCGAAAGCGACCACGAGATCATCGGTCAACCAGTTGGGGCTGAGGGTGATGGCCTGGCGGGCCAGGTCGGTCAGTCCTAGGGCGTCCTCGTGGATGGCCAGGCCCGGGGCCAGGATCGCCGGATCGTCGGGGCTGTCCGTGGAGCAGGCGATCAGGGCCAGGAGGGAAATCGTCGACATGGTGTGAGTCCTTGCAGGGCGAACGGTGCTCTTTCTCTACCCCGCCATAGTGGAGCCATGCAATGCTCTTATGGACGCTGATCGCCTGTGCCGAGGACCTCCGAAGCCGGCCTTTTCCCGATGCAATAGCGCCGTCCGACAGCGTTCCGGTGCTCGACTCCTGGGACACCGGTGGCCCCGCGGACACCGAAACCGAGACCGAGACGGACACCGAGACGGACACCGAGACGGACACCGAGAC
>CAZMNK010000056.1:0-6161 GCA_964567625.1 uncultured Enterobacterales bacterium | reverse complement strand
CCGAAACCGAGACCGAGACGGACACCGAGACGGACACCGAGACGGACACCGAGACCGACACCGAGACCGATACCGACACGGAAACAGGGTCGATCCAGGCCTGCTACCTGGGCGAGGACCGGTCCTACAAGACCTGTCTGGACGTGGTCGACTGGAGTCCGGCCTGGGGCAGCGACTACGTCTACCCGGCCCCCTACAATGGCTCCCTCCAGTACATCGCGCCCTCTCGCTACGTGGACCTGGGTGCGGTCCTGGCGTCCTTGAAGCTCGCTCCGAATTTCGCGCTGGACGAGTTCATGCAGGAGTGGAAGGGTCCCTACGGGGTCTACCAGACCCACATGGTCGACCACCTGCAGAACCTCCGCGACGACACCGGGGGGGCTCTGAGCATCACCTCTGGCTACCGGAGCCCCGGGTACAACGCCGGGCTGGATGGGTCTGCGAGCTCCAGCCGCCACATGTACGGGGATGCCGCGGACATGAGTTCCAGCGTGGTCGGCCTGAGTGCCCTGGCCTCCATCTGTGAGGACGAGGGAGCCGACTACGTGTCGGAGTACACCAGCCATGTGCACTGCGACTGGCGGGATGACCCCCTGGACCCGGCCTTCTACGACGTCTCCGGTTTGACCTCCTCTCCTGCGCCTCGTCCCGTGCACAACGCCCGGTTCGTGATCGGGGAGACCTGGACCACGACGGCAACCGGTTTCGATGAAGGGGAGCCCCTCCGCCGGTGGACGGCCTACGGACCGGATGGGCAGTTGGCAGGGCAGCACGTCGGAGAGACCTGGACACCGCCCGATGACGCGGTCCGGATCGAGGTCACCGTGGGGGGACAGGTCACCCTGGTTCAGTCCTTTTAGGGAATTCGTGCGATGAGTCGGCAGGTCCGACTCGAAGAGGATGTTGGGGTCCCCAAGTTCCCACAGGCGGAATAGGAGGGAAACGATGGATCAACCGCGACCCGCACCTCTCACTGCCCTTCTCCCCCTGTGGGGACTCGCCGGGGTGGTGTGCATCCTGTCCTTTGCCGTGATGCGGCTGGCCCCGCTGGCCGCCGAGGCCATCGCCCATGGGCTGACCCCCGGGCAGTGGGTACTGGCCTTCGTCTGGACGGTCTTCATGGCCTACAGCGAGGCCTGGAAGGGCTTCCAGAAGCGGTTTTCTCCCTCGGTCGTCGCCCGTGCCTGGCACCTTCGGGCCCACCCACACTGGCTCCGGGGGTTGTTTGCGCCCCTGTTCTGCATGGGGTTCTTCCACGGAAACCGACGGCGTTTGCTGAAGTCCTGGCTGCTGACGGTCATGATCGTCTGCTTTGTGCTGATCGCCCACAACCTGTCTCAACCCTGGCGGGGGATCGTGGACATGGGCGTCGTCGTTGGCCTTCTGCTGGGCATCGTCTCGATCCTGTGGGTCGCGCTGGGCGCGGCCCGGGGTGCCGCGCTGGGCGATCCAGAGCTGCCCTGAGCCGTTCCGAGGCCTTCAGGGGGCCTGGACACGGGTAAGCAGCCCGGCCACCAGTTCCTCCGCGGCCGACCAGGCCTCTTCCGTCCAGGTGCCCACAGGGTCACCGCTCCAGGTCATGCCCCCGCTGTAGCCCGCCTGGATCCGCCCCAGGAGATGGCCCGCTTCGGGTCCTTCCAGCCAGGTCTGTCCCGGTTCCAGGTCCGGAAACTCGACCGGCAGGAAGCGACGAAACAGGGCTCTGTTTCCCACCTCGGCGGACCCCAGCCCCAGGGTTCGCCAGGCCAGGGTGACCCGCTGCACCCGTGGGTCCACCTCGACGGCCAGGGCGGAGGTTCCCGGCCCGGGCCGCTCCGTCAGGATCTGGACCGTCCAGTTCAAGGCATGCACCTCCCTGGGCGAGCCTACCCCGAGCCCGGGTGAAGTGCTCCAGGAGCGCGGTCACTGGTCCGATGTGAGGAAGGGGGTCCGGTCACAGCCCTTCCCTGGTGTAGACTGGCCCCGAGAACCCGCACCACAGGAACCCCGTCGAGGTCTTCCAGAAGCTGCGGATTCGGCGTCCGATTCGCCGAAGGAGAACCAGGAAAGTCATGGCCGAGACCCCCCAGCCGCCAGCGCCGCGAGGAGAGATCTCCTGGGAGACACTCCTGTCCACCGACTGGAGTGGCCTGGAACCCAGCGACTTCAAGAGCCTCGCCGCCTGGAACCCGGAACTGTCCGAGACGATCCGGCGGGCAGCGAGTTCCAGCCTGCTGGGCCAGGGACGAGAGGTCGACGACGAGACCCATGCCGTGAAGCTGCTCGGCGCGGCCCGGGTCCGACACATCGCCCTGTGGTTCCGGATGCGCGAGCTTTTTGGGGACGACGAGGACGGTGCAGCGGAGTGTGTGACCACCGCTGCGGCAACCCTGGTGGTCGCCGAGGCCTACCGAAGGCCACCATTTGGCGCCATCACCCTGGGCTTCGGGGCTCGCCTGGGCCAGCGCCTGTTGCTGACCGACTCGGCCAACCCGAGCGTGGTCGGGGCCCTGTTGGAGCGAATTCACCCCGCTCGACGAGAAAAGTTCGAGCACCGGATGTTCGGGAGCACGGCCCAGAACCGCTTCCACCAGGCCATTCGTAGCTGGGACCTGCCCAAGGACCTCCAGGAGCTTCTCAATCCCCCCTGGCACTCCACGGCACGACGTCTCATTGACGATGGCCTGGAGTTGTTGGCCAGCAAGGAGACCAACGTCAGCTCCGAGCGGCTGCCGGCTGTGGCCCAGCGGCTGGGAGAAATCCTCCAGGTGGCGGGCTGTCCCTGGCATCGTCCCCCCGCCAGGCCCATGGACATCCTGCTCCTGGTGGCCCAGTTCCAGGACCAGGCCCAGCAGGCCCGACAGGCCCTGGTGGAGAAGGACTGTGTGAGCCAGTTGTACCGGAACCTGCTGGACCTGCGGGATCCGGAGCTCCCCGAGGACGTCCCGAGGCCGACCCAGATGGCCCAATCCCTGGCCACCGAGGTCTCCCGAGCCATGCGTGAGGAGCGGCGCCTGTCCGTGGTCGGGGTGTGCCTGGATCCCCGCCAGTCACGGCCCGAGGGCATCCCCCCCCAGGAGATCCTGGCCGACATGGCTCGGAACCTGCGCCGGGCCACCCGCTCCATCGACCACGTGGGTTTCCTGGACAGCGAGACCCTGCTGGTGCTGCTCCAGGACACGGACCTGAACGGGGCTCGCCTGTTCGGGGACCGGGCCTACCAGCGCCTGGAGACCGGGAAGACCCCCGGCCACCCGAGTGCCCTGCTCTACACCACGAGCCTGGCCCAGGAGCCCACACCGGGGTCCGATGCCCTCATCTGTCGCATCCTGGAAGGCCTGGCCGGGATGGCCGATGACACCAACAGGGTCCACTTCCGCTGGAACGAGGCCTGGCCCGGGGTGAAGAGGGTCAGATAGTTCCCCGGGGTTGGTTAGGGACAGCACACGCCCCCGTAGCTCAGGTGGATAGAGCAACGGCCTTCTAAGCCGTGGGTCCCAGGTTCGAGTCCTGGCGGGGGTGCCATCCGACGCCGAAGCGTCGGTTGGCGGCGCCGCCAGGATGGGCGAAAGCCCGAGCACCAGCGAGGGAGCGTACGGTCCTGGCGGGGGTGCCTCCTTTTATGCGGATCTACGATTGTGGCGGAATCGGTAGAAATGGCTCCTGGCACGTTCCTGGCAGATTCGGAGTTCTCGCGCGGGCGAGAGAGCACTACTCCTTCTGGACAGTGACCCTGGCCGGAGAGGACGGAGTGTATCGGTCTCCGACGAGCACCATGACTGTCAGGGTGTAATCGCCGGGACCTGGAACCCGGTCACCGAGCTTGGCCTTGAGGTCGAAGGACTCCATTGTGGTCGCACCGGCAACCACTGGCGCGGGAGCCTGTCGTCGCTCCCAGCGTTCGCCGTGATCGAAGGTGTTGCCGATCCCGTCGAGGCTGAAGCCCCCCACGGCAGTGGAAAGCACCTCGGTACCCGAATTGGACATCGAGACCTGCACCGTCCAAGCAGCATCGCCGGACCGAACGATAATGTCGTGGACGGTTATTTCGATATTGGATTTCGTCATGGGTGACGTCTGAGCTCCAGTGGGGGCGGGTGTGGGCATAGGCTCCCTCGGACCTGCTTGTGAACACCCGCAGAGCAAGATCAGAATGGCGGTGAGACCGCGCTGAATCAAGGGGTTGTCCGCAGCACTGTGAGCAGATCCGCATAGGTCGCCTTGTCGCCCTCGGCCAGGTTGTCTTCAAGGCGATCCAGGACACCGGCCGACCGCAATCCGGCAGCCGCCTTGGCGAGGGCGCCCGCATTGCCATTGGTGCGAATCGTCTCGAGCAATCCGGCCACCTTGTTGGCGTCGGCGTCGGTGACACAGGAGTCCAACAGGCCATAGGACAGGGGGTCGGCCAGGAATGCGTCAAACGCAGTGTGGTAGTACGCCCACTCGACGCGGTATCCATCCACCTCGCCGTTCGCCCAATAGGCTGTCTTGTAGGCGGCCTTGTAGGTGGCCCAAACGGCCTGGTATTGGCTCTCGGCGGCGGCTGTCGTGGCCGCGCTGATCCCCGCCACACCGGAATGGAACGCGCCGATGGCACCATTGTAGGCGTTCATCGCCTCGGTGACATGCTGATTCTCGTGGAGCAGCGTGCCCTCGTAGATATTGAAGCTCGGATCGTACCCGGACCCATAGTGGGAGGCGAAGTCAGCGATCTTGTCCCAACGGCCAGCGGTGTCCTCGGGCCAGACATAAACCTTGGTGTGCAGGTCGACGTTGGCCGTAACGGTGTAGGGGCCGCTGCCACTGACAACATGGGTCTCGACGTGCCACTCGGCGACGTGCCCGTTTTTGCCGCCATCGGTCTCCGCTGCAACTCCCTCGTCAACATGGCGCGCCTTCTCCCTTTCACCGTCGCCCTCGGTGGAAGAGGTCCGTTCGACGCCGACCTGTGCATCGCCCGCGGCTGCCTCCGTGTCCTGCTCAGTGCCCTCGCTGTTCTGAGTGCCCTCGGTGGCCTGTCCCTCCTCGACGGCGCTGGCTTTCATGGCCGAGAGCCTCGCTGAGTTACCCCTGGGCTGCAGGCTGCTCATCTTCGACAAGCCAAACGCCTCTTCCGAGTCGAACGCCTGTGCCTCTTCCGAGTCGAACGCCGCCGATTCCTTGTTTGCAGAACTACGCTTAGACTGCTTCACAAGAAAGTCCATTGAAAGAATGCGCGTTGAGAGCGAGAGTACCTTTGTGAATTGGTAGTCCTTCCGATCCGACGGTGCAAATGCTCACCCATAGACAATAGCGGCCCGAGCGCTCGCTGGCGTCAACGACCACAGGAACCCGCCTTCAGGCTCGGGGCTGGTGCGGCGAACTGTCAGGGCCTGTGGAACCCGCCGAAGACCCCGATCAGCCCTTTGGAGAACCCTGCTGTTCAATTCGAAGCAGCGTGTCCCGGATCTCCTCGAGCAAGGCCTGCTGGCCACCCACACCTGCCGCTGGACTCGGTTCCACGCTGCTGGAGCTCTCCTGAACCAGGTCTCTCTGGGCCAGGACGCGGTTGCGGAATTCCGGTGCATCCCGGATGCCGACCAGGGCCACCAGGGCACCCCCAGCCCCGCCGCTGGAACCAGCGGTCTCGATCGAGAGCCGATGGAGATTCATCATGCGCATGATCGGACCCTGAATCATGCCCAGGTCCGTGATCTTCTCCAGGGGCACGGTCTTCTCGATCCGGGTCAACAGGCCCTTCTTGACCACCAGTGTCTTGTCCGTGAGGCTGCAGTGGAGGTGGTTCATGTAGCGCCTGCACACGGGAAATCCGAACAGGAGCAAGAAGGGAATCAGCGGGATTCCGACGACGGACACGACCAGGGCGATGAGGCCCTGCAACATCCAGTAGGTGCAGACCCTGGGGTCGAACTCGGCTTCCAGGATGGGGGAGGGTTCAGCCATGGGAAAGTGCCATGAGCGGAGTGAAGTCCGGAGAATAATGCATCGATATTTGAAAGACGAGGCCCAGGTCCACTGACCCCCGAGCAACCCGATGCCCTGGCGGAGCGGGGCTGAGGTAGGGTTGGGGTCGGAGTTGGCCATGCATCCCTTCCTCGTCCTCCTGACCCTTCCGGGCTTGCTGGGAGGTTGTTCCGACACCGGGGTCACCACCTTCAACGCCAACCCCGACGCCGAGATCA
>CAZMNK010000055.1:0-31638 GCA_964567625.1 uncultured Enterobacterales bacterium | reverse complement strand
CCCCCCCCCCCCCCCCCCCCCCGGAGTCGGACGAGGTGTCGTCGGGGTAGCAGGAGGACCTGCAGGGGCCCGTCTGCCCGGTGGGGCCATCATGGGGTCGGTCGTCGGGGCCGCTGAGCCAGGTATGGGCCCCCCCTGTGCCTCTCTCGGCTTGCCGGTCAAGGGGTCGACGCGGGTGTCGATCTGGCTGGCGAGGTCCAGGAAGTTGCCGCTCAAGACGGTCGGAGCGTCCTCTTCCTCTGGCATGAGCTCTGGCATGAGCGGAACCGGCTCCATGTCTCCCTGGAATCGTTGGCTGCGCCGCCTCAGGTCCTCGGTCAGACCCGGTGGATAGCTGATCGAGAGGGTGCAGCCGCAGGCACACTGAAGCTCGCTTCCCGGTGCTGGAAAGGGCTCGACGAGGCGATGCTTGTTTCCGCATTGCGGGCAGGTGATGCGCAGCGCCATCGCGGGGAGGCTCTCCAGGACCCGGGACGAGGGATTCTCTCACAACCTGGGAATGCCAACCCCAAGCAGGTATGTTGAGATCCTGGATGATGTCTCGGAACGCTGGATGCCGCGCGCTGTGAAGCACCTCTCCCTGTTGACTGCTGCTGCGGCGTTGAGTCTTGCCGCCTACCACCTTGGGGCCAATGCCTCTTCCCGGGAAACGGGGCCTGGATTCGGGCCCGGGCTGGCTGATCGCGTCGATGCCGCCCTGGGGCGGGACACCTCTTTTCGTCGCCTCCAACTCATGGAGCATTCGCTGTTCTTCGTGGACGAGCGCTACGTCGAACCCTCCAGGGTCGACCCGGAGCTCATGTTCGATGAGGCTCTCTCGGCCGTGGAGCGCACGGTCCCCGAAGTGCTCTTTCGCCGGACCCGCCAGGGGCGCCAGCTTCACGTGGACATCGGCAGCTTCAGAACCGCGATGGAGGTGCTTCCGGTGGAGAGCCTGGATGACCTGCACACGCAACTCCAGAGGGTCGCGTCCCTGTTGGAAGAGCACCTGAGTGGTGAAGTCCCGCTTCCAGAGGTCGAGTACGCGATGATCAACGGGGTGCTCTCGACCCTGGACCCCCACACTGTTCTGCTTCCCCCGGAAGTCTCCAAGGAACTCGATGTCGAGAACGAGGGGGAGTTCGGCGGCCTGGGAATCACGATCACCATTCGCGAGGGTTGGCTGACCGTCGAGTACCCGTTGCAGGACACACCAGCCTGGCGTGCGGGGTTGAAGGCCGGTGATCGCATCATGCGCATCGACGACGAGTCGACCATCAACATGGATCTCCAGGAGGCGGTCTCCAGGCTCCGAGGACCCAAGGGGGAGCCGGTCACGATCTCCGTGGAACGCAACACCTTTGATGCCCCCAGGCCCTTCACGATCGTCCGGGACACCATCGCGATCAACGAGGTCGACGGAGAGTTGCTCGAGGGGGGTGTGGGCTACGTGCGCATCAAGAGCTTCCACGCTCGGACGGCCGCGGATCTCGGGGCTGAGTTGGCGGGCTTCAAGCGCCGGAACAGCCCGCAGGGAATCACGGGCCTCATCCTGGACCTGCGAGGAAACCCGGGGGGGTACCTGCACCAGGCCATCGAGGTGGCGGACCGGTTCCTTCACGAAGGCGTGATCGTCTCGACAGTGGAACGGGAAGACCGGAACCGCGAAGAGCGGCGGGCTCGTGGAAACGGCACCGAGGAGCGCTACCCCATTGTCGTGATGGTCGACAGCAGCTCCGCATCGGCCTCGGAGATCGTGGCCGGGGCCCTGAAATACCAGGGACGCGCAGTGGTCGTGGGCCAGCGAACCTTTGGCAAGGGCTCGGTGCAGAACCTGTACCCGAACCATGATGACTCGAAGCTCAAGCTCACGGTGGCCAAGTACATGACGCCGGGGGACCGGAGCATCCAGTCCATCGGGATCGGCCCGGACATCCGGTTGGAACCGGTCTACATCCAGATGCGCGAGGACTCCGAGACCGGTCGCCAGGAGCCATTTGCTGCCGTCTACTGGAGCGAGCGGCTCGACCGGGAGGCGGACCTGGACCACCACATGGAGTGGTCGGACGAGAAGGCGGAGCACGCCCTCTACTCGGTGCAGTACCACAAGGCCCTCGATGAAGAGGACAGGCCGCGAAGCGACCGCCTTGAGCTTGGCCAGGACTGGCAGGTCCAGTTTGCCCGGAACCTGCTCCTGTCCGTGCCGTCCGGTCGACGGGCGGAGCTCTTGAGTTCCGCCGGGGACGTGGTCTCTCGCTATGTCCGCGAGGAGAACAAGCGGATTGCCACCGCATTTGAGAGCGTGGGCGTGGACTGGCAGCCTGGACCCCTGCCGTCCGCTGTGGACCTGGAACTCACCCTGGACCTGGGTGAGGACGGCGTGATCATGGCGGGACGGGACAGCGAGGAGATCCTGCAGGTGCGGGTCACCAACCGGGGAAGCGAGACCATCCACCAGGTCATGGCGGTCTCGGATTCGGAGCTGGACTGGGTTGACGGTGAGGAGTTCTACTTCGGCCGCCTGGAGCCCGGGCAGTCCCGGACATGGCCGTTGAGCGTTCGGCTGGTCGACGGGTACCGAGACCAGGTCGGCGAGGTCGTGTTCACGCTACGGGACGCCAATCGCACCCTGTTGGGTCACGAAACCCGACTGTTGCGAACGGTCGGTCAACCACTGCCCTCCTTTTCCTGGGATCTCTCGTTCTCGGACGCCGTCGGTGGAGACGGTGATGGAGTTCTCGAGCAAGGAGAGGTCGTCGAACTGGTGGCGGAGATCGAGAACCTGGGGCCAGGTCCCACCTCCGAGGCCTTTGCCAAGATCAAGAACAAGGCCGGGCGAGAGTTGGACCTGCAGCAGGGGACCCAGGAGTTGGCGCCCCTTGAACCAGGGGAACGGACCTCGGCGGTGTTCCGCTTCGAAATTCGCGGCGAGGGGCCGGAACTCCCCCTGGAACTGAGCGTGGGGGACCAGGGCCGCTATGACTATGGCGCTGTCGTTCAGGCCGGTTTCTACTCCTACTTCTCCCAGAAGGACGAGGTCATCGTGCCGGTGGGAAACGGGGCAGAGGCCCTGCACAGGGAGCCGCCGTCCATTCGTCTGAGCCGCACTCCGGCACTGCTGGTCAGGAATGGGACGGCCGTGGTGTCTGGCGTGGTCAATGATGACGAGGGCGTTCGGGACGTGATCGTCTTCCACGGCTCGGACAAGATGCACTACCAGGGCGGTGGGGTCGGGATCCGGGCGCTGCCCTTCAGTGTCGAAATCACGCTGGAGCCTGGCCCGAACCAGGTCACTGTCCTCGCCCGGGACGAAAAGGGCCTGACCGACGCGCACTCGGTGTCCGTCTACTTTGATGAGCAGGGCACCGCGGCCTTCTCCGCTGCAGACCTTCCCAAGGGAGGCTGAGCCCTGGGGGCAGGGGTCACTCCCAGGTGACCTCGACAATGACCGCACGGGCCTCGAGGGACTCGCCACCGATGAGCAGGTTGACCCGGCCGCCCTGGGTGCGTCGGACCGGGTTGCCGTGCCAGCCCTTCAACAACCAACGTTCCAGCAGGTGCAGGTGCTCCCAGGGACGGCGAACCGACCGGGGCCGTCGGGGCAGCACGTGGGCAACCAGGTCTGCCGTGGGCCGAAGATCCAGAACGAGTCGGCCTCGTTTGCCCTTGTTGAGCCGGGCGTCCCGGGCATCAAAGGCGTAGTCGCCGATGATTGCCCAGGAGACTGCCCGTGGTCCGGTCAGGTCCACGCCCAGAGTCGTGTCCTCTCCGAGGATGTAGACCGCGAGCCGCTGTGTCCCTGCAAAGGCTGGTGGAGCGTCCCCGTGGCGATGGGTGAGTACCCCGTGACCCTTCACCAGGGCGCTGCGTGGGCCCGAGGTCACGAATCCGCCCAACTCTCCAAGGACCACCGGGAACTCGACTGTCCAGTCTCCATGGTCGTCTTCCCACGTCATGGGCGCTGGACCACCAAGGCTGGGCCGCAGGGAGACCATCGCCCGGGTTTCTTCGTCGCGGACCTCCAGGCTCCAGGTGCCGTCCTCGCCAAGAGAGAGGCCGTCCGGGCCCACCATCAGGCCCCCGGATTCGGGACTCAGGATCTCGCCCGGCAGGCCATCCCTGCCGTGGTACACGGGGGTCTGGTCGCGGAAGATCCAGTCGAAACGTATCCGTCCCTGGCCCTTGAGAAACCCGGTGTTGGATGTCTCCAACCTCGCGTCGATGACCGCCAGGTCCTGGTTCACTCCCAGGATCTCCCAGGTGTCCTGTTGGGTCAGATCCCCACAGGCGCTCAGGGCCCACAAGGCAAACCCGATCATGGTCCCGAACCGGGCAAGCCAGGCCCTGGAGGGGCCGCACGAACCGCATCGGGGTTGCACAGGTCGTCGGCTCTGCGCGTGGTCAAGACGGCCTCCAGGTCAGGATCGGGCAGGAATCGGACATCGTCAGGCAGGGGGCCGTCGCACAGGGACGCACCGCGGTCACGGGCGTGGCTGAGCCGGTCGTGCAGGAGCGCGATGGCGGTGGCGCGGCAGGCCTCCTTGCGAAAGGTGTCCGGTGCGTCTTCACAACTGTTGCGGTCCAGGGGCTGTTGGGCACCCAACACCCAGCGGTACATCGCGGACCAGGGCCTTGGATCGTAGGGGTCCAGGCCGACCTCTTCGATGCGGGTCGAAGCCCTTGTCTCGAAGGACCCGGGTGTGCTGCCTTTGGGGATCCAGCGGTGAAGTCCCTGGCTGAAGAGGTGCATCTGGCAGTCAAAGGTGAACTGGCGGGCCTGTTGACACCAGACTGGCCTGTCAGCTCTTTCGGCGATCCGAAAGAAGCACTCGGCGTCCTGGTCTGCCAGCCGGGGCCTTCGGGTACTGAGCTTCGAGCAGGTCTGGTGCGCTCCCTCGGGGTCCTTGTCCACCTGGAGAACAGCCACCTGTTCGATGCAATCCACCACCAGCGTGGGGTGGTGGAGACCGAAGCAGGCATCTCCCGCCGGACCGGGGTGTCGAGGCGCCAGTTGCACTGCCTCCAACATTCGGGCTCGCTCCCCTGCATCGGGAACGCCGGACACAAGGCTCGGCTCGTCGCCGTCGCAGGCGGCGAGCATCAGAACCCAGCCCCAGACTGCCGACACCGGCTGACCATACCCCGGGCCTCGGTGGTGGGTTAATGGCAGGTGGTCAGGAGGACATGTTGGTCACCCCATCCGGCCCAATCCTGGTCGTGGACGACGAGCCCGACATTCGCAACCTGGTGGCCCTGCACCTGCGCAAGGAAGGGCACCGCGTCCTTACGGCCTCGGACGGGAACCAGGCTCTGCGCCTGGCCCGAGAGCGGCGTCCTGCCCTGGTGGTCCTGGACCTGATGCTTCCGGACATCTCGGGCACAGATGTCTGCCGGCGCCTGAGGGAGTCTCCAGAGACCCAGGGCATTCCGGTCCTGATGCTCACGGCGCGAACCGAGGAGATCGACCGGGTGGTCGGGTTCGAGGTCGGTGCCGATGACTACGTGACGAAACCGTTTTCCGTTCGGGAGCTCATGCTGCGGATCCGAGCCATCCTGCGGCGGGGCATTCCCGTGGTCGAGGAGGATGTGGCCCCCCTGGAACATGGTGTCCTCCGGGTCGATACCTCCGCCCACCGGGTCTGGGTCTCCGAGGTGGAACTCCTGCTTACGGCCACGGAATTCAAGCTGCTGGTCACGCTGTTGAGCCGTGCTGGCCGGGTCCAGAGTCGAGGCACCTTGCTGCGAGATGTCTGGGAGGCTCCACCGAACCTGAACACACGGACGGTGGACACCCACGTCAAGCGGCTGCGGGAGAAGCTCGGCGAGGCGTCCGACTACATCGAGACGGTGCGCGGCGTCGGCTACCGCTTCACTCAGTAGAGTCGTTTCATGACCCCCTGGCGAGCTCTGCCCTGGCTGCCGCTGGTGGGGCTCTTCGTGGGCATTGCTGGTGGGCTGCTCGGCCTGTTCGCAGGTCCCTGGGCCGCGGTGTTCCTCTGGCTGGTGGCGGGTGTGATCGCTGTCGCTGCGGGCCGATGGCTCCATGCCGGCACGGTGCTTCGGCTGGAGGCCCTCGGGCGTCGGCTCCGGGGCGGGGCCTGGCCACGACACCAGGATCCGATCTCGGAATTCGATCGTCGTCTGCGGGACCATGAAGAGCATCAGCGCGAGGCCTTGCATGAACTGCGGTTGAACCGCGCAGTCCAGGGTGCGGTCTTCGCTGCTTCGCCCACGGGGGTCCTCATCACGAACAGCGAGGGCCTGGTCTGGGCGGTGAACCCGGCCATCCGGCGAACGCTCCCGGTGGTGCCCGACCCGGTCGGCAAGCGGCCGAGCGTGGCCATTCCCTGCGCGGCGTTGCACCAGGTGCTTCAGGAGGTGGAGACCACCCGTACCCGGATCGAGCGGGAGACCAGCCTGGGTCGATTTGAGCTCAGCCTTCGGGCCGTTCCCATCGGTCGTGACAGAGGTGCGATGGTCGTGGTGCAGGACATCACAGAGTTGCGACGGGCCTCCAGGGCGCGCACGGCCTTTGTCAGCAACCTGGGCCACGAACTCCGGACGCCGATCACCTCTGTGCTTGGCTACGCCGAGACCCTGGAGGATGAGGTCCTTCCCGAGGACGTGGCCTTCCTGGTGGGGCCACTGGTGCGCAATGCCCGGCGTCTCTCGGCCATGTTCGAGGACCTGTTGCACCTGGCCAGGGTCGAGTCCAGAAAGGGTGATCTGCCTCTGGGGCAACACGATATCGGCGACCTGGTCCGCGAGGTGGTGGAAGGGTTGAGAGACACGGCACGCCAGAAGGGCATCGAGTTGGTTCACGGACCGGATTCAGGGGTCGTGGCGCGGGTGAATCCCGAGGCCTTTCGGACCATTCTGTCCAACCTCATCGTCAACGGGATCAAGTACACCTCGGTGGGTGAGGACAAAGCCAGCGACACTGTCCACGTTCGAGTGCTCCCTCGGGATCCTCCGGTCGGTGTCCGGGTCGAAGTGGAGGACCAGGGGGTGGGGATCGACCCGCGCTACCACGGCCGCATCTTCGAGCGCTTCTACCGGGTCGATCACGGCCGCTCTCGGGAAGCCGGGGGAACCGGGCTCGGCCTGGCCATCGTCAAGCACCTCTGTGAAGCCTCGCAGGCCACAGTCACCGTGCGGTCCCTGCCCGGTAAGGGGGCGACATTCACCCTGGGGCTACCGCACTGAGCGAGACGACACCCAGTGTGTGTCCCAGTTTTCCAGGATGTGGCGCCCGGCAGGGCATCGATGGACCTCGCCGGTCTGGCCCCGGTTCTTGAGCAGGTCCTGGAGGGTGTTGCCGTCGAGCTCTGGGTGAAACTGCACGGAACGCAGTCGTGGTCCCACCCCAAAGGCCTGCCAGTGCGTGTTGTCATTGCCTGCAAGGCGCACGACTCGGGGGTCTCGGGGGGGTCGGACCAGGGCATCACGGTGGGTAGACTGGACCTGGAAGCTGGCGTCCAGGCCGGCGAAGAGCGGATCGGACTCTCCCTCTGGGGTCAGATCCACGGTGATGGTGCCCACTTCCCGTCCGGCTGGGTTGCGGGCGACATGGCCCCCCAGTGTCTCCCCAAGAACCTGGTGCCCGAAACAGACCGCCAGTACCGGGACACCGGTGTCCGCGCAGCCCAGGATCCACGGGCCCAGGGGCTGTACCCAGGGCAGTTCGTCTCGTACCGAGAGCGGTGAGCCCGTGACCAGGACACCGCCGTAGGGGGTGGGATCGGGCAGGTCAGCCCTGTCATGGACCGACACCGTGGTGCACCGCGCCGGTCCATTCACGAGCCTGGCGATGAACCAGTCTTCGTAGTCGCCATGCCGGGCCACGACCGGTGGGTCGGTGGTTCCGGTCTTCACGATCAGGATGGGTGGTCTCACCAGTCGGCCATGCCCCAGGTCTGGACGCACGATACGCCGGCACATCGCCGCTCCGCTGCCCTTGCCTGGCTTCCTGGACCGTGTACATCGGCAGATCCTGGGTCTCTGCGCCTGTCTCGCCGGGCTGGTTCCGGTGGCCCTGGTGGCGGGGGTTGTCGCCAGTGGGTCGGGCACGGACCTGGCTTCCCCCCTGCGGGCCACCCTCCTTCTCTCCCTGGTGAGCCTGGGGTGGGCAGTGCCAGTCGGACTGCTCCTGGCACCCGTGCTTTACGGGGAGAAGGCCCCCATCCTCCGGGTGGTGCTCGGGACGTTGTGGGATCTGCCGACGGTCTCCGTGGCTGTTCTGTTGGCGAACGTCGTGGGCCATGGGCCGTTGGCAGGGATGGCAGTGGGCCTTGTCGTGGTCCCGCACGTCGCCCTGGGAGCAGCTCGCGCACTGGAGCGTTCCTCACCCTCGGCCTTTCGTGCCGCCCGGGCCCTGGGCATGCCTCGCCGTCGCTTTGCCTTTCGCATCGGACTGCCTCGGGTCCAGGGCCCGGTGTCTGCGGCCCTCCTTCGCGGCTGGGGGAGGGGAGTGGGTGAGGCCTTGATCACCCAGGCAGCGCTGGGGGACATCGCTCTGACCGGCGTGGTGATGACATCACCCGAAGCCGCACGGGGCCCCGCCATGGTCCTGGTGTTGGTGGCGGTGCTCACGCCGGTTCTCGCCGGGCTGTTGGAGCGAACGTGATCGAGACCCTGATCCTCTTGTTGCTGGCCGTCGGCCTGGCGGCCCCGATCGGGGTGGGGGCTGGCGTCTATTTTCGGGAGCTTGCACCGCGCCAGGGCTGGGTGGCCTGGATTGGCATTCTGCTCGCTGGCCTGGCCGAGGCCAGTCCCCTGCTGGCCGGCCTGGCGCTCTGGGCCACGGGGCTTCCCCCAGGACCTGCCTCGGTTCTGGCCCTCGCCCTGGTGCTCGTGCCGCGGCTCCACCGGGCCACGGACGAGGCTCTGGGAGATGTGGACCCCCGACTCCGAGGAGCAGCAGAGGCCCTGGGTGCCACCCGCTGGGAGGCACTGCGAACCCTGGTCCTGCCGCAGGCAATACGGCCCCTGTTGGGCCGGGGAGTCCGGGAGGTGATGCGTGCAGCCGGCGAGGCGGCACCCTTGCTGTTGCTCGGGGCCTCCGAGTTCCTGGCGGTTCGAGCCTTGGCGTCTTCAGCGGTGGCTGGCATGCTGGTCCTGGGGGTCTTTGCAGCGAATGTCCTGGCCCTTCGCATGAGGGGAGTTCCGTGAGCCAGCGAGTCATGACCCCCCGTCTCGTGGTGCGAAACCTCTCGGTTCAGACGCGGACGGAGACCCTCTTGCACGGGGTACATCTGGAGGTGCCGGCCCGTGGGGTGCTGGCGATCATCGGGCCGGTGGGCAGTGGCAAGACGGCGCTGCTGGGACTGTTGAACCGGACCCGGATCCCGGGGCCGGACCTGCTGGTCGAGGGGGAGATCCTGCTGGATGGAGAGGACCTGGTCGGGGAGCAGCGCGATCCGCGGAGGGTACGCCAGCGCGTGGGCATGATCTCTCCAGATCCGGTGCCCTTTCCGGGGACCATCCAGGACAACGTGGCCTATGGACTGGACCTGGACCGGCTGTCCGATCGAACCCGTCGGGATCTCAAGATCGAGCGGGCCCTGAAAACGGTGGGACTGTGGACCGAGGACCGGTCCTCCCTGGTTCGGAAGGCCGATGACCTGGCCCAGGGAGAGTTGCAGCTGCTCTGCATCGCACGGGCACTGGCTCTGGACCCCGTGGTGATGCTCCTGGACAATGTGACCCGGCGGTTGGACCCGATTGCTGCCCGGCTAGTCGAGCGGTGCATCCGAACCCTGGCGGAGCAACGGGGGGTGCTCCTGGTGACCCACGATCTGTCCCAGGCCGCCCGCCTCAGCGACGAGGTGCTCTACCTGGACCAGGGCCGCATCATCGAGCATGGGCCGACCGCGGATGTGTTCACCCGTCCGAAGCGCCAACAGACCGAAGATTACCTGTCCGGTCGAACGGGCGGTGAACTGTGAGGCGCCTGTCCCAGGACGCCCGCTACGAGGCGGCCCTCGAGAGGCTGGCCGACCAGCTGAGCCAGGCATTCGTGCTGGCCGAATCCATGGTGCACGAGGCCATGGCCAGTGTGTTGGAACGGGACACGGAGCGGGCCCGTCGAGTGCTCGAGAACGATGCCCGGATGGATGCCCTGGAGGTCGAGATCGATCGCCTGGTGCTCCAGATCCTGGCGCTGCATCGACCGGTGGCAACGGACCTTCGGGTTGTGGTGACCACTGGCCGCACGATCACGGACCTGGAACGCATCGGTGACCTGGCCGTGTCCATTGCCCGGGGCGGTCTGGAGTTGAGTCCCCAGGTGGGTCTGCAGCCCGGTCCGGAGCTGCGGGAGCTGGGCCAGGAGGTCGCGGATGGGTTGACGGATCTCCGGGAAGGCTGGCACCGGGACGATGTGACCGTCCTGGGACGGGCCCGGAAGCTGAAGGGCCGGGTCAGGGATCTCAAGGAAAAGGCCATGCGTGCCTGGCTGCGGGACCTGGATGCCCACCCCGGGCAGGCCCACCGGATTCTCTCGATGACCGAGCTGGCTGCTGCCCTGGGCCGGGTCGCCGATCACACCGAGAACCTGGCGGAGCAGGCGGTGTACCGGGTGGAAGGCAAGGACGTGAGGCACCTGGGCGACTAGAGATTCCCTCAGGCGATCACCACCACCTCGTCCCGCATCACGTTCTTGATCACCCGCTTCAAGGCGGCAGCGAGTTCTTCGTCTTCGAGCACGGCCAGGCGAATCTGGCTCATCAGGTCCTTGGCCCTCCGGAACCCGGAGATCAACTGCCCTGAGCAGTCCGTGCGGCTCCAGTAGGTCAGCATCAACTCCTGGAGCGTTCGCCCCTGTGCCCAGGCCAGTCCAAAGGGAATCAGTTCTCGCTCCCAGGCCACCTCGGTGTTCGTGAGGTCCTCGCCGGCCCGAACCACGTCGGAGAAGCGCACGCGGGTGACTTCTCGGGCGGCTCGACGACAGTCTCCCGAGGGCCGGTGGTGCAGCTGTACGTCCTTGGGCAGCCGGGTCGTCATGGCACAGCAGATCCCAAAAAGCAGTTCGGGCGGGATCTCCTGCACCAGACCGCTCAGCACGAGCTCTGTGGTGAAGATCTCGGAGATCTGCACATGCCGCAGGATTTTTGCGCCGGCGTTGAAGGAGCCATCCGGCTCCAGGTAGCCAATCTCCTCCAGGAAGAAGCGCCGGCGTTGGAAGTCGTGCCAGACCCGGTCGCTGCCCTGGTCTACCCGTCGCCGGAGACGCCGCATGGTCTTGAGCTGTCGTTTGACCCGGGGAGGAACGACCTGGAGTTCCTCGTTCCAGCCGGCACTTCGCAGGCCCGCCTCCAGCTGATCGGCCTGGGCGGCCAGCTCTTCGGCCCGGGCGTTGAGCCGCCAGGCCAGGAAGGAACGTCCCACCAGGTCTCGGATACCGTCGGCGTCGTGTTGCTCCACCAGGCGCAGGACGGAGTGGAAGCTCAGTGAGAAGGCGGACTGAACAGGCTCGCTGGCCCCCTCCAGGTAGCGAAGGATGTCCGGTCTCTGGCGGGGGTAGTCCTCGAAGTCCAGGCGCAGAACCACGCTCCCGGCCTCGTCCATGCCCCGTCGCCCGGCCCGTCCGGCCTTTTGCATGAACTGACGCACAGTGACTGGCCTCATCTCCCTTCCGTCGAATTCCTCGATGCCATCCACGACCACCGTTCGAGCGGGCATGTTGATGCCCAGGGCAAAGGTGGTGGTGGTGTAGAGCACCCGCAACAGCTTCGCCTCGTACAGCTGCTCTACCAGGGCCTTCAGCTGTACGTGCAGTCCGGCGTGGTGAAAGGCAATGCCCTTGCGGTAGAGGGCCCGGAGCTCGGTGTCGAGCACGTCCGGTCCCACCGTCTCCTGGGCGGCGTCCAGGACCTTCCGCAGGGCTGCCCGGTCCTTTCGGCCCAGGAGCGACTGGTCCATCCTTTCTCCCAGGGTGCGGGCAAAGGTCTCCGCCTGTTTTCGGGACGGCACGAAGTACAGGTAGGGCGTGTAGTGCGGGTGAAGTTGCTCGAAGATGTCGGTGTGCCGGGTGTTCGGTCCCCGCGCTCTCCGTTCCCGGTGACGGTTCCGGTTGCGCTTGCCGCCATGGCGTCCACCCGGGCGGCTGCTCTTGCGCTGGGTGCGCTCCCACTGCTTGAAGGCGCTCTCGTATTCCTCGGCGTCCAGGGGTCCGGTGTTGCGGGTGGTCAGGAGGATCTCGAGGGGGACGGTTCGTCGCTCTTCCAGGATCACCTCGACCTGGCTGCCGCGCACCGAGGTGAGCCAGTCCGAGAACTCGTGGAGATTGGACAGTGTCGCTGACAGTCCGAGGATCTGGACCGTGGATGGCAGGTAGATCAACACCTCCTCCCACACCGTGCCCCGTTCCCGGTCCGCGAGGTAGTGGATCTCGTCCAGGATGACCGCCTGGAGGTCCACCAGCGGTTCACTGCCCAGGAGCATGTTCCGGAGGATCTCGGTGGTCATCACGAGGCAGGGGGCCTCTCTTCGAATGACCAGGTCCCCGGTGACCAGCCCCACGGACTCCTCGCCGTGCAGTCGGCAGTAGTCCCGGAATTTCTGGTTGCTCAGCGCCTTGACAGGTGCGGTGTAGACCACCTGTCTGCCCTGCTCCAGGGCCCGCTCCACCACCCTGTCGGCAATGAGCGTCTTGCCGGTGCCGGTGGGTGCTGAGACCAGCACGGATCGTCCGGCCTCCAGGTGATCGATGGCCTGGGCCTGGAAGGGATCCAGTTGGAGGCCTCGGTAGGTGGGTCTGTCCGCCATCGACGCCCCATAGCCCATCGTCTGGTCCTGACGGCCCGGGGACAGTCATGCTACACACCGGACCGCGCTCGTTGGAGGCAGCATGGCTCTGCGAATTTTCCCGCTGTTCTTTCTGGGACTTCTTCCTTCCCTGGCATGGGCCCAGGACGAGGGAGGGGCCGCCGAGGAGCCCTCCGGTGACGAAGAGGCGGTGACGGTACCGGACCCCGTGGAGGACCCCGGAACGGAAGAAACCACGGCGGCACCGGCTCCGGAAGAGAATGTCCCGGTCGAAGAAGAACCTCCGGTCGAAGAAGAACCTCCGGTCGAAGAAGAACCTCCAGTCGAAGAAGAACCTCCGGTCGAAGAGGTGACGACAGGGGAGACCTCTCCACCCGAGTCCACGACCGAGAATGAGACGCTGGGTCCGGAGCAGGCCGGTGCGGAGAAGCCACAACCGGCTCCGCTCCCTCCCTATGAGGGTCCAAACGAGGTTCCCCAGGTTTCCCCGCCCGGTGATCCGGGTTGGACGGTCACTCCCCGAGGGGAGTTCTGGACCGAGGTGACCGTGGACCGCCTGGACCACCTGGACAGCCGGGTGTCCGAAAAGTCTCCGACCCTGTCCATGGGCATCTCCCGGGCCCTGGCGGGTGTCGATGCCTCCTATGGTGATCGGCTCACGGCTCGGCTGGCCTTGTGGGTCTCCATGGATCCGGTGGTGGTCGAGGCAGGCTCGGGCCCAGAGACATCCCTGCGGCTGTACGAGGCCTGGACCCGGATCGACCTGGGCCGGCTGGGGGTCCTGCAGGCCGGTCGGCAGGAGATGCCCTACGGGTTGGGCATGGTCTATGGCCGTCAGGACTGGTTCTACTTTCCAGGCTCAGAGGCCTTCTTCGACCTGGCCGTTCGCGTGGGGGTAAGGACTCCGCTGCAGACGGCACTGCATTGGCAGGTGGATCTGCCCATGGACGTGGAACTCGATGTAGCCGTGGGTCAACCGGTGGAGGGAACGCAGGAATTCGAGCCCTGGGTCGCGGACTTTGCGGGTCGCCTGCGCTGGCACCAGGTGGATGGCCCCCTGGTGGCAGGGGTCAGCGGTCTCCTGAAGTCCCGGGATGATGGGCACTCCAACGGGGCCTGGCATGCCTATGGGGGCGCCTTTCTGGACCCTGCGGAGTTGCGCCTTCTCCTGGAGGTCATGGGCACCGCAGGAGACGGGCCGAGCGGGTTGGGATTTGGGCTGGATGCTGCGGCGAGTGCCGACCTGGATCTCGGGCCGGCCAGCGGGGTGACAGGGCTGTTTCGGCTGGAGCGTTGGGACGCCGACCGCGACCTGGATCTCGACGAGACCTGGGGTGCAGCGCTGGGGGCCACTCTGGACGTTGGACCGGTGAAGGGAAGGGTGGGGGTCGGTCTCCTTTACGATCTCCAGGTGCCGATGGATGAGGCGCTGGCCATCTCCCATGACGTCACCGTGCAGGTACGGGCGATGTTCTAGGGCGAGGCGCGTCCCTCTTGACACCCCTGTGGGCCCTGGGTAGAAGACCCCCCTGCTGGGGCGTGGTCGAATTGGCAAGACGTCGGGTTCTGGCCCCGAAGGTTCCAGGTTCGAGTCCTGGCGCCCCAACCATCACCTGCGTTAGCAGGACCCCGTTCTCTCAGACATCGTTCTCAGAGCGCCTCTGCCCCCATCGTCTAGAGGCCTAGGACATCGCCCTCTCACGGCGAAGACAGGGGTTCGACTCCCCTTGGGGGTACCATTCCAGACCCGCTCCGACCCTGCGAAAGCAGAGCCGGGGCGGGTTTGCTGCTCTGGGCTCTGGGGATCGCGCCACTCACTCGTCGTCAGCGCCCAGTACCCGCCGCACCTCCTTGAACCAGAGCCAGGCGCGGTAGCTTCCCAGACCTGCGGCCAGGAACGAGATCCAGCGAGGCCCGTCCCAGGCCATGAATGCAATGCCGGCGTAGATGCAGATGCTGACCGCTCCGATCAGGATGCGTGCACGCCCCTCCAGGTGCAGGGCCACGACCGACTACCCGGGAAACTGGTCGAGGATGTAGCCAAAGTCCCGCATGGTGGTGTTGACCTGTTCGAAGTACTGCTCTTCGATGAGCTTGGCGTCGAAGTTGTTCGTGCGGGCATTGGAAAAAGCGGCCGGATCGTGATCACGGTAGGCCTTGAGCATGGCCCGATAGGCGTCGGCTCGGTCCTTCCAGGCCTTGACGAGCCTCTCGTGGTGGGTGTCCAGCACTGGCTCCCCGGGCTGGATTGCCGTGGCCTCGGTGCTCAGCCCGTCCGCGAGCGGAATGATGCGGTTCTGCCAGATCTGGATGGTTTCCTCGACGGTGAGCTGGTTCGTCCGAACCCGCGTGGACATGCCGAGGAATTCCTGGGCCAGCTGTTGGTTCTTCAGAAGCAGGGGAAGCATCTGGGCGTGGTAGTCCCCCGCGGCCTTCGAGGCTTGACCGCCACAGGCGAGGGCAGGCGACAGGCAGATGAGAGCGACCAGCAGAAGCTGAAGCCAGTGGGCACGGGTCTTCATGGGCCATAGAATAGCGCCGTGAAGCATCTACAACAGGTGGTGAGCCAGGGAAGAGCCACTCTTCGGCGCCTTCGGATGGCGGTACCGGGAGGGGCTCGCAGCCATCGCCCGGTCCGGTTGGTCCTCTTTCTCTCCGCGGAAGGGGAGGACGTGGCGATGGCGCTGGAGGACTGGCAGCGGGTGATCGTCGAGACGGTGGACTGGCTGGGCCCCATCCGGGTCTGCTTCCGGGGCCAGGCGGCTCAGAGTGAACTGCTGGTCAAGCTGGTTCGTTTCGCCAATCGTCTCGAGTGTCCGACGCACCTCGTCACTGCAGGTCCCCTGCACGAGGACCTGTCGCTGGCCCTGGTCGATGCGGGGCTTGGGGCAGCCACCGTGAGGATCGGGGCGCTGGACAAGGAGGGGCATCTCGCGAGCACCGGTATTTCCATGGACGAGACCCTGGCCACCGTGGACTACCTGGGAAAGGCGAGAGAAGATCGGAAACGCCCCCTGGTGCTGCTGGGGTCCCTGACCCTGAGCCCCGCCACCGTCAGCAACCTCGGAGCCATGGCCGGACTGGCCCGCCAGGTGGGGGTGGATGGTGTCCTGGCCCAGTTGGCGGTGGAAGAGACGGTTCCACCCGGGGCAGTGGCTGCCCTCCAGGGACTCGGAGCCCATCGGACCTCGCCAGCACTGGTCGCCGTGATCCAGGGCCGCAAGACCCGGATGGCGCCAGGTCTGCGCCTGGAGGTTCGCTCCGATGGCACGCTGCGCACCTCGGAACGGACGGCGCCGCTCGGGAAATGGTCCCAGGGCACCTTGCAGGAGCAGTGGGAGGCCGCAGACGAAGCGGTGTCGGAGGCTCTGGGGCTGGACCGGCTTTCGGACGAGGTCGAGCTTGTGCCTGAGATGCTCTACTCCCACCGCTGATGACCTTGACCCGAGTTCGGAGGAGCGCTATCGAGGCCGCCCATGCGACTTCACCTGGAACAGATTCCTGACGAAGGTCAGTGCGTCGAATTCGACCAGTCGGATTCGTGGGCTCTCGCTGCGGCGACCCGGGCCCTCGAAGGCCCCCCCCAGGCGCTCTCCGGGACCCTGTCGGTTCGGCGATTTGCGACGGACCTGGCCGTTTCAGGGAACATCCGAGCCGTGGTCAGTCGGGGCTGCGATCGTTGTGGTGAAGGCGTGCGGTTGACCGTGGAGGGGCCGGTGGCCCTCACCTACAGCGCCCCCCTGGAAGACGACGGGGTGGCCGCGCCAATACAACTGTCTCCGGGAGACCTGGACCTGGGTTTCTATGACGGGGAGACCCTCGACCTGGGGAACGCCATCGAGGAGCAACTGGTTCTGCTGCTTCCCTCGAAGCTCGCCTGTGACGTGGCGGGGATCGAGCCTGAAGAGAAATGTGGCGAGGGAACACTGCGCGCCTCAGAGAATGAGCCCGAAGTGGACCCGCGATTTGCGATGTTGGCCAACTTGAAGATAAAGGGCTGAGCCTCACGAAATCCAACCGGAGGGCGGGGCGCCCTGCCGGTTTCCAGGAAGACACCATGGCAGTCCCTAAGAAGCGCACCAGCAAGTCCCGCAAGAACATGCGGCGCTCCCATCACGCCATCAAGTTCACGGAAGCCGTGGAACTCTGCCCGGAGTGCGGGGAGATGAAGCTTCGTCACCACGTGTGCAGTGCCTGTGGGTCCTACCGCGGCAAGCAGGTGGTCGAGGTCGAGGCGGACTGAGTCCGTGACGCAGGTGCTTCCCATCGCCATCGATGCGATGGGGGGAGACAGTGCTCCTCAGGAGCCTGTTCGTGGGGCTCTCCTGGCGCTGCGGCGGGGCCGGTCCGTGTGCCTGGTGGGCGACGAGGCCTTTGTTCATCCGCTCCTGGACCGGGCCCCTGACATTCCCATCGTGCATGCCCCGCAAACCGTCTCCATGGACGACGCGGCGACGGCGCCACTCAGAGGCAAGTCCCAGTCCTCCATCCGGCTGGCCCTGGAAGAACTCCAGGCAGGACGGGCCGCGGCCGTGGTGACCGCCGGACATAGTGGCGCTGCGATGGCTTCAGCCCTGCACGTGCTCGGTCGCCTGCCCGGGGTCGCTCGACCAGCCCTGGTCACCGTGGTTCCCCGTGGGGATGGGGGAGAGACGGTCCTCCTGGACCTGGGGGTCAATGTGGACTGCAAGGTCGAGCACCTGGTCCAGTTCGCCCTGATGGGCGACGCCTACAGCCGGGTGGTGCTCGGCGTTGAGCGACCACGAGTGGGGCTGCTCTCCAACGCAGAGGAGCGCAACAAGGGCAACGCACAGGTCCGTTCGGCCCTCGAGGCGTTGGATGCCCTGGACCTGGATTTCATCGGACCGGTTGAACCGGATGCCGCCCTGCTCGGTGCGGCGGATGTGCTCGTCTGCGACGGGTTCGTGGGCAACGTCATGCTCAAGACCGTCGAGGCCACCGCCAAGGTCGTCACGGCCCTGCTCAGGCGGGAGTTGACGGCCTGGCACCCGGGAAGTCTGCTGGGGCTCTGGCTGTTGTCCAAGCCCTTTCGGCGGTTTCGTCAGCGCACAGCGGCCAGCAACTACGGTGGCGCCCTGTTGCTCGGAGTCGATGGCGTGGTGGTGGTCTGCCATGGCGGCTCGGATGCCACGGCGATCGCCGCTGCGGTAGAGGTTGCGCGGTGCTGCGTGGAACAGGGAGTTGTGGGGCGGGTTGCCTCTGTCATCGAAGGCAATGTCAACCCCGGTTCATCCATCGACAACGGCCTTGCCCCCGAACGGTGAACGACGTTAGGAGGGCGCCCCTAATCTGGTAGGAGCGTCCGAAATGGCGAACAAGGACGAGGTCATCGGTAAGGTCAAGGAACTGATCGCTGACTCCCTCGGCGTGAGCAACGACGAGATTGAACCCGCCGCCTCGTTCATCGAGGATCTGGGTGCGGATTCCCTCGACATCGTTGAGCTCGTCATGGCGATTGAAAAGGAGTTCAACATCGAGATTCCCGATGAGGACGCCGAGAAGATCTCTACCGTTCAGGACGCCATCGACTACATCCACGCCCACCAGGGCTGACCCGCGCCAGGCATGCCCAACCGGGTCGTCGTCACCGGACTAGGGGGCATCAGCCCCTGTGGTAACACCGCCCAGGAGAACTGGGAGGCGATGGTTGCCGGCCGGTCTGGGATCGGTCCCATCACCCACTTCGATGCCTCGGAGTGGCCCGTGCGCATTGCGGGCGAGGTCAAGGACTTCGACCCCGTTGAACGTCTGGGCAAGAAGCTCGTCCGGCGGGTGGCAAGGTTCACCCAGTTCGGAATCGTCGCCAGCGAAGAGGCCCTGGCGGACGCTGGCATCGAGCAAGGCCAGGTGGAACCCACGAGGTTGGGTGTCTACGTGGGCAGTGGTATCGCCGGCTTTGGGGACATCGTCCAGGGGGCCGAGGCCTACGTGGAGCAAGGCTGGCGGGGCACCACTCCCTTCCTCATTCCAAATGCCCTGGTGAATCTCTGCGGAGGCATGATCGCCATCCGGATCGACGCAAAGGGGCCATCGCTGGCGGTGGCCACGGCGTGTGCCACGGGCAATCACTCCATCGGCGAGGCCTGGCGCGTGCTGCGTGAAGGAGACGCCGACGTCATCGTCGCAGGTGGGTCCGAGGCCTCGGTCCTGCCGTTGGGCGTGGCCTCCTTCATGGTCATGCGGGCCCTGTCCCGCCACAACGACGAACCGGAACGCGCCTCCCGGCCGTTCGACAAGAACCGAGACGGGTTCGTCATGGGGGAAGGGGCAGGCATCCTGGTCATGGAGACCCTCGCCCATGCCCGTGCCCGGGGTGCCCGGATCTACGCTGAACTGACCGGCTATGCCCTGAACAACGATGCCTTTCACCAGACGCTTCCGGGAGGCGGGGGCGCCGCGCGCTGCATGGCAACGGCCATTGCCAAGGCGGGACTTTCCCCCGACGAGATCGGCTACATCAATGCCCACGGAACCTCGACGCCTGCGAACGACGTCAACGAGACCCGGGCGCTGCACGAGGTCTTCGGAGACCACGCCCGGTCACTCATGGTCTCCTCCACCAAGTCCGTCACCGGGCACCTGCTCGGTGCCGCCGGGGGAATCGAGGCCCTGGCCACCGTGAAGGCCCTGGCTGAAGGCGTTCTCCCGCCCACGGCCACCTGGGAAACCCGGGACCCCGACTGTGATCTGGACTACGTGCCTGGAGAGGCCCGCCAGCACCAGGTGGACCACGCACTCACCAATGCCTTTGGCTTTGGGGGCACCAACGCCTCCCTGGTCTTTTCTCGCTTCACAGGCTGAATTCATGACCCTTGTGATCGGCTCCGACCACGCTGGCTGGGACCTCAAACAGGCCGTCATCGCGCACCTGGAGGCCACTGGCCACCAGGTCACGGACCTGGGACCCGCCTCGGCTTCTCGCTGCGACTACCCGGACCTTGGCTTCAAGGTCGCCGATGCCGTGGCAAGGGGAGAGGCCACCCTGGGCATTCTCTGCTGCGGCACTGGCCAGGGCATGGCCATGACGGCCAACCGTGTCCGGGGCATCCGGGCTGGCGTCTGTGCCGACACCTTCTCGGCCCGGGCGACCCGTCAGCACAACGACGCCAACGTCCTGTGCATGGGCCAGAGGGTCATTGGCGCGGGCCTGGCCTGCGACATCGTCGATGCCTTTCTCGATGCCGACTTCGAAGGGGGCCGGCACGGGGATCGGGTGGCCAAGATCAACGCTCTGGACGGAGGTCGCTGAAATGTCCTACCTGGAGACGGTCGACCCTGCCGTGCAGGCAGCCATCCGACGAGAGATTCACCGCCAGGAGGATGAACTCGAGCTCATCGCTTCGGAAAACTATGTCTCTCCGGCGGTGATGGAGGCCATGGGGACCCCCCTGACCAACAAGTACGCCGAAGGCCTTCCAGGCAAGCGCTACTACGGCGGCTGTGACTACGTGGACCAGGCCGAAGAGTTGGCCCGCAGCCGGGCAAAGGAGCTCTTCGACAGCATCGGTGCCAATGTTCAGCCCCATTCGGGTGCCCAGGCCAATGCTGCTGTCTACCTGGCAGCGCTGGAACCCGGGGACACCGTGATGGGACTGGACCTGACCCATGGTGGTCACCTGACCCATGGGTCACCGGTGAACTTCAGTGGCAAGCTGTACAACGCGGTCCACTACACCCTGGATCCGGAGACTGGCAGGGTGGACATGGAACGGGTTCGGAAGCTGGCCCGCGAGCATCGTCCCAAGATGATCGTGACCGGGGCCAGTGCCTATCCCCGCTTCTGGGACTTCGAGGGCTTTCGCGCCATCGCGGACGAGGTCGGAGCGGTCCTGCTCTGCGACATGGCCCACTTTGCAGGCCTTGTGGCGACGGGGCACCATCCGAACCCGATTCCCTTCTGCGAGTACGTGAGCACCACCACCCACAAGACCCTGCGGGGCCCACGTGGCGGACTGGTGCTCGGGCAGCGTTCGGTCATGCGTAAACTGAACTCCGCGGTGTTTCCGGGCATCCAGGGAGGCCCACTCATGCACGTGATTGCCGCCAAGGCCGTGGCGTTTGGAGAGGCTCTGCGCCCGTCCTTCAAGGACTACAGCCAGGCCGTGGTCGACAATGCGCAGACCCTGGCAGACCGCCTGGTCGAGAGGGGCTTCTCCCTGGTCTCCGGGGGCACCGACAACCACCTGATGCTGGTCGATCTCTCCGACGAGTCCATCACCGGCAAGGATGCAGAGGATGCCCTGGGCCGGGCGCGCATCACGGTCAACAAGAACACGGTTCCTGGAGAGCGGCGCCCCCCGATGGTGACCTCCGGGGTTCGCATCGGGACGCCAGCGGTCACCACTCGCGGTGCCACGACGGAAGATGCCCAGCGCATCGGGGACTGGATCGCCGACGTGTTGCACGCGCCCGAGGATGGCAGCATCGTCGAACGCGTACGCAGCGAAGTGGGTGCCTGGTGCGCCGAGCACCCGGTCTACCCCCACCTCCAGGATTGAGCGGGACCGGTCATGATCTGTCCCTGGTGTAGCCACGACGCTTCTCGGGTAGTCGACTCCCGGGACACCGGGACCCTGGTGCGTCGACGCCGGGAGTGCGAGAGTTGTGGCGAGCGCTTCACCACCCACGAGGTCGTGGAGCGGCGCCTGCCCCAGGTGGTCAAGAAAGATGGCGAACGCCAGCCCTTCGATGAGCAGAAGGTCCTCAAGGGGATCTACCTGGCCTGTCGAAAGCGGCCAGTGACCCGATTGCAGGTTGAAGAAGCGCTTGTCGCCATCACCCAGAAGCTCGGGAGCCGCCCCGGCCGTGAAATCCAGTCCACGCAGGTGGGCGAGTTGGTGCTGGAGCAACTTCTCACCCTCGACCGGGTGGCCTATCTGCGCTTTGCCAGCGTCTACCAGGAACTCGCCAGCCCCGAGGAGTTCCTGGAACTGCTCCAGCCCCTGCTCCGGAGCTAGCGTGTTGAACGGGGACAGCCAGTGGATGGGCCGTGCGCTGGAATTGGCGGCCCGCGGCGCCGGCCGGACCGCCCCCAATCCCATGGTGGGTGCCGTGGTGGTCCGCGACGGACAACTCCTGGCAGAAGGCTGGCACGTGGCTGTGGGTGAACCCCACGCGGAGTCTGTGGCCCTGGCCGGGCTCGTGGGAACGGCGACGGGCGCCACGATGTACGTGAACCTGGAGCCCTGTTGCCACCACGGTAGGACCCCTCCGTGCACCGGTGTGGTGCTCTCCGCAGGCCTGGAGAGAGTGGTGGTGGGCATCGAGGATCCAGATCCCCGGGTCCACGGACGAGGCCTGCAAATCCTGCGAGAAGCCGGGCTCCAGGTCGACATCGGGGTGGAGGAGCAGGCCTGTCGGGAACTCAATGGGGGCTACCTGAAGCGAGCGGCGAGAGGCCTGCCTCGGGTGTGGCTCAAGGCGGCCTGCACCCTGGACGGTCGTATTGCCGACGCCTCCGGCGTGAGTCAGTGGATCAGTGGTCCTCAGGCCCGACAGCGGGTCCACCGGATGCGAGATCGCTGTGATGCGATCGTGGTGGGTTCCGGGACGTTGAAGGCGGACGATCCCGCTCTGAACACGCGGGTCGAGGGCGGAAGGGACGCCTTGCCGGTGTTGCTGGACACGGAACTGTGTTGCCCTCCCGATGCCCGGGTCCTGACGGCGGGCCGTCGCCCACGGATCTACTGTGCACTGGATGCGCCAGAGCGTGGCCTTGACGCAGACGTGGTCCGGGTGCCACGGGCCGCGGAGGGCCTGGACCTGGAAGCGGTCCTGCGGGATCTTGCCGGGCAGGGGATCATCGAGGTCCTGGTCGAGGGCGGGGGCCTGGTCCACAGGACCCTGCTCGAGCACCAGCTGGCGGATCGCTTGTTGCTTTTCGTGGCCCCGAAGGTGCTTGCTGGGGGCTCAGGTTTCGTGGGGGGAGAACCCCGTGCCCTGGCAGAGGCCTTTGGGTTCGACCTGGTGTCTGTGGAGCAGATTGGCCAGGACGTGCTCCTGGATCTGGAGGTGCGCTGATGTTTACCGGACTTGTGGAGGATGTCGGGACGGTGGTCTCGGTTTCACCCCGAGGCAATGGCCGGGTGATCACCGTGCGGACGGCCATCGCGCTGGCCGAGGTCGGGGTGGGGGCTTCCATCGCTGTGGACGGGGTCTGCCTGACCGCAGAGGGCTTTGCGGGCGACACTTTCACGGTCACCGCCGGCAAGGAGACGCTCGCGGTCACCACGGTGGGACGTTTCCAGAAGGGTCGCCGGGTGAACCTGGAGCGGGCGCTGCGGTTGGGCGACCGTCTGGGCGGTCACCTTGTCCAGGGACATGTGGATGGTGTCGGAACGGTCAAGAGCTTGCGTCGAGAACAGGAAAGCCTGGTGGTCTGGATCGAGGTTCCCAAGGACCTGCGTCGCTATGTGGCCGTCAAGGGGTCCGTGACGTTGGATGGGGTTTCCCTGACCGTCAATGAACTCTCGGAAGGAGGCTTTCGAGTCAACCTGATTCCCCACACAGTAGAGGTGACCACGCTCGGGGATCGGAGTCCAGGAGACCCGGTGAACCTGGAGGTTGACCTGCTCGCGAGATACGTGGAACGGCTCCTGGCCGAACCGGGGGATGACGCCCTCACCTTCGAGCGCCTGCGGGCTCTCGGCTACGGCGACTGAGAAGCAGGCACACGCCAAGACCGGAGACCACCATGGACCACACCGTCATGGACCCCGATCCCATCATTCGGGTCGAGCAGGCCATTGCAGATGTTCAAGCGGGAAAGATGGTCATCATCGTGGATGACGAGGACCGTGAGAACGAGGGGGACCTGGTCATGGCGGCCAGCGCAGTGACCCCGGAAGCCATCAACTTCATGGCCACCCACGGTCGAGGTCTCATCTGCCTGACCATGACCGGCCAGGCCATCGACCGGCTGGGCCTTCCGATGATGGCGACCCACAACCAGAGTCCGTACAGCACGGCCTTCACCGTGTCGATCGAGGCCCGTGAAGGGGTCACCACGGGAATCTCCGCGGCGGACCGGGCCCAGACGGTCCTGGTGGCCATCGACCCGGAGACAGGACCCCGGGACATCGTCACGCCCGGGCATGTCTTTCCCCTCCGCGCCCGCGACGGGGGGGTGTTGGTGCGCACCGGCCAGACCGAGGGTTCCGTGGACCTGGCCCGGCTCGCAGGGATGCAACCCTCGGGCGTGATCTGCGAGATCATGAAGGAGGACGGCACCATGGCCCGTCTTCCCGACCTGGAGGCCTTTGCGGCCACCCATCGCCTGCACATCGTCGCTGTGGCAGACATCATCCGGTACCGGATGCAGAAGGAGCGCCTTGTGCGCTGCGTGGTGGAGGGCAGGCTGCCGGTTCCAGATCTCGGCGAATTTGCCTGCAAGGTCTATCGCTCAGACGCGGATGGTGGCCTGCACGTGGCCATCACCCGGGGGAGCCTCGAGGCCGAGGGCGACACCCTGGTCCGGGTCCAGGCCAGTGACCCGGTGGCCGATGTCTTTCGAGCCGAGTCCTCGGATGCCAGCGACCAGCTGGACGCTGCGCTGTCCCTCATCGCTGCTGAGGGCGGTGTGCTGCTCTACCTGCACGTGGCGGGTGGGCGCTCCGAGGAACGCCTGCTCCGGACCATCCAGGCCCACCTGTTGCCCCCGAAGGGCCTGGAGGACGTGCCTCGGAGACCCCCTTCCGGAGGCCTGCGCGAATTCGGTACCGGGGCGCAGATCCTGGTTGACCTGGGGGTGCGGCGGCTTCGGCTGCTCACCAACAATCCGAAGAAGATCGTGGGCCTGGAGGGCTATGGTCTCCAGGTCGTCGGGAGAGTTCCAATTGAGATCGCCGAGACCGCGGCAAACCGGGGTCTGCTGGCAGGCAAGGCCCAGGAGCTGGGTCATCTGATCAACCTGAGCAATGGCTGAGGTCAACATGCAAGTGTACGAAGGAGAGTTGCGGGATGTGGGCGGGCGCTTCGCCATCGTCGTGTCCCGTTTCAACGACATGATCACCGGTCGCCTGATGGACGGTGCCCTGGACACGCTGAGGCGTCATGGTGTCGACATCGACGCTCGTGTCGAGGTGGTGTGGGTCCCTGGGGCCTATGAGCTTCCCCTGATCGCCAGCAAGCTGGCTTCCAGTGGCCGTTTCGACGCTGTCCTGGCGCTGGCCTGTGTCATTCGTGGGGGCACCCCTCACTTTGACTATGTGGCAGGGGAGGTCGCCAAGGGCGTGTCCCAGGCCTCGGCAAGTACCGGAGTTCCGGTCGCCTTTGGGGTCCTGACCACCGACAGCATCGAACAGGCCATCGAGCGGGCGGGCACCAAGATGGGCAACAAGGGCGCAGAGGCGGCCATGGCGGCCCTGGAGATGGTCTCCTTGCTCAAGAAGCTGGACTCCTGAGGTATGTCCAGCCGGCGCCGTGCACGGGAGTACGCCCTGTCTGCGCTGTACCAGTCCGATGTGGGCAAGCTGGGCGTTCGGGATGCGCTGGAAGCTCTGTGGGGTGGCCTGATGGAGGAGACCGAGAACCTCCTGGGGGCCCGCGCACCTGAGTCCGAGGAGATCGAATTCACCACGGCGCTGGTCCTGGGTGTCCACGAGAAGCAACAGGCCATCGACGAGTGCATCGAGGCATCGAGCACCAACTGGCGCATTGGCCGCATGTCCGCTGTGGACCGGAACATCCTTCGCCTGGGCACCTTTGAGCTCGCCCACCAGCCACACACGCCACCGCATGTGGCCATCAACGAGGCGGTCGAACTGGCAAAGCGCTTTGGGAGCAAGGACTCCAAGGCCTTTGTCAACGGCATCCTGGACCGAATCGGACGTGACCTGGGTCGGATCGGGGGGGAATGACCCTGGCCGGACTTCCGCGACGGGACCGCCGCCTTGACTGGGGACTTCTGCTTCTCGCGATGGTGACGATCGGCAGTTCCATGGTCCTGACCGCCACCGAAGAGTGGGTCTATGTATGGGGCTGGCAGGTCCCCGAGATCTGCACCGTGCGCCGGGTCCTGGGGATCCCATGTCCCGGGTGTGGCCTCACCCGGTCATTTGTCTTCATGGGCCACGGCGAGTGGCTCTCGGCTCTGAGAATGAACTGGTTGGGACCGGTCTTTTGGCTGACCCTGGCGGTCCAGGTGCCGCTCCGGATCCGGAAGCTCGCGCGGCCTGTGGGGTAGGATCGGCTGACTGTAATCCTGGCAGGACCGACTTATCGCCAAGCAACTGGACCGAGAGCTCGGCCTCTCAGGGGTGTGCAGCATCGCCATCGGGGCGATGGTCGGTTCCGGCATCTTCGTCTTGCCGGGCCTGGCCGCAGCCAGGGCAGGTCCCGAGGTCTGGGTCTCCTACTTGCTGGCCGGCATGCTGGTGTTGCCCTCTGTGCTGAGCAAGGCCGAGCTGGCGACGGCCATGCCCGTGGCGGGTGGAACCTACGTCTACGTGGACAGGGCAATGGGTCCCTGGATGGGCACGATCACCGGGCTTGGGACCTGGGTCAGCCTGATGGCCAAGACGGCTTTTGCGCTCGTTGGGCTTGCTGCCTACCTGTCCATCCTGACTGGCGTGCCGTCCAAGCCTTTTGCCCTGGTCATCCTGGTCGCGCTTGTGGGCGTCAACATGGTGGGTGTGGGCAAGGCGACCTGGATGCAGGTGGTGATCGTCACCTTGTCGGTGGGGTCGTTGCTGTTGTTCGGCCTGGTGTCCCTGCCTGCGGTGGATTCGAGCCACTTTGAACCCGCTCTGCCCGAAGGTGTGGGTGGCATTCTTACGGGCGCAGCCTTTGTCTTCGTGTCGTTCAGTGGCGTGACAAAGGTCTGCTCGGTGGCCGAGGAGGTGCACCACCCGTCCCGCAACATCCCGCTTGGAATGCTGTTGGCACACTTCACCGTGATGGGGCTCTATGGTCTGTGCGCCTACGTGATTGTCGGCCTGGTACCGATGGATACGCTCGCCACCGACCTGACGCCGGTGGCCACAGCGGGAGAAAGCCTGGGTGGACCCCTTCTCAAGGTGGGCCTGGCCCTGGTGGCGGTTCTTGGTCTCTCATCGATGTGCAACGCCGGCGTGCTGGCCAGTTCCCGATACCCCTTTGCGATGAGTCGGGATGCCCTCCTGCCGTCTGGACTCGACCATGTCAGTCCCCGCTTCCATACGCCTACCTTTGCAATCCTGCTCACTGGCGCGATTCTGGCGGTGCTGGTGCTCGCGCTCCCGGTGGAGCAGCTTGCCAAGCTTGCCAGTGGCTTCAAGATCTTCATCTTCAGTGTCGTCAACCTGGCCGTGATCCTGCTCCGGGAGAGCAATGTCCGTTGGTATCGGCCCTCCTTCAAGTCGCCTCTCTACCCGGGGCTCCAGGTCTTCGCGATCCTCTCTGGTGTGGTCATGCTGTCGGCCCTTGGGCTGCTTGCCACCAGTGGGGTCCTGTTGGCCGTCATCGTGGGGAGTTTCTGGTACATGGTCTACGCTCGCAAGCGGGTGACCCGAGAGAGCGTGCTGGGCCACCTCTTCGGGGAGGCCCGGGCCCTGAGGGAGACCGAGCTGGCGGAGGCCGAGGACGAGGCCACGGTCCAGGCGCCGCGAGTCATCGTGCCCATCTTTGGCGATCAGGACCACACGGGCACGCTGATTCGGTTGGCCATGGTCTTCGAGCCCGGGGCCCTGATGGAGGTCCAGAGACTGGAAGAGGTGCCTGAGCAGATGTCTCTGGCCAGTTTCCTGGAAGAGGACACCCAGATGCATCGTCTGGCCCGGGAAGCACACCGCATTGCCGATGAGGCCGGCACGGTCCTTGAGTTCCGAGATGTGATCACCCACAACGCCAAGCGCGCACTGGTGGAGCACGCCCGGGCCACCGACGCCTCGTGGATCGTCATGCGGTGGCCGACACGAAGCCAGCTTCACTACCTGGTGAGGCACCCGATGGCCTGGTGGCTCGACCATCCACCGTGTGATCTGGCCATCTTCCGGGACCGGGGTTCGGAGAACTGGCAGCAGGTGCTGGTCATGGCTGATCCTGGTCCTTTTGACAGCCTGGTCATGCGCATCGCCAGCCGCCTCGCGGCCATGCATGATGGTGACCTGACTCTGCTTCACCTGGCTTCCGCCAAGGACGACGCGAAGACCTTGCAGAGTGTTCGGGACTATCACCAGCACCTGATCAGTCTCACCACCACGGAGACCAGCAGCCTGATTTTGACCACGGCGAATCGGCTGGCCACACTCATGGAGGTCAGTGCGCGCTTTGACCTCCTGGTGATGGGGGCCCCGCCCGAACACAGTCTCCGAGGCGCCCTGTTCGGGTCCTTCGAGGACCATGTGGCAGAGGAGGCTCGTTGCTCGGTGCTGCGTCTGAAGACCCCTGATCCGGCCTACCACCACGGTGAGGCCATCATGCAGGCACCGAGCACCGACGTCGAGAGCTTCAGCCTGGCGGAGGTCCTGGCAGACGCTTCCTTGAAGACGGGGGTGCGGGTTGGCCGCAAGGAAGAGTTGTTCAAGTCGCTGGCCCGCCAGTTGTCTCGGGTCGATGGGCAGGCACCACCGGATGCGGTGGAGAAGGCCCTCTGGGATCGGGACAAGCGGCGCAACACGGCTCTGACTGGCGGCGTGGCTCTCTTTGCGGCGACCTCGCCGAATGTGTCCACTGTCTGCCTGGCGGTCAACGTCTTGGCGCGGCCCGTGGACTTCCGAGGCCAGGACAACCGAAAGGTCGACGTGGTCATGGTCGTGCTGGCCCAGGCCGGAGATCGCCAGATCCAGCTCTGGGTCCTGGACCGCCTGGCCCGCATGCTCATGTGGCCTCACTTCCTGGATCTCCTGCGCGGGGCGGAAGACGGCGATGCCTTGCGCAAGACCTTGCTGGAGTCCGATCAGGGCCTGCAGGTGGAATTCAGCAGCTAGTCTTCGTCCTCAGGGCCGCACAGATCCCCCTCGTCGTTTTCCTCGTAGACCATGTTCGGGCCCAGCTCGGAGGTTCCGCCATCGAGCCAGATCCCGCACTCTGCGTTGTCGTGGATGTACCCCTGGTCCACGCTCGTGGCCGCCTCTTGCAGGTGAAGAGCCCCGTCCAGGGGGAAACTGGTCCCGCCGTGGCTGAGCTCGAAGTGCTCCAGCCTGCTGCCGGAGTCATTGCTGCGAATACCCACGCCAGCCCAGCTTCCGGCGATCTTGCGCTCCCCTCGAAACAGCAGGGGCGCTTTCTCCGTGCCGACGGCGATGAGGGCGGCGGGACCGCTGTACCCCACATAGAGTCCGCGACTGTCCCCGAACTGCAGGGTGGTGCCCGGCCCCAGGGTCAAGGTGACCGGCTCGCCATCGATTCCGTCAACATAGGTATCGTTGAGCAGCCGGTAGTCGACGTTCTTGGCGTCCCACCGGGCGGACTCCTTTACCTGTCCCCCAGGCAGGTCGATGGCATCGATCTCGTTGCCCGTCAGGTCCCCGTCCGGGATCGTTCCGGTCGCCCAGACCTCGGCAAAAGCGGACACTGCGGACTCGGTCACATGCAGCCCGCTGCTATCGGGGGAAAAGGAACCCTCCAGGGACAGGACGAAGCCGTAGCCGGCGCTGCGGGTGATCTGGACTTCCTCGACCCTGAGTTCCGGGCTCTCGTTGAACAGCCCCGCCACCCGGTGAATGCCGTCCCCTGAACCCGCGCCGTCCACGGTCAACCAGCGCAGATCCGAAGGGCTGGCGTCCTCGGAATTAAAGAAGAGAAGTCCTTGCCAGTGGCCTGTGGCTCCCTCTCCCGTGTCGGGCAGGATGCTCACCGGGGATTCCTGGGTACCCAGGACGCGCAGGGTAGCCGGGCTGGCTTCCGAGATGAATAGCCCGGAGTCGAGTGCGGCTTCCACCACCACACCAGGGCCCAGAGTCAGGGTCCCGTTGGAGAACGTGACCACGCAGGAGAGGTGGTGGGGGTTCATGTCCACTGCCCAGACCTCGTCCCCTTCGACCGGCCCACAGTGGTCGGATCCCGTGGTGCTCACCAGGTAGGTGTCCGGATCGCTGTCCTGGTTGGCAGCCGTGTCGGCGCCCGTGTCGTCCAGGATGGGATCCGGCGGCAAGCAGGCAAGGTAGAGGAGGAGGAACACGAGGGGAGCGTAGGCCGGTTTCCGCCGACTCCACAAGGGCTCAGCCGGACAGTCCCGTCTTCAAGGAACGGGTCAGGGCCTCCAACGGGGCGGCGGCAGCGGCGCCATGCTCTTCCACCAGCCGAACCAGGGCCGAGCCCACGACGACAGCGTCCGCGGTCGGTGCAAGCTGGGCCACGTCCTCGGCCGAAGCCACGCCAAAGCCGACGGCCACGGGCAAGCCCCCGATCTGGCGGATCTGAGCCACTCGCCGGGCGATGTGTCCCCCGCCGGTGAGCGTGGCGCCCGTCACGCCGGTCATCGACACGTAGTACAGAAAACACGATGCAGCACGGGCAATTGCCCGGATGCGGTAGGCGGGGGTCGTGGGGGCCACGAGCAGGATCGGGTGGATGGATCGGGCCAGCAATGCCTCCCGGAATGGCTTTTCCTCTTCGGGGGGGCAGTCCACGCAGAGAAGGCCGTGAATGCCGGCGGCGGCGCAGCGTTCTGCCAGTTCCTCCACCCCGTAGGCCAGAAAGGGATTCAGGTAGCCGAAAAGCACCTTGGGAAGGGCTTTGGGAAGAGCAGCCGCGATCCAGAGTGCGGTCTCCAGCCCGCTTCCTCCGGCAAGGGCCCGCTCCGATGCCTTCTGAATCACGGGTCCATCGGCCCCCGGATCCGAGAACGGGACACCGATCTCCAGGACGTCCGCCCCGCCCTTGGCCAGAGCCTTGAAGAGCGGAAGGGAGGCCTTGGGTGTGGGGTCTCCTGCGGTCAGGTAGGTGATCAGCAGACCGCCGGGGCGAGCGAAGACCTCGTCCAGCCGGTTCTTCACAGTCCCAGTTCCCTTGTCAGGGTCTCCATGTCCTTGTCCCCCCGACCCGAGAGGTTCACCAGCACGTTCGCCCCGGAGTCGAAGTCCTTGACCAGCTCCGGCAGGGCGGCCAGGGCATGGGCACTCTCCAGGGCCGGCAAGATGCCCTCGGTTCGCGCCAGCCACCCAGTGGCCTCCAGGGCCTGTTGGTCTGTCACCGAGACATAGGTGGCCCGCCGGGTGTCGTGGAGCCAGGCATGTTCGGGCCCGACACCCGGGTAGTCCAGGCCGGCGGAGATGCTGTGGGCGGGTTGGACCTGTCCCGCATCATCCTGGAGCAGGTAGGACTTCTGACCGTGGAGGACGCCGACCCGGCCATTGTGAATGGAGGCAGCATGCTGCCCTGTCTCGAGACCCTTTCCAGCCGCTTCCACCCCGAAGAGCTTCACCGAGCGGTCGTTGAAGAAGGCGTGGAAGATGCCCATCGCGTTGGAACCGCCACCGACGCAGGCCACGACGGCGTCTGGAAGGTCGACGCCCTGTTCCTTCAACTGGGCCTTGGCCTCGAGGCCGATGACCGCCTGGAGTTCTCGGACCATGACCGGGTAGGGGTGGGGCCCGGCCACGGAGCCGATGCAGTAGAAGGTGTCATCCACGTGGGTGACCCAGTCCCGCATGGCCTCGTTCATGGCGTCCTTCAGTGTGTTCGTGCCGCTGTCCACGGGCCGGACCTCGGCCCCCAACAAGCGCATCCGGGCCACGTTCATATGCTGTCGTTTCGTGTCTTCCCGTCCCATGTAGACCACGCAGGGCAACTGGAAGAGCGCACAGGCGGTGGCCGTGGCCACACCGTGCTGGCCGGCACCTGTCTCGGCGATCACCCGCTTCTTGCCCATGCGCCGGGCCAGCAGGACCTGGCCGAGACAGTTGTTGATCTTGTGGGCGCCGGTGTGGTTCAGGTCCTCCCGCTTGAGCC
>CAZMNK010000054.1:31818-31882 GCA_964567625.1 uncultured Enterobacterales bacterium | reverse complement strand
CCATGGAGGTTCTCGAGGAGCCCGAGGAACCCGTGACCATGGAGGTTCTCGAGGAACCGGAGGA
>CAZMNK010000054.1:30244-31718 GCA_964567625.1 uncultured Enterobacterales bacterium | reverse complement strand
ACCGGAGGAACCGGAGGAACCCGTGACCATGGAGGTTCTCGAGGAACCGGAGGAACCGGAGGAACCCGTGACCATGGAGGTTCTCGAGGAACCGGAGGAATCCGAGGATTCAGGTGGAGCCTCCTCATGAGTCAAAAGCAAAAGATTCAGGTCTATGGCAACCACCTGGTCAACGACCTGCAGGTCTACTTGCGTTCCCTCCATACCCACCAGGCCAATAATGAAATCGTGGTCCAGGCCCGCGAAGCGCTCTACGCGACACTGAGGTCCTATTTTGATCGGGAGCCATCGAGCACACTCGAGATTCAACTGCTACCCGAAGAGACGTTCATCAACAACACCCTCTTGCCTGTGGCACTGAAGGATTTTGACCGAGTTCGCGATCTCACAGCGGATCTGCGAAAGATGAACATCGGAGAGTTGATATTCGACAACAGAGTGAGTCGAGAGTCCCTGTCCAAGCTGGCTGAGGTCTTCTATGTGGGGCTCCACGCCAAGACCCAGAGCGACACGCGGGAATGGCTGGGGATTCGAGCCCGTCATCTCAATTATTCATCAGTGGGTACATCCGAACGAAACGCCCACCAGGTGTGCGTGTGGCTCTATGCAGGATTGCTGGACGGCCTCGAAGGGCTTGCGGACCTGGTGGAAGAAGGCGAGACCCCCACGCTGGTACCGTTCATGCGGCACATACGTCTGCTCGTCAAGTTGTCCGAGGAACGGTCCACTGTGCTGCGCCACCTGTGTCTGGCCCGCGCCGATGAGGCCGAACACAGTCAATACCAACGCATGGTCTGTCGCACCTTCATGGCCGTGCTCTTCTGTCGCCACCATGGGATGGATCGCTCAGGTCTACTGGCGATGGGGCTGGCCTCTATTCTCGACATGGTGACCATGGGGGTTGAGCCCGAAGAGGTGTTGCCGACACTGGTGCCCTATACCTCGCTGAGTGACCTGGCTCCGCAGGTCATGATGACCCTCCGAGACCTGAACCTGGCCCGGCAGGGCCTGGAATCCAATCTCAGGGCACAGACACTGCACATATTGGATCGCCTGGTGGTCTCCATCCACAGCAAGGCTCCCATCTCCGTGGACAGTCTGAAGTCTGCCCTGCGCGAACTCCAGGGGATCGAGCCGGAGTTGGTCGAGGCGGTGCTCCAGTGGGTGGGCGAACAGCCCATCGGAGCAGTGGGCCATAGCCAGGACCTCGGGAGAGTCCTCTTGTACGACATGGGTGATGACGGGAAGACCCTGCGCTGTCGACCGATCTACGACTCCGAGCTTGGCGAGGTGGTTCCCTGTCCTGATCTCGACCCTGAGCGACCCATCTACTTCGACAGCCGCCGTCTATTTGTCGAACTCGTAGAGGAGAACGAAGGCGACGAAATGGAGGAAGAAGTCCTCGAAATCGACATTGGTGAGGATGGAGGGCCCCTGAGCTATCGACCGGACAGCGATGCGGAACTCGAGGAAG
>CAZMNK010000054.1:0-30144 GCA_964567625.1 uncultured Enterobacterales bacterium | reverse complement strand
AGGACACGGACGAGGTGGAGGACCTGGAGGAAGAGGAAGAAGTCCTCGAAATCGACGTCGGGGACGCAGGAGAAAACTCGACTCGTCGACCGGACAACGATTCCGAACTCGAGGAAGAGGACACGGACGAGGTGGAGGACCTGGAGGAAGAGGAAGAAGTCCTCGAAATCGATGTCGGGGACGCTGGAGAGAACCTGACTCGTCGACCGGACAACGATTCCGAGCCGAAGGAAGAGGGGACGGAAGAGGACGTGGACTTGGAGGAGGAAGAGGACACGGACGAGGTAGAGGAGTTGGAGGAAGAGGTCATTGAGATCGACGTCGGGGACGCCGGCGAGGACTCGAGTGGTCGACCGGACAGTGATTCCCCGCCGGAAGAGGGCAAGGGCCCGGGCGAGGGCCAGAAGGAGGAAGAGGCCCGGCTTGCAGGGGATGGCGAGGGCGATTCACCTGGGAAATCCGCCGGTGAGACCGAGGCAACCTGAGACGTGATCAGGACTGCGGCGCGGAGGCTTCCTGTTCTTCAGCCGTCCTGTGACACCTCGTCCAATGCCACCGCCCTTCCCAACGCCAGGGACCGGGTCGCGGCCGCGGCGATCACCACGGGTGCCCGGCCGTCGAGTCCCGTGACAGGCACGGGAGTCCCCCTGACCACGGCATCGACGAATTCCCTGACCTCCCGGAGAAAGGACTCGGCATAGCGGTCCAGGAAGAAGTGCAGGGGCCTTGCTCCATGTACTCCTGCGCCGTCGGAAAGCAGGGCCTGGTGTGGGGTGTGGTTGCCTGCCTGGAGCATGCCTGCACTACCGAAGACCTCGATTCGCTGGTCGTAGCCGTAGGCGGCACGACGACTGTTGTCGATGGTGCCCAACAACCCCCCCTCCAACTCCAGGACCACCACCGCGGTGTCGATGTCCCCGGCCTCGCCGATGGCAGGGTCCACGTGGACGCCGCCCTGGGCAAAGACCCGCACCACCTCGCGCCCGGTCAGGTAGCGGGCCATGTCGAAGTCGTGGATGGTCATGTCGAAGAACAGGCCCCCGGAGACACGGACGTAGTCCAGGGGTGGGGGCGCGGGGTCACGACTGGTGATGCGGAACAGTTCCAGCGATCCGACGTCGCCGGCCATCACCCGCTCCCGCACCTGGCGGAAGCTGGGATCGAAGCGCCGGTTGAAGCCCACCTGGAGCGGCACGCCGGCGGCCTTCACGGCAGCGAGGGCCCGATCGATTGTGGCGAGATCCCGGTCGATGGGCTTCTCGCAGAAGATGGCCTTTCCCGCTGCAGCGGCGGCCTCCACCAGGGGTGCGTGGGTGTCGGTGGAGGAGCAGATCAGGACCGCGTCGAGGTCGGGGTCACCGAGGAGCGCCGCGGGATCACGGTGGACCCGCTCCACTCCGAGGGGCCTGGCGATGGCCTCTGCAGCGTCCACCCGGACATCGCAGAGGCTCAGAAGCCTGGCTCCCGGGATCCGGGTGGCGACGTTGCCTGCGTGGATGCTTCCGATACGTCCGGCGCCGATCACGCCGATGTTCAAGGTGCCCATACCCTCTCCTCAGAGGCCGATGCCGGCCAGGTAGGCCCGGTTGCGACGGGCGCTCTCCAGGGGTGTGCCCTGACCGGGAAGCACATCCTGCTCGACCACCACCCAGCCCTGGTAGTCCCGCTCTTGCAGGCAGGTGAGGACGGAGGGGAAGTCCACCCCACCCTGGCCCAGCTCGCAGAAGATGCCCTGGCGAACGGCCTCGAAGTAGTCCCAGCCTTGTTGCCGGGCCCGGGCCGCGACCTGGGGGTGACAGTCCTTGAAGTGCACGTGCCAGATGCGGTCGCCATGGCTCTCCAGGCCCGAGAGCGGATCCCCACCGCCGTAGGCCCAGTGTCCGGTGTCCAGGCACAGGCCCAGCAAGTCAGGGTCCGTGCGCTCCAGGAGGGTCGCGACTTCCAGGGGAGTCTCCACGAACCCGGCGCAGTGGTGGTGGAAGACCGTGCGAAGGCCGGTGGTGTCGGCCACGGCACGGGCGATGGCCTCCGCCCCTGCGGCGAAGGTCGCCCATCGTTCTGGGGTGAGTCCCTGGTCGGCCCGGATCCGTCCCGCACAGCGGGTGCGAACCGGGTCGGTGCCGTTGTCGTCGGCCAGCACCACGAAGGCGTCGGCGGGGTCGTGTACGGCGGCGAGCAGACGGGCCGTGCGTACGGCGGTCTCGATCCCCGCAGTGTGGGCTTCCTCATGGGCCAGGGCCACGGGGACGAAGGCCGCCATGACCGGCAGGGCGTGGGCTGCGGCGACCTGGGACAGCGCCGTGGGATTCGTGGGCAGGAAGCCCCAGTCCCCCAGTTCCGTCCCTCGGTAGCCTGCGCTCTGCATCTCTCCGAGAACTCGGGGCCAGGTCATGCCCCCGCTTTCCAGGTCGAATTCCAGGACCCCCCAGGAGCAGGGAGCATTGGCCAGGCGCATTGACGTCACCGGATTCTCCTACAGGAAGTAGCGCTCGCGTTTGCGGGCGTCCTCGTGGGCTTCGAGGGCCGCCTGCACGGCCGGGTTGTCGGAGACCTCGGCCACCGGGACGTCCCACCAGCTCTCGTAGCCGGGCACCCTGCACTCCCGGTCGGTCTCCACGACGATCACCGTGGTGTGCTCCGAGGCTCGGGCCCTGGCCAGGGCCTCCTCGACCTCGGCAAGGGTTCCGGCCCGGAGGGCCTGGGCGCCCAGGCTCGCGGCGTTGGCCACGAAGTCCACCGGAAGCACCTCGCCGTCCAACGCTCCGCCGGGCCCTCGTGTTCGGTACCGGGTACCGAAGCCGTCGCTGCCACAGGCCGCGCTGAGTCCGCCGATGCTGGCGTAGCCGTGGTTGTCCACGAGCACCACCACCAGCTTGACCCCCTCCTGCACGGCGGTGGCGATCTCGGTGGCCATCATCAGCCAGGAGCCGTCTCCGACCATGACGAAGACCTCCCGGCTGGGGTCCGCCAGCTTTACCCCCAGGCCCCCGGCGACCTCGTAGCCCATGCAGGAGTAGCCATACTCCATGTGGTAGCCCTTGGGGTCCCGGGTGCGCCAGAGCTTGTGAAGGTCCCCCGGCAGGCTGCCGGCAGCGCACACCACCACGTCCCGGGGACCTGCCGCCCGGTTCACGGCACCGATGACCTCTCCCTGGCTCACCAGGGGCCCGTGGCCCAGGTGGTGGATTCGGTCCACTTCGGCCTCCCAGGCGGTCTGCCAGGTCCCGACCCGCGTGGTGTAGTCGTCGTCGACCCGCCAGTCGGCCAGTCCCACCAGGAGCTCTTCGAGAGTCGCCCGGGCATCGCCCGCCAGGGGCAGGGCGTTGTGCTTGTGGGCGTCGAATGAGGCGATGTTGAGGTTGATGAAGCGTACGTCCGGGTTCTGGAAAGCGGTCTTGCTGGCGGTGGTGAAGTCGCTGTACCGGGTACCGATGCCGATCACGAGATCCGCTTCTCGGGCCAGCAGGTTGGCGCCGGGCGTGCCCGTGACCCCCATCGCCCCCAGGCAGCTTGGATGATCAAAGGGGATGGCCCCCTTGCCAGCCTGGGTCTCGACCACGGCGATGCCCGAGCGCTCGGCAAAGGTGGCGAGCAGTTCGTTGGCTTCGCTGTAGGTCACGCCGCCCCCGGCCACGATCAGCGGTGCCCGGCTCTGGCGGATCCAGTCCACTGCCCGGGCGATGAGTTCCCGGTCGGGCCGGGGTCGCCCCACGACCCAGGTCCGAGGCTCGAACAGGGCCACGGGGAAGTCATGGGCCTCGGCCTGGACGTCCTGGGGCATCGACAGGGTGACCGCTCCCGTCTCCACTGGAGAGGTCAGAACCCGCATTGCCTCCGGGAGGGCCGTACAGAGTTGCTCCGGGCGATTGATGCGGTCCCAGTAGCGAGAGATGGGCCGGAAGCAGTCGTTGACGCTGACGTCCTGGCCGTGCTCGCTCTCGAGTTGTTGAAGCACGGGGGCCACGTTGCGGCGGGCAAAGAGGTCTCCGGGCAACAACAGGACCGGCAACCGATTGATGGTCGCCCCGGCCGCTGCCGTGATCATGTTGGTGGCTCCGGGGCCGATGGACGTGGTGCAGGCCCAGGTGGCGAGGCGGTTTCGGGCCTTGGCATAGCCGGCGGCCGTGTGGACCATCGCCTGTTCGTTGCGCACGAGCACGAAAGGAAGGCCCGGGTCCTGCTGGAGGGCCTGGCCGATGCCCGCCACGTTGCCGTGGCCGAAGATGCCCATGCAGCCGGCAATGAAGGGAGTCCTCACCCCGTCCCGCTCGACGTGTTGGTGACGCAGGAAGGTCACCAGGGCCTGGGCAGTGGTGAGACGCAGGGTGGTCATGGTTCCTCCGGATCCTCGGTCCATGGTGTCCAGGCAGCCGGGGCTGCTATTGGCTGTCCAGAAGGGCGAGTGCTTCGTCCAGGGTGGGCATGAAGTTCGCGCATCCCTGGCGGCCCACGACGATGGCGCCAGTGGCGTTGCCCATGGCGGCACACCGCTCCCAGGGCCATTCCTGGAGCAGGCCATACAGGAAGCCCGCGGCAAAGGCGTCGCCTGCGCCGAGCACATTGCAGACCTCTACTTCAAAGGGCGGCGCTTCCCGGGTCTCTCCGCCAGAGGTGTGGACCGCGGAACCATGCTCCCCGCGCTTCTCCACCACCGTGTCCACTCCCAGGGCAAAGATCGCCGTCAGGGCACCCGCCAGGTCTCCGGCCACCTGCGCCCCCGAGATCTGGGAGTCGCGAACCTCCACCCCCGCGGTCTCGGCCAGGGCCGTGGCCCGAAGTTCGTCTTCTGTGCCGATCACCAGGTCCACGAGGCCCAGGGCCCTGCGCAAGGTCACCCCGAAGGCTCGGGGGTCATGCCACTGGTCCGGGCGGAAGTCCACGTCCAGCACCACCGTGGCCCCCGCGTCTCGGGCCCGCTCGGCTGCCAGCATCGTGGCGCTGCGGCTCGGCTCCTGGGAGAGCCCCGTGCCGCTGATGAGCAGGACACGGCAGTGGTCCACCGGCGCTGCCAGCACGTCGTCGATGTCCAGGGCAATGTCGGCGCAGCCCTCACGGTAGAAGACCAGGGGGAAGCGATCCGGCGGCTCGATGCCCAGCAGCACTGCGCTGGTGCGGCGGTCTGACTTGCGAGGGATGTAGCGGGTGTCGACTCCCTCCCTGTCCAGAAACGCCAGGACGAAGTCTCCGACGGGATCGGTTCCGACGGCCGTCAGGAGGGCGACCTCCAGCCCCAGGCGCTTTGCGCCGACGGCCACGTTGGTGGGACAACCCCCCACGAAGGCACCAAAGGAGCCGATCTCGGCAAATGGCGCCCCGATCTCGTTGGCGTAGAGGTCGATCGAGCTGCGTCCCATGCTCACCAGGTCGTAGCGGGCGCTCATCGAGACCCCGGCCCGACCATCGGCAGGCGCGGATCGGGGGGCGGCCAGCCGTCCTTGAGCCAGGCGTGGTCCGGGTCGTCGGAGGCGGCCAGGGACTGGGCGGAGCCGGCCAGGAAGTTCAGGTAGTAGCAGTCGTAGCCCACGGGGGCGCTGACGGGGTGGTAGCCCTCGGGCACCAGGACCAGGTCCCCATCGTGGGCAGCCACCGTGGCATCCAGGGAACGGTCGTCGGTGTAGACCCGTTGCAGGGCATAGCCCCGGGGGTTTCGGAGCTTGTACAGGTAGACCTCTTCCAGGTCCGCTTCCTCCAACCGCCCGTCATCTCCCACCCGGTGGGTGTCGTGCTTGTGGGGGGGGTAGCTGCTCCAGTTGCCGCCGGGGGTGTAGACCTCGCAGGCCACGATCCGGTGGCAGGGGAAGCCGGGGGGCAGGATGTCGTTGATCTGGCGGGTGGCGTGTCCACCGCCTCGCACCTCGACCGGGCAGTCTTCGGGACGCACGAGTACCGGTTCGTGGTCCTGGTCCGTCGGTACCCGGCAGCAGGCGACCTCGACACCTTCTTCGAGGGCCTGGAGCGTGAACGAGGTCCCTCGGGGCAGGTAGATCGCCCAGGGCAAGCCGGAGAACACATCGGCTCGCCCTCCGACTCCTTCCCAGTTTCCGTGGTTCGAGGCCACGTCGCATCGGCCGCCCAGCAACACCAGGGCCACCTCGTGGTCCCCTGCTTCCGCCGACCAGGTCTCACCAGGTGCGAGCCGTCGCAGGCCGACCTCGAGCAGGTCCCAACCCGCTTCAGTGGGGGTGACCCGGTTCACCAGTCCCGGAACTCCGGGGGAAAGGCGGGCTGAAAAGAGGATGGACTCTTGGGCGAGGGACACGGTCTGCTCCGGGGCCATTCGGCGTCGGGCCCCATATCGCGAGTGCCCGGCCGGGGTCAGTCGGGGCCCACGGCCCGGCGTGCGCAGAGGGTGGCCATGGCCATGATCGGGATCTGGGGATTGACCCCAATGTTGCCAGGAAACACACTGGAGTCCGCCACGTAGAGGCCGCGCACCCCCTGGTGGCGAAAGTCTGGCCGCACGACGCTGGTGGCGGGGTCTCGACCCATGCGGCAGGTCCCGAACATGTGGGTGATGGCCATGGTGTAGGCCCTTGCACTCTTCGGCCCCGTGTCCTCCAGTTGCTGGAGTTGGGCGACGTCGGTCAGTCGCTCCGGTACGCCCCGGACGCCCGGGGACAGGGACTCGGCACCTGTGGCCAACATCATCTCCCCCAGCACTCGCAGCCCCCGTCGAAGCTGTCGCACATCCTCGGTCGTGGGCCGGTAGAAGACGGCGGCCTGACCCCGATGCAGGCGTACGCGACCCCTGGCCTGGGCCCGGAGGGCCACCCCCCAGTCCAGCCAGTGGTCCAGCTCCGCGATCTCGGCGGAGAGCCGTGTGCCCACGCCATCCAGGCGACTGGCCAACACCGCCGGGCCGAAGCCGAGGACCTCGAACTTGAGGCCCTCGTGGCGCAGGCCGGTGACCTCGTGGCCCTGGGTGGCCCCTTCCCACATCCGCACCGCCTCGGAGAATCTCCCCGCCATCGAGACTCCGGGATGGCACTGGAGGTTTCGACCGACCGGCCCGTGGCGAAGCCCACTCCGCAGCAGCAGGGCCGGGCTCTGAATGGCGCTTGCGGCCACCACCACGGCCTTCTCTGCTCGAATGCGCACGGTGCCGCCCCCCTTGGCACGCCCCACCACAGTCCTTGCCCGTTCTCGGTCACACTCGATGCGAGTCACCTCCACCGAGCTGAGCACCGTGGCCCCATCGCGCAAGGCATCCTGGAGAAGGGTGGCGTCGACGGACTGCTTTGCGCCCTTCGGGCAGCCCTGCATGCAGCGCCCGAGCCCCGTGCAGTCCCGTACGTTTCGCCGTATCGGTCGATGGTCCAGCCCCAGGGCCTCCGCTCCTTGGGCCATGAGCAGGTTCTTTCGACTCGCCACACCCGGATCTGTGGGGGCAACCCCCAGGCGGACCTCCAGCTCGTCGGTGATCGCCTCGAGGCGCTCCCACGCCAGGGCGTCGGCCAGGGAACCGTCCTCCCGCACCCACTCGTCGTGGACATCCCGCGGCAGCCGCCAGCAGATGGCACCGTTGATGGGCGAGCTGCCCCCCACCATGCGTCCCTGCACATAGGGGATGGGGGCGCCCCCCAGCATCACCGAGGCGCCCATGCTCCGGTACATCTTTGACATCGCTCCAAAAGCGCTCAGGGGGTAGTCCGAGGGGTCCACCCATGGACCGGCCTCCAACACCACCACCGACGCTCCCAGGCGTGTGGCCTCCCGGGCCACGCTGGACCCTGCAGGGCCACTTCCGATCACCACCACGTCGGCACGCTGCTCCAGGTCTCGGGCCACAGTGCGGCCATCGATTCGCATCATGAGCGCACCTGGGCCTGCACCCCATCGGCGTCGAAGTAGGCCAGGCAGGCCACGACCTTCACGACCATCAGCAGATCCTGAAAGAGCGGCAGCCGGTGGCCCCGCTGCAGGACCTCCTCGCGCGCTGCCGGTGTGAGCTTTGGCAGCGTGGCCCGGTAGCCGAGCAGCAGGGGGAGCATGCCACCCACCAGGCAGGTGGCCCACCGGAGGGCCAGGCGCAGGTGCCAGGGTGCTGTCACCTCGAAGCGCACCCAGAAGTCTTCGAGTTCCAGTTCCCCCAGCCCTGGCAGTGACGGGCCCGGCTTCGGAATCATGGCCGAGATCAGGACTTCCCGGGTCCGATGGCTCCAGGTCCCGCTCACGCCAACTGCGCCAGCAACAGTGCCTCGAAGCGCTGGACAGTCTGGCGATCGATGCCTTCGATCTCCGCCTCGACCTGGATCCCCAGTTCCCCTTCGCTCGTGTCCTGGGCCAGCAACTGGAGGACCGTGACCATGCACCGGATGTTGTCCTCGGGGCTGGCGTACATGGCCGCAGCCACCTCCGGTACTTCCACGAGCAGGCGCTCCGCCGTGTTGACCACGGCCATGGCCAGGGTGTTGCCGGTGGCGCTCATGAGGATGCGTGCGAAGGCGATGTCGGCATCGCGGATGGCGTCGAGATCGGCATCCCCTGCACCGGAGAGCGCCTGGGCACTCTGGGCCAGCGCACCCAGCCCTTCCAGGATCTTTGTCCTGTGGCGAACCATGAGCCGAGCGGCAAGCAGGCGCCTGACCTCCAGGAAGTCGGCGAGTATTCGAGCGGCCCGGACCGGTCGGTCCCGGAACGCAAGGAGCCAGAGGGGCACCAGCGACAGATCGCCGACCTGGTGGGGATCATTTGCCCGAATTCCGCTTCCCTGTCGGGTCTGAACGAGCCCCGTGGTCTCCAGGCGAGCGACGGCCCGCTGAACTGTGGCGAGGTTTGCTCCAAATTGCACCGCAAGCTCCCGAAACGTGGGGAGACGACTGCCCGGTGCAAAGGTCCCCCGAAGCAGGGAGATCGCGAGGGAGCGCTCGATTCGGTTGGCGGCCTTGTCGTTCATTCTCGGAGCCATGGCGTCTGTGGACCGTGCAGTAGAAAATATTGTGGGACACAGTTGTATCCCACACTATGGATTCTGACCACCACGATGGAGTCCATCGCCCTGGATTGGCCTTGGGGACCCATCGAGCAGGACTGCACTTCCGGGAGTAGGATGCCCCCGGAGGTCCCATGTTCTGGACGCTTGTGCTGTTGAATCTCGCCTCGGCAAATGACGGGCCCTCACCGCGCCTGCACGCCGAGGCGGCCGGCCAGACGGTCACCCTGAAACTCGAGCTTCACGAGGCAGGAGAACCGGGTCTGGGGGAGGAGTTGGAGATTCTGCGCACGGACCCGACCCCCGAAGAGACCGCCGTGAAGGGCAGGGCATACGAGTCCTCGGATGCCGACTACGAGACCGACTACTGCAAGAACTGGGAGCTCGACTCGGGCCTGGACTGGACCTGTGACGAGAGCCCGGAACTCTGCGAGGACTGCGACGGTGACGGCGTCAACGAGTGCGCCCGCGGCTGCGAGACGTGGCAGGGCTTCGACCTGACCCTGGCCTGTGTGGAGCCGGGCAGTACCAGCTACGAGGTCCGGGAGGTTGCCAACACCTGGGGCGTGGCCCAGGCGAGCATCGAGGTCGAGGACGAGGGGCGGGACTGCGCCATGGAGATGGCGGACGACGATGACTTTGTCCCAGAGGGCGATGGCTGCCTGGGGAACTGTGCCACTGCGCCCGCTCCCCGAGGGGGGCAACTCCTGCTGGGCCTGTTGATGGGCCTGGCCGGGTGGTTCTCCCTGCGTCGCGACTGACCCGGGTGGTCTTCGACGCCTGGCTGCCGAGCTTCGGCCTGACCCTGGCGGTCGAGTTGCCTGCTGCGGCACTCCTGATGCGCAGGGACCACCCCTGGAAACCTGCGCTGGCGGCAGGCCTGGGCACGGCTTTGACCCACCCCCTGCTGTGGTTCGCCTGGCCCCAGGTCGTGTCGGACTACTGGCTCTACATCGCGACCGGCGAGGCCGGGGTGGTGCTCCTGGAGACTGTGGTCTATCGAAACCTGGTCGGGGTTGGCTGGGCCCGGGCCTTTGGGGTGGCCGCCATCGTCAACGCGGCCTCGTACCTGGCCGGGGTGATGATCTGAGAGGAAGTGTTCACCGAGGAAGGCCGAACCCTGGGCCAGACGTCGGAGTATCCTGGTGACCTTGTCACTTGTGTCTCAACCAGGATGGAAGGATGGGAAGCACCAGCGACCGGAATGACCCGCCGGTTCTCACTGATGCTGCAGGAGGGCGTGGATCTCCGGTTCTCTGTGCTCTGAGGTGCGCTGCTGGGGTCTTCCTGGTGGCATGTGGAGCCGTGTTCCTGTCCTGTACGTCGGGTGGCATGGTCCTGGAACAGGAGCCCACGGACTCCGACTCGGGTCTGTCGGAGACCGGGCAGGACTGTACTGGGGACGAGGCCCCCGAGGTGAACTGGCTCGCAGTCGGCCCTCACCCGGTGGGATGGCGGACCCACGCGACCACCTCCACGCTGGACGGCTCGGCCTTGAGCCGTGACTACGTGGTGTACTACCCGGCACTCGCCGAGGGTGAAGGCCAGAATGCCGCCCTCTCCAGTGGACCCTTCCCCACGGTGTTCTTCGAGCACGCCGGTGGCTCTCACTACCTCGACTACACGACCCTCTTCACCCACCTGGCGAGCCATGGAATCGTCGTGGTCTCCATCGACCACAACGGGATCGATGCCAGCGGGAACTGGGGCGACGGGGAATGGTGGGCAGGCCACGATCTCCTGTTCCTGGACACGATCGAGGAGGTCATCGGCTGGAGCCAGTCGTCCGAGCACAGCTACTCCGGCCTTGTGGACACCGGGCGCCTGGGCCTGGCCGGCCACTCCCATGGAAGTGCTCTTCTCACCCTCCAGGGGCTCGGGCCCTACGACGCGAGCGCGGCCCGGACCATTCGCGCAGTGAGCCTGCTGGCCCCCTGTCCCGACGAGGAAGAGGAGGACTACCTCACCGCCTACACCGGGATGCCTCCCCTCCAGGTGATCTACGGCTCCCGCGACCAGGACGGTTGTGTCGCCTATGGACAGTCCATCGCCGTGTTCGAGGCCGGTGCCCGTCCCAGCCAGTTCGTGCACCTCGTCGGCGGCAGCCACTACGGCTTCACCGAGGAGGGCTCACTCCTGGACGCCACCATCAGCCGGGAGGACCACCAGGCCGTGGCAGCGGCGGGCCTTCTGGCCTGGTGGAAGTACCAGCTGGAGGATGACCTCTCGGCTCTTCCGGTCTTGCGAGGGGACCAGGACCTGGTGCCCTTCGGTCCCGAGTCCCGGATCCAGTTTCTCGACGCCCACCCGCTCGTCGTCGATGACTTCTCCTCCGACGAGACCACCACCGACAGCGATTGGTCCTGGATCGACGTTCCGGTGATCACAGGGGTCGAGGGCCAGACCTTTGTGAACGGCTTCCTCAGTGATGCCTTCGTCGACACGGCCGCTGGAGTCGCGCTGGTCCGTGCCGAGATGGAGATCCTCCTCGCCGCAGAGCCCGTGGCCGACGACCCCGCCGAGGTCCTCTACTTTGTGGACGCTGTTCTCGGCGAGGACGCCTATGGCCTGGCTCTGGACCAGTTGGAGGCGACCGGCGCCATCCGAGCGGTGCGACTGGGGAGTCACAGCGCATTCTCGGCGGGGATCTCTGCAGGCGGCTGGGACCTGGTGATCTCCGCCACCCAGGGCGGGGCCGCGACCGACGAGAATGCCAGTGACGAGGCCCTGGCGGCCTGGATCTGTGCGGGTGGCAAGGCCATCGTCTCCGACTACCGAATGGCGTCCAGTGGTGCTGCGGCCGTGCTGGCCTGCAGCCAGACGGCGTATGGGGGGGAGAGCAACTACACGGATCTCACCAGTACCGGGGACCTGTTCGACGGGACGCTGGATCTGTTCAATCCCGGGTGGGGCTTCTACGCTGTTGACCTCCAGGCCGAAGGGGCCACGGTCTTCGCCACCGCCCAGGTCCCGAGTCTCGTGTCCACGGAAGATGGCGTCAATGACCTGGGCCTGGCTGTCGAACACACCGGCCTGTCGGTGTACCGCCAGCGCTGGATGTACGACACCCAGGACACCCTCTACCACCCCAACTGGGGCCTGGAGTTTGCCTGGGATGCACCGGGTGCCTCCCTGCGCCAGGTCGTGGGCAACGGAGCGGGCCTGGACCTCTCCGACCGGCCTGTGCTCAGCTTTCGCCTGCTCCAGCTTCATTCCGATTCTCGGAATCCCGCGGGAAGCACCCAGGACCTGCATCTGCGACTGACGGACGCAGACGGGCGGAGTGGGACCATCCTGCTCTCCCAGGCGCCCCAGGGGGCTCTGCGTCCTGCTGCAGAGGTGGCCACTGGACTGCAGCCGAAGTCCGTCTACGAGACCTACCGGCTCCCCCTGAGCCTGTTCACCGAGAACGAACCGGCGCTGGACACCGGCCGGGTGGTTTCCGTGGAGTGGATCCTGGACGTGACGGAGACCGGCGCCCTGGCCATGGACGACGTTGCTTTCACCGGTGCGGGAGTATGCGAGTAGCCGCAGTTTCCCGGGTAGAAGCCACAGGACTGCTGGTCATCGATTCCAAGGCCAGCAGCCTGGATGGACCGCCTTGTGGGACTATCGCCCTCCATTGATGGGAGTGCTCATGCCTACCGACATCGAAATCGCTCGAACAGCCACCCCGCGACCCATCACGGAGGTGGCAGCCGAACTGGGACTGCGCCCGGACCAACTGGTGCCCTATGGCTACGACAAGGCCAAGATCCTGCCTGGTGACAGCCAGCGGCCCCAGGGCAAGCTCATCCTGGTGTCGGCCATCACGCCCACGCCTGCGGGCGAGGGAAAGACAACGACCTCGGTGGCCCTGGCCCAGGGCCTGGCCCGGATCGGCCAGAAGGGCTGCGTGGTGCTGCGAGAGCCCTCCCTGGGCCCGTGCCTGGGCAAGAAGGGTGGGGCGGCCGGCGGTGGGCACAGCCAGGTCATCCCGATGGAGGACATCAACCTGCACTTCACCGGGGACTTCCACGCCATCGCCGCCGCTCACAACCTGTTGGCGGCGGTGCTGGACAACCACATCCACCATGGGAACCCCCTGAAGCTTGAGCCCCGCACGGTGATCTGGCGACGGGTCATCGACATGAATGACCGGGCCTTGCGCCACCTGGTGTTGGGCCTGGGCGGCCGGACGATGGGCATTCCACGGGAGAGCGGTTTCGACATCACCGCAGCCAGCGAGATCATGGCCATCCTGTGCCTGGCCGAGGGCTTCAGCGACCTGAAGCGACGGCTCGATGGCATCCTGGTCGGACAGGCACGCAGAACCGGTGAGGGCATCTATGCCCGGGACCTGGGGGTGACTGGAGCGATGGCGATGCTGCTCAAGGACGCCATCCGGCCCAACCTGGTCCAGACCCTGGAGGGCACTCCCGCCATTATTCACGGTGGGCCCTTCGCCAACATTGCCCAGGGCACGAACTCGGTCATCGCGACCCGGACCGCCCTGGGGCTTGCCGACTACGTGGTGACAGAAGCCGGCTTCGGATTTGACCTGGGCGCCGAGAAGTTCCTGGACATCAAGTGCGTCTCCGCCGGCCTGGAACCTGCCTGCGTGGTCCTGGTGGTCACCCTGCGGGCACTGAAGTCCCACGGTGGCGTGGCGGCGAAGGACCTGGACCAGCCAGACCCGGCCGCCGTGGCGGAGGGCTTGCCGAACCTGGCCCGTCACCTCGCCTCAGTCCACGAGTTTGGACTGACGCCCTTTGTGGCCATCAACCACTTCTCGGCGGACAGCGATGCCGAGGTCGCCGTGGTCCAGGACTGGTGCAACACCAGGGGAGTCGAGTCAGCGATCTGTCGTGGCTGGGCCGAAGGGGGTGCGGGCGCCACGGACATGGCCCAGGCCATCGTCGACCTGCTTGACAGGGTCGAGCCAGGCTTCACACCTCTGTACGACTGGTCGGAGCCGGTCAAGGCCAAGGTCCAGCGCGTCTGCCAGGCGATTTATGGAGCCCGCGACGTGGTCTGGGGCCGCAAGGCTGAGCGAGACCTGGTCCGCATCGGTCGCCTGGGGCTTGCGGGCTTGCCCGTCTGTATTGCCAAGACCCAGGCCAGTTTCTCCGACGATCCCAAGGGCGGTGGCTTTCCCGTGGGGTTCGACATTCACATCCGGGAAATCGAGATCGCGGCTGGGGCCGGGTTCCTGGTGCCGATCTCCGGAGACATCCTGCGAATGCCCGGCCTGCCACGGGTTCCTGGTGCCACGCGCATGGACATCGACGAGGAGGGCATCATCCAGGGGTTGAGTTGAGTCTCGAATGAGCGCTCCTGGATTGCTTTAGACCCGGTCGGGCTTCTGCCTGCTGTCTCTCCCTTTTGCCTGCTCGCGTGCCACGGACGGGGGGTGTTCCCGGTTACAGGCACGAGTACTCCAACCGGTGAGGTACGCGATGGCGATCGGAGTTGCGGCTCTTCCCTTGAACCCCCTTCTCCTGCGGCCTTCCCGGTCGCTGCCCAGGCGCGTGGCCATTGTCGGTGCAGGGACCATCGGACCGGACATCGGGTACTACCTGAAGGCCGCCGTGCCGGGACTCGAGCTGGTCCTGGTGGACATTGACGACAAGGCACTGCAGTCCGCGGTGGAACGCTACGCCGGGTATGCCGCCAAGGGCGTGGCCCGTCGCAAGATGACCCCTGAGGCCGCCGAGGCGGTCCAGCAGAACATCACCACCACCACCGACTACGCCGACATGGCCGGCTGCGACTGGGTCATCGAGGCCGCCACGGAGGACCTGCCCCTCAAGCGCAAGATCTTCTCCATGATCGAGGACGTTGTCGGCCCTGAGTGCGTCATCACGTCGAACACGAGCTCCCTGCCTGCGCACGAGCTCTTCTGCGACCTGAAGAAGCCCGACCGCACCACTGTCACGCACTTCTTCGCCCCTGCCTGGCGCAACCCGGCGGTCGAGGTCATCGCGTGGGAGAAGGGCGATCCCGAGGTCGTGTCCTGGCTCCGCTGGCTCTTCGCGTCCACCGGCAAGGTGCCCCTGGTCACCGATGATGCGCTCTGCTTCATGCTGGACCGCGTCTTCGACAACTGGTGCAACGAGGCCGTGCTCTGTCTCGACGAGGGGACCACCACCCACGAGGTGGACAGCGTGGCACACGACTATGTGCATGCCGGCCCCTTCTTCGTGCTGAACCTGGCCCGCGGAAACCCCATCATCTGGCACACCAACACGCTGCAGATGACCGAGGGGGAGCACTACCGTCCCGCCTCGCTCTTCCGCTCGGTGGACACCTGGGTCACCTTGAAGCCAGGACAGCGTGTGCCGGTCTCTGACGAGACCACCTCGCTGGTGCGTACGCGCTTGCTGGGCTCCCTCTTCTCCCAGAGCTACGACATCCTGGACCGTGGCATCGGCTCCCAGGCAGACCTGGAGTTGGGCTGCACCCTGGCCCTGGGCTTCAAGGAGGGGCCCCTGAGCCTGATGGCCCGCCTGGGCGAGCAGGACGTCACCACCATCAATGCTGGCTTTGCCGAGCAGCGTCCTGGGGGTCCCGGTCCTGGCAAGGCGCTGTCCGACTACACCGCCTTTTCCCAGCATGTGCTCGTGGACGACCTGGGGGACGTGAAGGTCCTGACCATGCGTCGGCCCCAGGCCATGAACGCCCTCGACGACACGGTGACCGACGAACTGCTGGCCGCCATCCAGGCCCACGAGAAGGACGCGGCGGTAAAGGGCTTCGTCATCGTGGGCTACGGCGACAAGGCCTTCTGCGCCGGGGCGGACATCGGGCGCTTTCCCGAATGCCTGGGCAACAAGGAACTCTCTGTCCAGTACGCCCGGGACTGCAGCCGCCTTCTGCGCCACCTGGATGGAATGGACAAGCCGGTGGTCGCTGCGCTCAACGGCATGGCCCTGGGCGGCGGACTGGAGCTGGCCCTGCGCTGTCACGGCATCGTGGCCTCGAAGAGGGCCTTCCTGCAGTTCCCGGAGATCACCCTCGGGATCGCCCCGGGCATCGGTGGCATGGTCGTGCCCTACCGGCGCTGGCCGCAGGCGGCGACGGTCTTCCACGAGATGCTGCGCACAGCCACCCGGCTCAAGGCTTCCAATGCCCTGGAGTTGGGCATCGTGGATGGACTCGCGGACGACTACCGTGGACTGGTGGAGTTGGCCGCAGATCGGGTGACGGAGCTCGCGGCCGGACTGCCGGGCATCACGGAGGGCCCGGTGGACATCGGTGAGCTTCCCGCCGTGGACCCCATGGCCGGCAAGCAGTTGCTGAGCGTCGAGGTCATCGACATCATCGGCAAGGCCATCCAGGCCTCCGCCTCGGCGGCCACACTGGAGGAGGCACTGGAGCTTGGCTACGCTGCCTTTGGCGAAAGCGCCTGCACGGCGGCCGCCACGGAGGGGGTGACCTGCTTCCTGTCGCGCAAGCGTCCCGATTTTTCCAAGACCGGTTGATCGGAGTTCCCGTCCCCTGCACCGTGCTCCTGGAGGCGACGATCTCACCTGGCGTTGGCCCGTCGTGCTGCACTGGGAACCTGGCCCCGTGAGGGAGCCGAGGGGCCGGATTCCCATGGGCCGGGCCCTTTCTGCCCTGGCGCTGCCCGGTCTTCTTTTCGGGGCAGTGTGGGCTGTTGGCCCGGCCTGCCGGTCCTCGGAACCCGACCTTGGGGTCCAGGCCTGCGGTCGCTGTCACGTCGTCCCTCCCGCTGAGCTCCTGCCTCGGGAACGATGGCCCGACCAGATCTACCGGGCTGCGGGCCTGGTCGAGCAGTACGGGCTGGGGACGCCTCTGACCGCCGCCGAGGTGGAAGCGGCGCTGAGCTGGTACCAGGCTCGGGCGCCCGAGACCCTGGAGAAGCCCGCGCTGAACGAGACACCCTCGCCTGTTCCCTTCGTGCGCCGTTCCCTGGGGGAATCCTGGGAGCCCGGAGACCCGGCGGGCCCGCCGATCATCGGCCATGTCTCGCTCACCGACCTGGATGGGGATGGCCACCCTGACGTGGTTGTCTCCGACACCAAGGCGAATGCCCTCAGGTGGGTGCGCCGTGACGCTGCGGGTGTGTGGCAGGAGAGCGTGCTGGGGGATGTCGCTGCACCGACCCGCACGGAGCCGGTGGATTTCGATGGCGACGGCGACCTGGACATCCTCGTTGCTGCCCTGGGAACACTGGCGCCCACAGACGACGAGGCCGGGGAGGTCGTGCTCCTGGAGCAGACCGGCGAGGGCTGGGTCACCCGGGTACTCGCGACGGGCCTGCCCAAGGTCTGCGACGTCCGGCCTGGGGACCTGGACGGCGACGGCGACCTGGACATCATGGTGGCGGCCTTTGGCATGTTCCACGCCGGAGGGGCCGGCTGGCTGGAGAACCGGCAGGGTCACTTTGTCTTCCACTGGGTGCTCCAGCGCAATGGCACCAGTCACGTGCCGCTGGCCGACCTGGATGGCAACGGGCTCCTGGACGCCATCGTGCTGATCTCCCAGGAACACGAGGTCGTGCTCGCCCTGCTCAACCAGGGCGGCGGCCGCTTCGAGCAACGTCCCCTCTACACAGGGCCCCACCCGATGTACGGCCTGTCGAACCTGGCCATGGTGGACCTGGACCGGGATGGCGACTCGGATGTACTGCTCACCAACGGCGACGCCCTGGACGCCGATCCTCATCCCAAGCCCTGGCACGGGGTGCAGTGGCTGGAGAACCAGGGAGACCTGCGCTTCGACCACCACTGGATCGGACCCCTGTACGACGCCTCGGCGGTGGCCGCCGGGGACCTGGATGGCGATGGCGATCTGGACGTGGTGGCCACCTCCATGGCGAACCTTGCCGAGGACCCGGTACGGCAGAGCGTGGTCTGGTACGAGAACGATGGCGCCCAGGGGTTTTCAAGGCATCCCCTGGATGACACGCCCACCGCCCTGGTCTCCCTGGCGGTCGGGGACCTGGACGGGGACGGGCGCGTGGACGTTCTGGCCGGGGCGATGAACGTCATGCCGCCTTTCGTGAGGATCGGAAGGATGGCGGCGTGGACCCACCAATAGGCGTCACCGATGGCCCAGGTCGGGACCCGGAAACCGCGTTGTCTCCCTGAGATCCAGGGGGGTATGCTCGACCTTCACCGTGATCATCTGGAGTCCTCGATGGGGCTGGGGCAGTTCTCTTCTGGCCGCGCGAGACGCACGAGGCAGGTCCCCGTCTGGCGCTTCTCGGAAGCCTGCGGGTTTCGGCGGTGGGCGCCGTCCCGGTGATCTGGGTCCTCCTGGCGGCCTGCGGAACCCGCTGGGCGGGGGAGGGCGTGGAACTCTCGGTTCATGTGCATTCCGACCGGGTGCACCAGGCGGATCTCAGCATCGAACTCGATGACCCGTCACCCGTGGCGGTGACCTGTGTGGCCGAGGACGACGACGACGAGGTGCACGGCGTCCAGGGGGCAGTCTCGGCCTCCCACGAACTGGCGCTCCAGGGGCTTCTCGCCGACACCACCTACCTCTGTGAACTGGAGGCCGGTACCGCAGCTCTCTCCTTCGAGCACACCAGCGGTGCCTTGAGTCCCGAGACACCCGACTGGACCGTCACGGGTGACCCGGAGGCCAGCGATGGGGCGTGGACTCTGTTCAACCATGGCGAGAACGGCCACCATGCCGACCGGGAGCAGTTGGTGGTGGTCGATGCACAGGGCCGGGCGCGGTGGTCCTACCCCCTTCCTCCAGGCTCCGCGGCCGACATCGATGCCACGGTGGTTGACGGTCGCGTGCTCTACGGTGGCTCCGGCTACGGGGGGCGCCCGACCGAGGTCGCGTTGAACTGGGAACGCTCCTGGCTGGCCCCCGGTGAGCTCGACGAGGAGCATTACCACCACCACGTCCAGGACGTGCCGGGGCTTGGAGTGCTCACCCTGGTGAAGACCGAAGACGAGGTGGCTGGCGTCACCTTCGAGGGGTTTGCGGTGGAGGTGCTGGACCGCGAGACCAATGACCTGGCCTGGCGCTGGTCGAGCCAGGAGGCCATCGACGCGGGCGAGCTTCCCGGCGGCCGGGACATTGACGATCCCTTTCACGCCAACCAGGCCGAGTGGATCGAGGATGACCAGGGCACGGCATTGCTGCTCAGCCTCAGGACCATCAACCGGGTGTTGCGAGTCGATGTGGAGACCGGCGAGGTGATCTGGACCCTGGGCCCCAACGGAGACATCACCCTGGTCGATGAAGAGGGACTGGCGCTGGGCAACGAGGACTGGTTCTACAGCCAGCACGCACCCGAGTTGGCTGGAAACCGGCTCCTGGTCTACGACAACGGTATCGGTCGGCCCGGTGAAGATCGCTCACAGGTGGTCGAGTTTGGGCTCGATGTCGAGGGGGGGACCCTGACGAAGCTCTGGGCGTGGGAGGAGCCGGACTTCCTGGAGTCGATCTGGGGAGACGCCGATCGCACGCCGGGTGGGGAGCACGTGCTCATTGCCCGGGGCCATTGTTTCAACTGCCCAGATGCGATTGCGGGGACCCACAGTGCGCTGGTGGAGGTGGACACGGCCACCGGAGAAGAGGTCTGGCGGCTCCAGTTCGAACAAGAAGAAGACGCGCTCTACCGCGCGGAGAGATTGGAGGGCTGTGCCTTGTTTACCCAGGTGACGGCGTGTGAACAGCAGGGGACCAGGCGCTGAAGCAAGGGGAGCCCGCTCGTTGCTAGCCCTCTGCGCCGGCGACGATCGCCGCCACCACCCCTGGATCGGCCAGGGTCGAGGTATCCCCCAGGTCATCCGAACTGCCCTCAGCGACCTTTCGCAAGATTCGCCGCATCACCTTTCCCGAGCGGGTCTTGGGAAGCCCGGGAACCACCTGGAGGCGATCGATCCGCGCGTGGGCACCGATCTCCGAACGCAGGGTGGCCTGGAGGTCGGTCAGGTGCGACTCCCTGGTGCCGGTGCCCTGCTGTAGCACCACGTAGGCATACACCCCCTGTCCCTTCACGGGGTGGGGGTAGCCCACCACTGCCGCTTCGGAGATCTCTGCCCGCGTGACGAGCGCCGCCTCGAACTCCGCGGTCCCCATGCGATGTCCGGCGACGTTGATGACATCGTCGATCCGGCCGGTGATCCAGTAGTAGCCCTCGGCGTCGCGGCGGCATCCGTCACCACTCTGGTAGTAGCCGGGGAACGCGCTGAAGTAGGTCGAGATGTAGCGCCCGTGATCGCCCCAGACTGTCCGCGCCTGGCCAGGCCAGGAACGAGCCAGGGTGAGTTGACCCTCTCCGGGGCCGAGGACCGGGCGACCCTCGGTGTCCAGCAACACGGGAATGATCCCGGGCAGGGGGAAGGTTGCGGAGCCCGGACGGGTCGGCGTTGCGGGGGCCACTGGTGACAGGCAGATGCCTCCTGTCTCGGTCTGCCACCACGTGTCCACGATGGTGCAGCGTCCCTCGCCGACCACCTGGTGGTACCAGACCCAGGCCTCGGGGTTGATGGGTTCACCGACGGTTCCCAGGACCCTCAGAGTGCTGCGATCGTGGCTTGCGACCGGGTCCGCACCGTGGGCGGCGAGGGCCCGAATGGCAGTCGGAGCGGTGTAGAAGATCGTCACCCCGTGTCGTGCCACCACATCCCAGTACCGGCCTGGGTCCGGGTAGGTCGGGGTGGACTCGAACATCAGCGTGGTCGCGCCGTTGGCCAGCGGACCGTAGACGATGTAGCTGTGGCCCGTGATCCAGCCGACGTCCGCCATGCAGGCATAGACGTCGTCCTCGCGCAGGTCGAAGACCACGCGGTGGGTATAGGCCGCGTAGGTCAGGTAGCCGCCACAGGTGTGAACAGCGCCCTTGGGACGACCGGTGGAGCCGGATGTGTAGAGGATGAAGAGCACATCTTCGGCTGCCATGGCCTCGGCAGCACAGGCGTCGTCGGCTGTCCCCAGGGCCTGGTGCCACCACGTGTCTCGCCCCTCCACCCAGGGCACCTCGTTGCCTGTGCGGCGATAGACGAGCACGCGCTCCACCGAAGTCGGCTCTGCGAGCGCCTCGTCACAGATCGCCTTCAGGGCAATGGCCTTGCCTCCCCGCCTTCCCTCGTCCTGGGTGATCACGACCCGCGCATCGCAGTCCAGGATGCGGTCCCGGAGACTCGTCGCGGAGAAGCCACCGAAGACCACGGAGTGAATCGCTCCCAGCCGGGCGCAGGCGAGCATGGCCACCGCAGCTTCTGGCACCATTCCCATGTAGATCACGACCCGGTCCCCCCGGTCTACACCGAGAGACCGGAGTGCGTTTGCAGCACGGCAGACCTCGCGGTGGAGCTCGGTGTAGGTCAGCGTGCGAACCTCGCTCGGTTCGTCCCCCTCCCACAGGATTGCCGTCTTCTGGCCTCGGGTCTCCAGGTGGCGGTCCAGACAGTTCTCGGTCACGTTCAGGACACCGTCGGAGAACCAGCGGAAGGGCTCCTCCGCCACCGTGTAGTAGTTCCCCTCCATTCCGATGGTGGGGGGCGTCCGCCAGTCGATCAGTGAGTGCGTGATGTCCAGCCAGAAGCCGTCCGGGTCGGCTTCTGCCCTTGTCCACTCCCGTCGCAAGTCGTCCAGGTCCTGGACGGGTCCGACGCTGCCCTCGCGGACACCCGAGGGCACGGGCCAGGTGCCCCCGCCCGGCGAGGCGTCACCCTGGCTCCAGTTGTCGAACGCCGACTCGAGTGCCGCTGCGAAGGCGTCCGGGTCTGAGGGCACGAATCGGAGGTTGCGGAACACCCCGGTCGTTCTCACGACGGCCACGTGGCGGGCCAGGTCGCAGAGGTCCAACTTCAGGGCAATGGCCTCGGACGGCGATGAATCTGCCCGGAAGAGATCCATCACAACCAGTGGAGGTCTCACGGCGACCCGTTCGAATTCCTGGAAGTGAACCACCAGGGTGGGCAGGACGGGACTCTCGAGCTCCAGGCGATCGGTGTAGATCCGATACTCGGCGCCGAGGCTCATGAAGCGTGCAGGGGAGGTGTAGAGAAGTGACCCACTCGACATGATGCTCTCTCGACAATGGGGTCGAGGAACCTACCAACTCGTCGGGCCTCCGGCCACGTTCAGCCCGGAACGCCCGTGAATCGGCGCTTTGCGCCCATCGGAGACCCCGTAGCGACCACCGAACTCGTGGGATCCGTCCCTTTCGATCGTGGTGAAGCCACGCGGCGGGTCCAGGTCTCGGCCCCTGGAACCTGTCGCCGATGTGACGTGGCCAGGGCAAACCGGTATCCTGTGTGGGGTTCTCCGACGGAGCTTCTCACCCTGTGGATTCGTGAAGCTCGCCAAGCCGCTGCTGATCGTCGCCTTTGTCTTCTCGGGCTTCGCGACGCTCACCTACGAGATGTCCTGGATGCGGCGCCTGGTGTCGCTCTTCGGGGTGACCTACCCGGCGATCACGACCATCCTCACCGTCTTCATGGGCGGGATCGCTGCAGGTAGCCTTGTCGCCGGTCGCCTCATCGATCGGGTTCGCCTGTCTCCACTGGTCGCATTCATCGGCCTCGAACTCTTCCTTGGCCTCTACGGCCAGGTCTTCCCCTACGCGCTGAGCGGGGTCGAGGGCATCTACCTGTGGTCGGCGGAGTGGGGGCCGGACTCGCTGGCGTTCCAGACCGCGCTGCACTTCGTGTTCGGGTCGGTGATCCTGCTGCCTCCCACGCTGGCCTCCGGGGCCACGTTGCCTGTGGTCTGCAAGGCCTTCGTGCAGTCCGATGAGGACATCGGCCGGGGCGTCTCCTGGATGTACGGCGGCAACCTGCTCGGGGCGACGCTGGGCTGCTACGTCACGACCTTCTTCACGATTGGCCTGTTTGGCTTCCCGGCCACGGCCTGGACCGGGACCGGGGCCAACCTCTGCGCAGCTCTGCTGGGGGGCCTGGCCCTGTGGCGCTTTGGAACCCCGACAACCACGGCCGAGGTGGTGGTCTCCTCGGACGAGGCCGGTGCCTGGACGCCCCGTGCGACGGTGGTGGCGGTGGCGTACCTCACGGTCGGCTTTGCCGCCCTGGCCATTGAGATCCTCTGGACGCGCTGCTTCTCACAGTTCGGCTTCAACCCGTCGACCTTTGTGTTCGGCCTGATCCTCACCACCTTCCTGTTGGGCCACGGGGCCGGGTCGTGGGTGGTCTACCCGGTCCTCCAGCGCAGGGTCTCTCCGGAACGCCTGTTCACGGGGCTGATCGGCCTGATGGGTCTCTGTTCCGGCCTTGCGATCCTGGCCATGCTGCCCCGCGTGGGCACCATGGACGCCGTGGTCACGCTGCGGCGGCTCAGCCTGGTGCTTCCCCTGGAGCGCGCCCTGCTGCTGTTCCCGGCGGTGTTCATGCCTGCGGTGTGCACCGGGGCGCTGTTCCCGTTGGCCTCTCAGCTCGCCATCCGGGGGGTGGGGGGCCTGGGCCAGGGCGTGGGGTCCCTGGCTGCGCTGTCGACGGTTGGGGGAATCGCGGGTTCCTTCCTCACCGGCTTCCTGTTCATGCCCTGGCTGGGGGCGGTGGCTTGCCTCGTCCTGGTCACCGGGATGCTGTTGGTGGTCGCGGTCTGGTGCAGGTACACCCTCGAAGGGGAGCCGGACCCGGCCCGCAAGAGCCCGGTGCGGCCCATGGTCGTGCTGGCGGCTGTCTTTGCCGGGCTGGCCCTTTTGGCCCCGCCTCACGCCCACATGATCCTGTTCGACGGCGAAGAGGTCCTGAAATTTACCGAGGGCCGCAACAGTTCCACGGTGGTGTTGCGGCACCCGACCCACGGCAAGACCATGCTCATTCACGGGGAGCGCGTCGCCGGTGGTGGGAGCGATCCCGGTCTGCTTGTCGCCCTGCATCCGGAAGCCCGCATGGCGGTGGTGATGGGGGTGGGCTCGGGTCTGGTCACGCTCGATGCACTGCGCCAGGAGAGCCTGGACGAGGTGTGGGGGGTCGACATCGACGGGGAGCTCCTGGACATGGTGCAGTTCATGCGTGGCCAGGAAGCCGCGGTCATGAGCACCGAGAAGTTCCGCTTCTTCGAAAATGATGGTCGGCACTTCCTGCTCACGAGTACGAACCAGTACGACATCCTGATCAACGATGCGGCGCTGTATGCCTGGTACCTGGAGCTGAGCACCCTGGAGTTCAACAAGCTGGCAAGGTCCCGCCTGAAGCCAGGTGGGCTCTACGCCGGCAGGCTCCACATGTGGCGCATCAGCAATGACGCCTTCAAGCGCGAGGTTGCGACCTTCCTTGCGGTCTTCCCCAACGCCACCATGTGGAAGCTGTCCGACGACATCGGAATGCTGGTCGGGCGCGCTGGCGACGAGCCCATCCGGGTGCAGCGCCACAGCCGCGTCCAGGTCCGACGGGATCTGCCGGAACTCTGGTACTCCACCGAGCAACTCCACGCGGTCGCCGAGGGGGCGAAGCTGATCACAGACGACCACCCGTTGCACCTGCCCCACACCTTCCTGCAGGAGGACCGCTACCCGTTGATCGAGTACACGGAGCCCGTGGAGATCAACGAGTTCCACCCGGCCCCCTTTGAGCGCGAATCCGCCAGGGAACAGGGTGGCGGGCCAGTCCCCCGTGCGGAGCAGATTCCTCCGGAGGCGGCTCCAGGCGACCGGTGACGGGAGCACGCCTGTTCGGTGGGTGGCCACGGTGGCGCGGCCACCCTCGGTAGACCTCACCATCGTCTCGGTCCATTCGGAGCCAGGGCCACCGGCCATTCAGGGTACAGTCTGGACCTGGAACGCCCATGACCAGCCTCACCATCGTCCCGGTCACGCTGGCCGCGCTGCTGGTCATCGGCTGCACTCCCAAGGTCTTGACTGTGTCGGACAGCGCTGGAGGCACCGTAGACGTAGACGTAGACGTAGACGTAGACGGTGATGGCCACCCGGCAGGCGATGACTGCGATGACGACGACGGTGAAGTCCATCCGGATGCGCAGGAGGTCTGTGATGGCATCGACAACGACTGCGACGGCACGGTCGATGAACCGGCGGACCTGCTGGGCTCGTCGGCGGCCTGTCCCGCCGAGCACTGCCTGGACGCCGTGAACACGCTTACCACCCCAGCGGACGGGCTGATCTGGATCGACGGTGGGTCAGGGAACGCCCCCTGGCAGGCCTGGTGCGACATGGGGACCCACGGGGGTGGCTGGACCCTGGTGATGCGCTGTGTCGAGGACTACATCGACTACGACGATGCCCTCTGGGAGGACACGGAGCTGCTGGAGGAGACCGTGTTCGACTTCACGGCGCCGGGCTGCTCCAAGTACCCGGCCTACAGCACGGTTGCGTTCAGCGAGCTGCGAAGCTCCTACCCCACCGATCTTGGCGACGACTTCGTCGAGGACCTGGGCAGTGAGTACGACAGTGCACTGGTGCTCTTCGCCGGTGAGGGGTGGGAGATCTCCGGCGACTTCCAGGACTACTTCAACGGCATGATGGACCCCTATGCCCAGGAGTGGGGCTGCACGGACCATCGCAGCTATGGCATCAACCAGAGGGACTACCTGGGCACCGACTTCCTGGACAGCGGCAGCCACTGTGACTGGAACGGAGGCACACGCTGGGGCCAGCGAGTGAATGCGGACCACAACGAGACAGGCAACCATGCAGGGCAGGGCTGGGGGGCCTACAGCACCATCGGCTACTCGTGGTCCTGGGCCATCTCCCAGCTGATGTGGGTGCGCTGACCCCTCATCTGGAGGCCTTTCGACCCAGTTAGGGTGCCCCGATGCAGCGACTGTGGATGGCGCCATTGATGTTTCTGCGCTGGCTCGACAGCTGGCCTCGCTGGCTTGTCGTGGCTGTGCCTTGTGTCGTGGCGGTGGTGGTCACCTTGCTGTGCTGGGACCCGCGGGTCGCCCGCGGTGGGGACAACGCCCTGTACTGGACCCTGGGCCGTTCCCTGGCGGAACTCGGAGAGTACCGGGACCTGGGGGCGCCCTCAGAGCCCTTCGAGACCTCCGTGCCCTGGGGCTACCCGGCGGTGCTGGCTGCCGGAATGCGTCTGGGCCTGGACTACGTTGGCCTGAAGTGGATTTCCTGGGCGGCCATGATCGGGGGTCTGGCCACCCTGGGAGCCTTCTTCCTGCGCCTGGTTCCGGATCGGAGAGGCCTGGTCCTGGTGGCCCTGCTCGCCTGTGCGGTCAACAACCGCATCCTGATCTACGGGAGCCGGATCCTGTCCGAGGCTCCCTACCTGCTGCTGTCCGGCGGCACCCTGTTGGCCTACGAGGGTTTCCGCCGCCGCCGCACCTGGTGGGCGGTGGGGCCTGCCGCCCTGCTGGCCGCTCTCGCCTACCTGGTGCGTCCCGTCGGCATTTCCCTGGTGGGTGGTGTGCTGGGGGTGCTGTTCCTGGGGCGGCGTTGGCGGGCCCTGGGTTTCGCCCTGGCCATCGTGGCGCTGGTCGATGGTTCCTGGCATCTGCGCTCGGTCCTGGTGCCTTCCGACAAGGCCAACCTCTACCTGGAGATGCTCTCCAAGCAGAGCAAGTTCCAGGAGAATGATGCCACTGCAAGCCTTGCCGACTACGCCGCTCGGCTTGTACACAATGCCGTCGCCTATGGCGCCGATCCGATGAGCCAGCTCGTCCTGAGCGAGAACCTTACCGGGCACCGATTCGTGTGGGTCTCGTTGGGGGTACTGGTCCTTGTGGTCGCGGGCTATGTCGCGACCCGCTCTCGTCTCGGGCCGCTCCACCTCTACCTGCCGCTCTACCTGCTGGCCCTGCTCTGCTGGCTGCCCGAGTCGGTGCGCACCCGCTACCTGGCCATGGTCTGGCCCCTGTTGCTGGTCCTGGCCCTGGTCGGGCTCTGGCACCTGTTGGGAAGGTCCAGGCCCCACCTGGCCGCGCTCACCGTGTTCGGTCTCGCCGGCGTTCTGATGGTCTCTCAACTTCACTACCTGCACGACCTGGTCCCCAAGTACCAGCAGGTCCGCACCAAGTTCGACGAAGGTGCCAGGCATCCAAACCGCACCATTGCCTATCGATCCCTGATGGACATGTACCGCTGGGCCGCTGACAACACCCCAGAGGACGCCGTGCTGGGCGCTCGCAAGCCGCGACTGGCCTACCTGTACAGCGATCGCAAGGCCGTGCGGGTGACCTATGCCAATGAGGCAGACGACGTCATGGCCTGGCTGGAGGAGACCGGTGTGGACTACCTGCTCCTGGACCACATGGACAAGGGGAAGCTGGCCAGCGTCCAGCGCCTTGCGGCCACAGTCAATTCACGTCCCGAGCGCTTTACCGAGGTCTACCGCACCAGGCATGACGACCTTGTGCTCAAGGTCCACGGCTGGGACTGACGGTTCCGCCCCCCGGGCGGTTCAGATCCGCCAGGGGGATGTCGAGCCAGGCCTCTTCGGCCTCAACGCCCGGTCGCGTACCGCAGTGACGCATCGTTGGTGTCGTAGAAGGTCACGTGAACCTTGTCACTGGAGTCCACGGCGATGCTGATCGGGTCTCCCAGGGTGCCGTAGCTGCCCACGAGACTCAGGACGGTGGTGGACCAGCTCGTGCCATCGTGGTGAGCCACCATGACCTCTCCGGTCGACTGGTTGTAGTAGGCGATGTAGGGCTCGTCGTAGCTGTTGAAGGCCAGGGCCGGGTACAGCCCGGTCGAGCCGGCGGTGTCCACCGTCTCCAGGGACCAGTTGTCGCCCCCATCCGTGCTGCAGCCGTAGCCGAGGTCGGACGAGACCCCGAGCTGGTAGGCCATGCACAGGTCACCAGAGCCCTTGAGGGCGGTGTCGCTGTAATAGCCATCCTTGGTGATGGAGTGGCTGTAGAGAAGGCTGTCGAGGTCCACGTCCAGTCGGGTGATCTGCAGCTCTTCGGCGAGGGCGCAGCCGTCGAAGTACAGCACGTTGTCGTAGCCGCTGCTGTCCACTGTCAGGCTGGTCCAGTAGCCGATGAGGCAACTGTCCCCCAACACCTCGGCGCTGTAGTTGTAGTCGAGGTCCACGTACAGGAGGTCCAGGCCGAGCCAGGGGTCGCTGAGGGCATCGACCATGGCGGGAACCTGGCGGTCCACGTCCAGGTAGGCCAATGAGGGGTAGTTGGCAGCGTCGACATCGATGCTGACGAAGGCCCCCACATCGGTGGAGCCCGCGATGCTGGAGTCCTCGACGACGTAGCCAGACTCCCAGGTTCCTCCGGACTCCAGGATGGCGTACTCGACCTGGCGTGCACCGGAGGGGCTCATCCAGTCGTAGCCGACCTGGAAGCGATCGGAGGCATCGATGACGCCGTCGATGTAGGTGCCGGAGATCCCGCCCCAGGCGGGGATGGCCTGGCTCCCACCCTCGATCCACACGCCAGCGGCGTTGCGCAGGTCGTAGCGCACGCTGCCCTTGTCGGCGTCGTTGTAGACCACGTGGACCTGGCCCAGGGAGTCGACGTCCATCGCGTTCGAGGACCCGCAGTCACAGGAGGCGTCGACGGTCTCGGCGGCAAAGCGCTCATCGATTTCTTCGTCGCAGTCGTCGTCTATGCCGTTGGTCCAGTCTTCTTCGGCGTCCGGGGAGACCTCTGGATCCGTGTCATCACAGTCGTCGATGTTGTCGAAACCGTCCTCGTCCAGGTCATCGTCCCGGGTGGTTTCATCGCAGTCATTGTCCACGCCGTCGTAGGGGATCTCCTCTTCTTCCGGACCGATCTCGGGGTCCGTGTCGTCGCAGTCCCCCTCCGTTTCGGAGAGACCGTCGCCATCGTCGTCGGTCGTCCGTGGATCAGGCTCTGTGTCCGTGTCGGCATCCGTGTCGGTGTCCGTGTCGGTGTCCGTGTCGGCGTCCGTGTCGGTGTCCGTGTCGGTGTCCGTGTCGGTGTCCGTGTCCGCATCGGATTGGCCACCGCCCGCCGTGTCGAGACCGGTGTCGAGGGTGTCATCGCCGCAGGCCCCAAGGGCCAGGAGAAGGGCAAGGCTGAGGGTTGAACCGAGCATGAAAACCTCTTGTCTGGCGTGAACCGGAAGGGCCTTTTTGAACACCCCCCCGAAGGCGCGCCCACTTAACCGATCTCGTTCCTTCGTGAGTTGAGGACGGCTCCAGAGGTGGCCCCTACGGGCCAGGCGGCTTCCACGGAAGGAGTTCCATGGCAAGGAACCACTGGGGTAGGGGAGACCCCAGGTTCGGCCCCGGGCGATGTGGACGGGTTAGCTGGGCCTGAACCCCCCTTTCAATCCGGAAGCCCCATGACTGCCGAACAGAAGATCCAGGTCAGCGAAGAGGAATCCCGCCGTGTGGCCGAGGAATCTCGCCAGACCGAGTGGAAGAACCCCAGCTTCATGAAGGAGCTCTTCCTGGGCAATTTCCGCTTTGACCTTGTCCATCCCTACCCGGAGCGGATCGAGTGGCGCCCGGAGTTCCTGGCGTTCTTCGATCGCTTTCGGCGCTTCCTGCACGATGAGTGGGATGCCGTCGAGGTGGATCGGACCGGGGAGTACCCGCCGGACAAGGTCGCCAAGCTGGCCGAGCTCGGGGCCTTCGGAATGAAGATCCCCACGGAGTACGGGGGACTGGGATTCGATCAACTCGAATACGCACAGGTGATGGAGTTGCTGGGCATCCACGACGCCAATCTCGCGGCCCTGCTCTCGGCCCACCAGTCCATCGGAGTGCCGCAGCCGCTCAAGCTCTTTGGAAACGAAGAGCAGAAGAAGAAGTACCTGCCCCGGTGCGCTGCGGGCGAGATCAGCGCCTTCGCCCTGACCGAGCCCGAGGTGGGCAGTGACCCCGCCCGGCTGACGACCACGGTCGAACTCAACGAAGCGGGTACCCACTACGTGATGAACGGCACCAAGCTCTGGTGCACCAACGGGACCATGGCCAAGATGCTGGTCGTCATGGCCACGCACCCGGGCACCCGAAAGATCAGTGCCTTCGTGGTGGAGACGGAGTGGGAAGGGGTGGAGGTCATTCACCGTTGTCACTTCATGGGACTTCGAGCGCTCGCCAACGCGGTGATCACCTTCACGAACGTCCAGGTGCCCAGGGAGAACCTGATCCACAAGGAAGGCCGGGGTCTCAAGATCGCCTTGACCACCCTCAATGATGGTCGGCTGTCGATCCCGAACTCCTGTGTGGGCTGGGCCAAGGCCTGCCTCAAGACCGTCCGGGAATGGAGCAGTACCCGGGTTCAGTGGGGTCTCCCCGTGGGCAAGCACGAGGCGCTGGCCCACAAGATCTCCGACATCGGGGCCACGGTCTTTGCGATGGAGAGCATCGTCA
>CAZMNK010000053.1:0-32125 GCA_964567625.1 uncultured Enterobacterales bacterium | reverse complement strand
GGGTGCGCACGTCACAGGTCGAACAGCCCAGACTGGCGGTCAGCAGTGCAACCAGCACTCAGGTCTCCTCCTCGAAACAGGTCCCTCCGAAATCCGTCGATGCCTCGCCGAGGAGTTCCAGGGTGGCCTATCCCTGCGAGGGGGTGGTTTCACGGGGCTCGGACTGTGAGAGGGCTCGCACAAAGGCAAACAGGTGTACTGCCGCGTCCAGGGGGCGCTGGAGGATGGCCCTTCATCCCTGTTGCCTGGCGACTTCCTCGGCGGCCTCGGCCAGGGCGCCGGCCACCAGGGCATCGAGAACGGCACAGGCTCCTTCGCCCAGGACCTGGTGGAGCAGTGCGAGGTCCTGTTTGCGCTGTGGAGAGGGCTCCAGGCTGTCCAGGGACTTGAGCAGCAGGTAGGCATCGTCCAGCAGTCCCAGAACGATCTGTTCTCCGGTGGAGGGGATCAGGTCCTCTTCGAGCAGCAGGTAGCTGGTCACCATGGGGTACAGGGCTCGGGCCAGAATCGGTGCGTCGTCCTCCCAGGTGATCGTGTCCAGGGTCGCCCAGTCCCCGGGCAATCGTTCCAGGATGACGCGAATGCGCTCCGTCGAACCCTGGGGGTGTTCGCCCTGCTCCAGTTGCCGAGAAAAAGTCTCCAGGCCGTCTTCGAAGCGCATGGAGAGCCCGGTTCTCAGGGCGGAACGGATGCTCATCGGGCCCTCCTGCAGGGACGGGTCTAACTCCCCACATTAGAGAGAAAACAGGGGGTGCCATGAAGTCCCTGCTGACCCTGCGCATCAATGGCGAGGCCCACGAGCTTGCCATCCCCCATCACTGGACCCTGTTGGAGGCCTTGCGGTACGAGGCGGGCCTGACGGGTTCAAAGCAGGGCTGTGACAAGGGGGACTGCGGCGCATGCACCGTTTTGGTGGATGGGGAAGCGGTGTTGAGTTGCTGCACCCTGGCCCATGCGACGACAGGCGAGGTCACGACCATCGAGGGTCTGGCGACGCCAGAGGGCCCCGACCCGCTGCAGCGGGCTTTTGACTCCTGTGGGGCGCTCCAGTGTGGCTTCTGCCAGCCGGGCATGATCCTGAGCGCCCGGGCCCTGCTGAACCAGACACCACAGCCCACCGACGAGGAGATTCGACAGGCCCTTGGTGGCAACCTTTGCCGCTGCACCGGCTACACCAAGATCTTCGAGGCGGTCCGGGTGGCGGCGGCGGGAGACCCCCGCAGCGATCATCGGGTGGAGACCCGCTATGGGGAGCCTGCCGAGGGCTTCCTGGTGTTGGGGGCTCGGGGGCGCAAGGCCGACAGTATCGACAAGGCCACAGGTGCCGCTTGCTATACCGACGACCTGGTCCTGCCGCGCATGGCCCACGGCAAGATCCTTCGCTCTCCCCATGCCCATGCGCGGATTCGAGGCATCGACACCTCCAAGGCAGAGGCCCTGGACGGGGTCTACGCCGTGATGGTGGGTTCCGAGCTTCCCAAGACCTACTGCGTGATTCCCTGGACGCCGGACGAGTCGCCCCTGGCCACCGACAAGGTCCGCTATGTGGGCGATGGTGTTGCTGCTGTGGCGGCTCGGGACGAGGACACTGCGAACCGGGCCCTGGAGTTGATCGAGGTCGACTACGAAGTGCTGTCGGCGGCAGTCGAGCCGAAAGACGCCCTGGCCGAGGGCGCACCGCTGATTCACGAGCGGGACTGGAAGGACCGGCCTCGCAAGTCCAATGTGTGCAAGACGGTGAAGCTGGCCTTTGGCGAGGTCGACCAGGGCCTGGAGAGTGCCGCCGCCACGGTGAAGCAGACCTGGTTCTACGAGGGCAGTACCCACGCTCCCATCGAGCCCCACTGTGCCCTGGCTCGCTGGGACAGTGACGGCCGCCTGACACTCTGGTCCGCCACCCAGGTTCCCCACTACCTCCACCGGACCCTGGCCGAGGTCTTCGAGTTGGACCCCGCGAAGATCCGGGTGATCCAGCCGCCCCTCGGGGGCGCATTCGGGGGCAAGTCGGAGCCCTTTGACCTGGAGTTCTGTGCTCCGCTACTGGCCCGCAAGGCGGGTCGTCCGGTCAAGATCCTCTACACCCGGGAAGAGGTCTTCTACAGCCACCGCGGGCGTCATCCCATGGAGATGACGATGACCCTGGGGGCCGAGGCCGATGGCCGGCTCACGGCTGTGGACAGCGACATCCTGATCGACGGGGGGGCCTACCACTCCTTTGGGCTGATCACGACCTACTACTCGGGCCAGTTGTTGACGGGACCGGTGGACTTTCCGACCTACCGCTTCCACAGTCGGCGGGTCTACACGAACAAGCCATGCTGTGGACCCAAGCGGGGCCATGGCTCGGTGCAGCCCCGCTTTGCTTTCGAGTGTGCCCTGGACGAGCTGGCCGAGAAGCTCGAGATGGACCCCATGCAGATCCGGCGGCGAAACGCCATGAAGTCCGGCGCGGTGACGGTGAATGGCCAGGTGGTTCCGTCCACGGGGTTGGACGAGTGCCTGGACGTGGTCGCCGAGGCGAGCGACTGGTCCGGGCGGTGGGGAAAGTTGCCTCGTGGGCGAGGCCTTGGGGTGGCCTGTTCGATGTACATCTCGGGGACGGCCTACCCGGTCTACCCGAACAAGATGCCCCAGTCGGGTGTGCTGTTGCGGGCGGATCGCAGCGGCAAGATCACCGTGTTTTCCGGAACCTCGGACATCGGCCAGGGCTCCGACGGCATGCTCGCCTACGTGGTGGCCGAGGAGACAGGGGTGAACCCGGACAACATCCGCGTGGTGTCGGCCGACACCGATCTCACGCCGGTGGACCTGGGCGCCTACTCCAGCCGGATCACCTACATGGCGGGCACCGCGGCCCAGATGGCCGCACGGGCGCTCCGAGACAAGCTCGTGGCCGCCGTGGCGGAGTCCTGGGAGGTTGCCCCGGAGCAGGTGGGTGTGGCCCTCGGGTCCTACTATGACCGTTCCCGACCGGGTCACACGGTGAGCACCACCGAGGCCATGGTCCTGGCGGAAGCGAAGTTTGGCACCCTGGGGTTGACCGGGGAATACCGGACTCGGGAGGTCGGTGGGGACTACCGAGGAGGCACCATCGGCGCCTCGCCGGCCTACAGCACCACCGCCCACGTGGTGGAGGTCGCGGTGGATGTGGAGACCGGCATCGTGATCGTGGAAAAGGTCTGGGCCGCCCATGATTGCGGCCGGGCCCTGAACCCGGTCCTGGTCGAGGGCCAGATCGAGGGATCCGTGTACATGGGTTGGGCCGAGGCGGTCATGGAGGCCCAGGTCTTTCGGCCCGATGGGCTGCACGTCGGCCCCAACCTGTTGGACTACCGAATTCCCACCAGTGTGGAGACGCCGGACCTGGTTGCCAGGATCGTGGAGACCCTCGACCCGGGAGGACCCTACGGGGCCAAGGAGGCTGGAGAAGGGCCCCTGCACCCGGTCATTCCGGCCATCGCCAATGCCATCTGGGACGCTGTCGGCGTACGGATCCGCCGGATGCCGTTCACCCCGGAGCGAGTCCTTGAAGCCCTCGCGACGGACGAGAGGGCTCGGGCGACGGGGAAATAGGACCAAAGGTCAAAAAAGTAAAAACAGTCCTAAGAATTCCCCCTTTTTTGCCAGGATTCGATCACGCTTCTCCCATGGGGGTCGTCCCGTGATCGATCAGCGTAAACAGCAAGGACTCCAGGCCGACCTGGCCGTGATCATGCTCTTGGCCGGGGTTTTTGTGGCAGCCGAAAGACTTTTCATCTTCCTCTGAACCCTCGTCTTTCCCGGTCACAGACCTGTTTTTGAACAGGGTCAGGGCCCCCGTCTCTGCAGGGTTGCTTCCTGTTTTACCGGCGTGGGCGATGCCCTGCCGGATCCAGGGCACCGTCATCGATCGGGACCCGGGCCTGCGGCTGGTCTCTGAAGACGTGTTCCTGGTCAGGCCACCGCCAGGCGAGTCACAAGCTCAAAGAGGGCTCGGGTGCCCCACACGTGTCCTTCCAGGGGAATGCGCTCGTCGTTGCCGTGGAACATTTCTGCGAACTTGCAGTCCGCTGGCAGCTTGACGGGAGAGAACCCCCAGCACTTCATGCCCAGTTGGCTGTAGGCCTTGGCGTCTGTGAATCCGGGAATCATGGACTGGATGGGAATGGCGCCCGGGTCGTGGCGTTCGAGCACCTCGCCGATGTAGTGACGGATGGGGTCGTCCCAGTCCGTCTCGGTGGCGGGCATCTCCCGGTCGATGGTGTAGACGAAGCCGGGTCCGATGAGTCCTCGGATCTCGTCGATCAGGTCCTGACCGGTCTGTCCTGGAAGCAGGCGCCCATCGACGCGCAGGCTCGCAGTGCCCGGGACCTGGTTCACCTTGTCGCCGGCACGAAGCACGGTGGGGTTCGCCGTGTTGTGAAGGGCCGCGTCAAAGGTGGCGGCCAGGCCGGGTTCTGGAAACACGTTGTCCAGGATGGTTCCGCAGAGGGGCTTCTGGAGCAATCCCCGGAGGACCCAGGAATTCGGAATGGCTTGCTGGTCGGCCAGGGTTCGCACGAAGCGTTCCACCACCGGGACCTTGCGGAAGGGAAGGCGCCGGGTGCCGAGCAGGTGGGCGGCTCGCCCCAGGCGGGCCACCGGGTTGTCCCGGTTGGGCAGGGACCCGTGTCCGGGGGTTCCCTCGGCGGTGATCGTCAGCCAGCACATGCCCTTTTCGGCCACCTGGACCGGGTAGAAGCGCTTCCCGGCCAGGTGCATCGTGAAGCCGCCGATCTCGGAGATGACGTACTCGGCCTGGATCTTGTCGGCGTGGTTTTCGGCGAGCCAGAGGGAGCCGTCGGTGCAGCCTCCCTCCTCGTCGGCCACGCCGGCGAAGATCACGTCGCGCTTGAGGCGAACCCCGTGACGCTGGAGCAACAGGATGGTCATGGCTTCCATCGCCACCATGTTCTTCATGTCCACCGCACCACGACCCCAGATCCAGCCGTTGTGGATCTCGGCCCCGAAGGGATTTCTTGACCAGGTTGCAGGGTCCGCAGGCACCACGTCCAGGTGTCCGCTGAGCAGGATGGGCTCCCCCCCGGTGCCGTCTCCGTGCAGCCGGACAATCACGTTTCCCCGGCCGGGTTTGGACTCCAGCACCTCGGGCTCCAGGCCCACGGCGCGGAAGCGGTCTGCGAGCAAGGTGGCGGCGTCGATCTCTGTTGGCGTGCGTCCCGGGCTGTTGGTGGTGTCCAGGCGGATCAGGTCGAGCAGGAGCTGGACGGCTTCCTCGCCGGCGGCGTGCCAGTCGATGCCATCGACGAGAGGGGGTGCTGCGTGGGACATCGCCTCTCGCTAACCCAACTCCAGGGGCTGAATGTCCTGGCTGAGGAGGGTCTCTGCGAGCTCTTCTGGGTTGTTGTCCAGGCCCAGTCGTTTCTCGACCAACAGGAGGATCAGGTGTCCGGGTTCGGCGGTGGTGGTGAAGCGGGCAGGACGGCAGTGGAGGACCTGGTAGCAGGCGTCCTCCAGGTCCCAGGCCACCAGGACCATCCTTCCGGGCAGCCGGCCGCAGTCCAGCAACACGGGGTGATCCAGGGTGCTCGGTAGCTGGGGATTCCAGGCCCCCACGTCGTGGTAGCGGTAGCGTCCATGGCGAACCGGCAGGCCCGCATGGGCGAGGGCCTGGGAGGCGAGGGCCAGGGCACGTTGAATCCGGTCGGCACACAGGTCGATGCTGGGCAGGTCCTCAAGAGCCCGCCACTGCTCCTGTTCCGGGTCGTAGAATTCGGTGGCCAGGCGCAGCTTGTAGTCCATCACCGAGGACCCCGGCAGCACGTAGCCGCAGTAGTGGTGGTGCCGTCCTTCCGCCAGGGCCTGCTCCACCTCGAGCAGCAGGGTGCCGAACCCCAGTGAGTCCCTGGCCCGGTCTGGGTCATAGGCCCCCAGGACGCTCATGAAGGTGTGCTCGCCAGCGTCGTACCAGCAGAAGGCGGCCAGTTCTTCACCCTGCCACAGCGCGATCTCCCGGGTGTCGAAGGGGGCGCTGTCCTGACCCCCGAAGAGCACCGCCTCCAGGTCCTCTCGTCTCTGTTCCCCGGGGGCCACGGTCAGGTACCGGGCGTAGAGTGCCTGGTGGGCCTCGTCGATCTGGGCGGGGCCGTGCTGGACGCGGTAGCGCTGCTTCAGCCTTCGAAGGGTCTTGCGGTGGGAGGACCTCAGAGAGAATCGATCCAGGTTCGTGCGGGTCCAGATCGCGGTGCGCAGTACCCCGTCTTCCAGGGTGACGGTCCGGCAGGTGAAGAGCGCCGGACCCATTCGATACCAGCCCTGTGACAGGAGCCGATCGAGCGCGTTCCCCGGGAGCGTTTCGGAGGTCAGGACGCGGGTGGACATCGGGCCACGGCTAACCCGGGTGGCGGCGGGCACGGGCTGACCGGGGGGGTGTCCGGGTTAGTCACCGGCGCATGTACCACCACGTCGTGCTCTTCTTTTTGAAGGATCCCGCGGAGATTCCGGGAACGGTCAAGGTCTTGCAGGACATGGCCGGACGCATTCCCTCGCTGCGCAAGGTGGATGTGGGTGTGGATGACAGCCCGGGGCCTCGCTCGGCCCACGTGGCCCTTGTCACCTCTTTTGACGATGCCGAAGGCTACGAGGCCTACCGGGTGCACCCGGTGCACAAGCAGGTGCTGGCTCACATGAAGACGGTGGTGGAGCGCTCGTTCAAGGTGGACTGGACCGACTGAGGCGGTTTCTCAATTCCACTCGGCGTCGTCGACTACTGCCCGGTCCTTGAGCTGACGCCTGATGGTGTGGAAAGGGGTGCCGCGCCTGGCAAGGTTCAGCGCTTCTTTCAGATCGGACTCGCGAAAGACGAAACGCACCTCGATCTTCTCGGAGCCGTCCATGTTCAGTTCCGCGTCGTACAGGGGGCCTGCGATGTCTCCCAGGATCCCCTCGGTGTTCAGGTTGGTGACTCGCCCCTCGCAGGACTCGGTGGTGAAGTCCACCGCCAGGCCGTTGCAGTCCCGAAGGTCCAGCACCGCGTGAACCAGCAACTCGTGAAGAACGCTGCTGATCGGCCGGGTGGTGCGCTGGACCCAGATCCTGGGAGATCCCATGGGGCACAGGGTAGCGTTGTGGGTGGCACCGTGGGTGGGAGATCCTCGGTTCCCCTTCCGGCTGAGATAGGTTTGAACCGTGCTTCGACTCCCCGAGTTCCGCTACCAGGCCGCCAGGGATCCTGCGGATGCGGTCGCCCGCTATTCAGACAGTGAACACGCAGTCTTTGTGGCCGGGGGCACGGACCTGCTGCCCAACATGAAGCACCAGCTGGTCACGCCCAGGGATGTGATCGGGTTGACCGCGGCCCTGGGGCGCACGATCACCGTCACGGACACCGCCTTTCGAATCGATTCGGGGGTGACCCTGGAGGCGCTCAGTCGCCAGGAACAGGTCCAGGCGGAGTTGCCGGCCCTGGCCACGGCTGCGGGGGTGGTCGCGGGTCCCCAGATTCGTCGCATGGGGACCCTGGGCGGAAATGTCCTGCTGGACACCCGCTGCCTGTACTACAACCAGACCCTGTTCTGGCGCCAGGCCCTGGGCTACTGCCTCAAGGCGGAGGGTGACTGGTGTCATGTGATCGGGGGCCCCAAGACCTGCGTGGCAGCCCAGTCCTCGGACACGGTTCCGGTCCTGCTCAGCCTGGATGCCGCCATCGAACTGCTCGGCCCTGGGGGTACCCGGTCGGTGAATCTCCGGGATCTCTACCGCTTCAATGGCATGGATCACCTCAAGCTCTCCAAGGGCGAGGTGCTCACCACCATCGTGGTTCCTCGTCCCGGAAAGGGCCATCGGGGCAGCTACCACAAGCTGAGAACCCGGGACAGCATCGACTTTCCCCAGCTGGGCCTGGCCGTCGCATCCTGGTGGGATGGTCCCGCCCTGACCCGTCTCGAGATCGTGGTCGGTGCTGCGAATCCCCAGCCCAGGCCGGTGCGCAAGCTGGAGGCCTTCTCTGGCCGTCCACTGGCCTCGGAAGACATCGGTGCCATCGCGGAACTTGTGCAGAAGCAGACCCGTCCCAACACTGCGGTGCATGGCAGCGTCGACTGGCGCCGCTCCATGGCTGGTGTCACCACCCGCCGTGCCCTGACCGCGCTTCTCCCCGGTTGAGGCTGCGCCCTAGGGCAGGGGGTAGGTAAAGGTCTCCATGGTCGTCAGTCCGGCCTCGTAGGCCACTTCGGAGGCGCTGGTCCAGCGGCCGTTTTCATGGATCCAGGCGCCAGCGTCTACAGGTTGGGCCTGGTGCAGGACATGGTCCGGCTCCCGGGTTCCGGCCAGGTAGGAGCCCAGTTGGTCGACGGCCACCACGTGGTAGGGGCCGTAGTGGTCCTGGACCAGCAGCACGTGGGCGCCATCCGGACTCCCCAGCTCAAAGGTCCAGTCGCTGTGCTCCACGGTCCCCGCAGGAACAAAGGGCACCTCGCTTCCGTCTGCAAGCCGGAAAACGATGTCCCGGATGCCAAAGGCAGGTCGGATGCCAGGGGGGACGGCCTCGCCCTGGAAGATGGCCGTGACGGGTCCAACGGGGACCTCTTGCAACACGATCCGGGCTTCTTCTGGCGCGGGCTCCTCGGCCTGTGCGGGCTCTTCCACCGGGGTGGGGGGCGCCTCGCTGGCGTCGGGTTCGGGGCTTCCAGTCGTGGCGCAGGCAAGGACGATGGCGAACAGCATGGGATCCCTGTGAACACGCCGGTCAGGCCGACGCAAGTCATTGACTCGACGAGAATAACGGGTGACCTTGGGGTTCTCCTCCACCGGGAAAGAGTTCATGTCTTTTGGGCTGCTCCACGGCCTGCTGCTGCTGCCATCGGTACAGGCAGACACGCTGACCACGGTCACCTGTGACGGGACCCCGTCCTGTGTGTTGGACCTGCGCACCGTGATCGACATCGACGAGATGGGGGTCAACCGGTGGTTCAGCGAGGCGGCAAAGACCGCCGTAGAGCGCATGGACACCGCCCACGACGAGGCCCTGAAAGAGACGGGCCAGGGGCTGTACTACGGCAATTGGCTTCCGGTGACAGAGGAACGGAAAGACCTCACTGGCCAGGACTGCACGACACTGGTGCTCGAGGTGCTCAGCCAGGCTTTTCTGGCGGCAGGGATGGCGGCCGAGTGGGATTCCATCTTCAAGACAGCGCTCGCTGCCAGCGGTCCGGGGGGGTTCAAGGGGATCGAGTTGTTCAAGGCCCTGCAGGAGCAGTTGGACTGGGAGGGTGTCTACTTCAACCCCGATGTGGGCCACCCTTCAGATGCCGACGATGAGCACCCCTACAGCGCGTACATCGCCGAGAAAAAGGGCACCTACTACGGGTTGGACATCGACCGGATGGTTTTGGACTACCGGCCCTCCGCCGGCTCGGTGACGGTCAAGGACACCCAGGGGCTGGATTGGCTGAAGAGCATTCCCTTTGCCGTGGTGGCTGCCCGTGGCGGGAAGCACATGGCCATCCTCGTGGAGGGCGACCTCTACGAAGTTCACTGGAGCGAGAACCAGTACAGCAGGAGCGTGATCACCCAGGAGGGTTTTGTGGACTGGGGGTGGCTCAGTGGCGCAATTCTCTTCCCGCCGATCGTCGAACCCCAGAACGCCCTGGGGTCGTTGGACGGTCTCTGAGCAGGTTGCCGCCACCGAGCCAGGGCTCTGCAGGGGCTCAGTTCTCGAACCAGAAGTAGTTCAGCGCCGACCAGTTGCTCCAGCCTGACCGCCAGCTTCGCACCGACCAGACGTAGTAGGCGTCGTCGACCACGGGCCAGAAGGTCTGGGTGTCGGCCCGGTCCGTGTAGGTGTAGTACCAGTACCAGTCCGAGCCATCGTGGTACCAGATCTCGACCTGGTAGACCGGCGAACCATTGTCGGGCCAGGACAGGGTGACCTGGGGTCCGAAGACCGTCTCCCAGTCGGTCGGGCTGTGGCTGCCTGAACTGGAGGCCGTGGTGCCACCGCTGCTGCCACTCGAACTCGAGGAGGGATTCAGGGCGACGCTGTTCCAGTTGGTCAGGCCCGCCGCAATTTCCTTGGTGACATTTTCGGTGCCGTAGCCGCTGGCGTTGACGGTGAGGTCGACCAGTCCTTCATCGACCCCGGCGAACTCGAACCATCCGTCGTTCTTGGTGGAGGTGGACTGTCCGTCGGACAGCGTCACGGTGGCACTTCCAATTCCCGCGGAGGTGTCGTAGATGTCCTCGGCCCGGACAAAGCCCACCAGCCCACCGGTGGCTCCGCTGGTGGACGTGCTCCCCGAACTGGAACTGCTCCCCGAGCTGGAACTGCTCCCCGAGCTGGAACTGCTTCCGGCGGTGCTTCCTCCAAGCAGATCCATGAAGTAGTCCCAGTCAAAGCCACTTCCAGGGTCGGTGTGACAGCCGGCCCCGCCTCCGGATCCGCCGGAGCAGCCGGGCACCTCGCTGTGGCCGATCACGTGGTTTCGGTCACAGGGGAAGCTGTGCCGGCCACACAGGTCCGAGGTGAGGGCGGCCAGGCTCTGGTACATCGGATCGGTGTACCAGGTTCCCGGGTCGTCGATGTAGCCCTCCTGTTCGATGCCCACGGAGCGCTCATTGGTGTCCCAGTGGCCAGCATGCCAGGCGATGTCCTCCTCCCAGACCATCTGGGTGACCTCGCCGTCACTGGAACGGATGACGTAGTGAGCGCTGGCCCCCGCCGCCGGGTCGGCAAACCACCAGGCCGTGCCGGAGTAGCTGCCCTGGGCCGTGTGGACGACGACCATGTCGATGTCCCCGGCGCGGCGGCTGTCGTTGGAGTAGTTGGATGTACTGGCCGCGATGAACTGGGCGGTGCCCGTGTAGTCGGAACCCACGCCACCGAGGGGTTGCAGGTTCAGTGAAGGCACGTCGATCGGTCGGGGATCGATCACGATGCGCTCGCCGTCGGACAGCGTCACGTTCAGGCCTCGCTCGATCCAGCGGTAGACGTCCCGGGCGAAGCTTCGCTGCATGCTGGGGTCGTCGCTTCCGGCGTACCAGGAGATCACCGGAGCCCAGTCGCTGAGGGACTCCAGATCGGTTCCGCTCTCCACTTCCCAGTGGTCTGCATAGGCCCGCAGCTCGGCGGCGGCCCCCAGGATGTTCAGGAACTCATTCCGCTCCATCTGTTCCAGGGAGACCCCGAGCTCGGCAGCAGCATCCGCCATGGAGGGGCCGCTGGGGGCTCCTTCGGCCAGGCCCATGATTCCGTGGTGGACCGCGCTTTCGCCGCCGTGTTCCCGGATCTCTCGCATCTCCAGGCGGGTGACGGTCCAGCCCAGGGCGACCAGCAGGTCCCGTGGCACGTCATAGGTGTGGGCCGCGCTGGTGAAGGCCTCGTCAGTGGTCTCCGGGCTGGAGTCCACCAGGAACTGGGACGAGCAGGCCGTCAGGGACAGAGTGGAACAGGACAGGATCAGCCAACGCACGGGCCCTCCGGGAGGCCAGCGGTGCCGACGCGTGCGAGAACACGTCCATGACCGTGTCCATTTGACCGCATTTCCCGGTCAGGGGTATGTCAGACCACAGTGAAGCTCTTGTCAACCGGGCAGGGGGATAGGCCATACCAGGGATCTGGCCCGTGGAGGAGGCGCTGTGTGGCTTGGATGGACATTGTGGATCGCGGCCCATGCTGCCAGTCCCCTGGACGATTGCCGTGCCACTGCGCTGGCGCCGGCGACCGTGCTGTTGTCCTGTGGTGACGAGACCGCCTGGTTCAGCGAGCGGCCCCAGGGCAGCCTGGAGACCGTTCTGGTCGACTTCTCCAATGCCTGGGTGCGGACAGCGGGCTCCCAGATGGCCAGCTCTGAGACCAGGGTGACCCTGGGGGCTGCGAGCTACCGGGGCTACAAGGTGGTCTTTCCCGGAGAGGGGAGGCGGCGTTCTCCAGAGGGGGTGGTGCTGGCCGCTCCCTGGAAAGAGGGCATACGGGCCGCGGCCTGTGTGTCCAGGTCCTATGGCGTGACCTGTGAGCGCATGCTGCGCAGCCTGCTGGAAGAGGGGCTGCCTCCCTCCCTGGTGCTTCGTTCCCGGTCCCTGTGGCTCGATCGGCCGCTCCTGGTTCCGCCGGGCTGTGACTACGGGGACATGGGCGACAAGGGCGGTGGCATCTCCTGTGGTGAGGACCTGCTGGTCTGGGTGAACACTCGCAATCGGACCGAGGCGGAGCAGGCGATCGCCGACACCTTTCACGAATTTGCCGCGGAACTGCAGGGTCACACCGGGCCCAGTGTTCCCTGCACGGTGGGTGGGACATCGCACCAATGTCACACCCTGGTCGACAGCGTCGGGACCAGGGCCTGGTTTACAGCGGTGGAACTGGACGGGAAATCGGCCTTTCAGTATTGCCTGAGCCACAGGGCGGACCATGTGGCGAAGGTCTGTCAGCAGGTGCTCTCTGTGCCGTGATCGGTGTGGAGTACGCCCACGGTGCTTCGAGTCCTGGAAGCCCCCCTGTCAGTCCGCGTCTTCGTCCAGCCGGTAGCCGACAAAGGGCTTGTAGGTCGCGTAGACCGTGGCCGCTGGCCCGGGAATCGCCTCGTTGTGGAAACGAAGGGAGTTGTCGCCGATCTCATAGGTCCAACCCTGATCGCCGCTGGCCTCGACCAGGTCCTCGTTCACGTAGACCTCCAGGCTGTTGGGGTCCGGGAAGTGAGAGAAGAAGAAGTGGTCGACAAGGCCCAGGGCGCTCAGGCCCACCCGGTTGAGCAACCGGGGGTAGTCGGGGCTGCAGATGGACTCCCGCAGGCCTCCCGTGGCTTCCTGGAGCGACAGGTATCGGAACCCGGGATCGGCCGCAGCCGCCAGGGAAGCACAGCCTTCTGGTGCGTCCCCCACGATGGCCGTCACCTGCAGCTCGGTGTCTACGCGGGGTTCCTGGAGGGCGTCGAGGATCGCGGTCAGTTCCACATCCCCGTGATCGTCTTCATCGGAAAAGAAGATGATTTCCAGGTCCGCATCGGTTCGGGCGAAGTCCGGCGTGAGGGAGGGGTGAGCGGCAGCCATGGCGGCTTCAATGCCCTGTTCGTTCCGGCTGCCTTCTTTGGCGTTGGTCAGCAGGGAGATGAAGGCCTCCTCCATCTCGGGGGTCTCGTCGGTCAGGACGGGCCCGAGCAGGGTGCCCGGGGGGTCTGCCTCCACATCGGTGGAGACCATGCCCAGCCGGAAGTCGATGACCGCGAAGGTCAACCCTGCGACAAAGTGCGTGGCTGCTTCTTCCAGGAGTTCCTGCTCCTCGGACATCGTTGCCGAGGTGTCCTGGACCCAGAGCACGTCGACACCGCGGGCCCGCTCTCCCTGGATCCAGGTGTCCGTGTACTCAATGGCATTGACCGCAGTCTCCACGCAGCCAATTGCCAGAAGAATCCACATGTTCCCAGGCTACCTCGGACTTCCAAAACCAGCGAGGCCCACACGAAATGTGCGGGCCTCGTGACCGGGGGTCGTCTGGGGATCAGTGGGGCCAGGCGGTCCGAAATCCCTGGTGGGTCAGGGATCCCTGGCTGCTGGTGCCACTGTTGTTGTTTGCGCTTGAAGCGGCGAGCCGGTCGTACTCGGCCTGCTGCTGGCTGGTGGCAGAGCTGCTGGTGGTGTCGCCCAGGTGGCTGTTGTTGCCCTTGGGACAGGGGCTCGCAAGGGCGGTACCCGAGGCGGCCAACAAGGAGAGAATCAGGAGTTTCTTCATGGAGTGCTCCGAAACGATGCCTATTTGCAAGTTCACTTTAGCAAGCTCCGTACCAACTTGGTGTAGGGGAGTTGTACCGATTCAGCAAAGTGGATCTGGGGTGTCGATGTCCCAATTCCGGTGTCGATGTCCCGATCCGGCTGGGATCCAGATGTCTCGGTGACCTTTGAAGATTCTGACCTTTCGGATCGTCCAGGTAGCGGATCTGGGTGGTTTCAGTGTCTCAAGCAAGTAGTGGAGGTCAACCCATCATGATTGCGCTTCTCTGTGTGCTTTCCAGCCCGCCGGCCCTTGCTGGTGAACCTGTTGTCCGGTCCCTGCCGAGCACGATTCCTGCGCTGGAGATCGACAATCCCAGGGGGGTAATCGAGGTGCGGTACGACCCCGACGCCACCGGGACGAGCTTCGTGGCTTCCCCCATGTTCTGGACCCAGGGCTGCGAGGTTGCCTTTACCGGCGACACGAGCATGGCCCGGGCAGAGGTACAGAAGGATGGTGAGCGGGCAGGGGTGGGGTGTCGCACGAAGATTGAGGTCGTGCTGTCAGGACCCACCGCGCTCCACCTCCAGGGAGACAAGGTCCGGGTCCACGTCGAGGAGTCTCGAGGACCGGTCGATATCGACCTGCGCCGCGGAAAGGTTCAACTGGAAAAGGTCTACGGGTCCACGGACGTCACCATGATCGCCGGAAGGGTCACGGGCTCTCCCGTGGGTGACGAACTGCACATCGCCATCGATCGGGGTCGAGTCCGGCTTGAGTCCTTGCGGGTCCCGATCCACGCCGAGGTGGGCATCGGTGGCATTCACCTGGCCTATGCACTGGCCCTCGAGGGCACGACCACGGCCCACGTGGGCCTGGGGCGGGTCCAGGTAAGCTTTCCCTATGGCACCTTGCTCGACCGCCAGACCGATGTTCGCCTGGGCCTGGTGAAGACGGAGATCCCGCACCGGACCACCAGTCGCACACGGCTGGAGGCCACCACCGGTCTGGGGGTGGTCGATGTGGACACGAGCTTTGAGGACGAGGAGAACGAGGCACTGGCCTCGAACTGAGCGTCGCTCAACCCAGGGTCCGGGGGGTCTCGCCCATCTTCTGGTAGACCAGGGCCTGAAGCTGCTGTGGGCTCAGGCCGGTGGTGTCGACAGCCAGGCACGAGAGCGTTCTCAAGGGTTGCAGGCGGGCCCGCTCCTCCTCGATGGCCACGGCTTCCAGTCCATACTCCGCCAGTGCCGGCGTGTTCCTGGCCCGGGCCAGGAGGGTTTCTTCCTCGGCATCGAGCCACAGGACATCCACCCGGTGTCCGGTCCGCCGGGCACTCCGGATCTCCGCGGCAAGGTCGGTGTTGGGGCTTGCCAGCTCAAGGTTCAGGACCACAGCCAGGCGTTCGGGGCTGGGGCCCTGGCCGCCCAGAAGGGCCGTGGAGGGAATGCCGGTCGTGTCGGAGACCGCAAATCCGAGGGCTTTGAGGGCTTCCAGGGCGGTGCTCCGACCGGAGCCATGGGGGCCAAGGACCAGGACCAGGTGGGCCATCGGGCCATCCTGGCATTATTCAGGGGACTATTCCCACTCGATGGTTCCAGGAGGCTTGGACGTGATGTCCAGCACGACCCCGGAGACCCCCGGGAGGGCCCGGAGTTGGCTGGCAACCGGGTTCAGCAACGCCACCGGCAGTTGCACCGGGATTGCCGTCATGGCGCGGTCGGACTGGACCGGGCGAATGATCACCAACTCCTGGCCCTGGCCATCGACCTCGAGGGGGACCAGGACCGTCGGGCACTGCCAGATGGCGTCGTAGAGCCCGTGCTCGTGCAGGGCCTCCATGACGATGGCGTCGCAGGTGCGGAGCAGGTCCAGGCGCTCACGGGACATCGTTGCTGCGAGGGGTCGAACGGACTGGGGGGCAGGGCCGCCCAGGTTCCAGACACAGCGGTTCAGTCCAGGAACCTCCGCCAACAACTGGCTGGCCGCCGCCAGGAGTTCCTGCCAGGGCAAGTGGCCGGTCAAGAGCACGGGGTGCTCATAGCTGCGGAGATCGGCCTTGACCCCGACGCTCTTCAGGGGGAGCAGGGTGCCGACCAGGCCCAGGCTCCCGGTCTTCTGGGCCACGGCTGCCGAGAGGTCCGCCAGTTCCGGCTGAACCCCCGTCCCGCAGAGCAGGCGCACCCCCAGGCCTGGACCGGGGAAGGGGTGGCGCCAGATGGCCTCCCTTGGAATGCCCAGGCGTTCCCCCAACTCTCGGACCTCGACCTTGTAGAGTTCTGCCAGGGGTTCGATCACGCGACCCTGGGCGATCATCTCCTCGATGATGGGAACCCGGTTGTGGTGGGTCTTGATGGTGTCTGCCCGCTTGGTGCCGCCGGTCTCGATGGTGTCCGGGTAGATCGTGCCCTGGCCCAACAGGTGGTCCGTGAGCGCCAGGCGGCGGGCCTCTCGCTCGAAGACGGCGATGAAGGTGTCACCGATGGCACGGCGCTTGGCTTCGGGCTCGACCAGTCCCTCCAGAGCTTCCAGGAAGTCGTCGCTGGCGTCGACGAAGTGCAGGTCATCTCCCAGCCCGAGCTCCTTGAACATCGCCAGCACCGAGGTGGATTCGTCCTGGCGCATCAGCCCGTTGTCGATGTGGAGCAGCTTGACCCTCCCGGGCCCGAGGGCCTGGTGCAGGATCTTGGCGGCCACGGTGGAATCGACCCCGCCGGAAGCCAACAAGAAGACCGACTGATCCCCGACCTGGTCGCGGATATCGGTGAGTTGCTCCGCCAGGTAGGTCTCCAGGTTCCAGGTGGGCTCGCAGCCGCAGATGTCCTGGACGAAGTTGGCGATCATGCGGTCGCCACCGACGGTGGCATCGACTTCGGCGTGGTACTGGAAACCATAGCGGCGCAGGGAGTCCGACCCGATCGCTGCATAGCGGTGTCTGTGTCCGGAACCCAGATCGGTCCACCCGAGCTCCTCGAACTGGGGTCCGACGCTCGCCACGGAGTCGAAATGGCTCATCCAGACCTGTTCAGTCGGTCCCAGCCCACGGAACAGCGGGTGGTTCATCCGGGTCAGGTGGAGATTTGCGTGTCCCCACTCTCGCCCGCCATGAATGACCGTGCCTCCGTAGTGCTTGGCGATCTCCTGGTGCCCAAAACAGAACCCCAGGATGGGCACGTCCAGCTCGTAGATCGCCTTGGTATACGCCGCGTCTTCGCCCTGGGAACTCAGGCTGGGGCTGCCGCTCAGGATGATTCCCTTGTAGGGATGAAATGCATCGATCGGATCCTCGGGCTGACGAATTTCCGCTCGAACCCCCTGGCGCCGTACCTTGGTGGCGATGAGGTGCGCATACTGGCCGCCAAAATCGACCACAGCGATGGCATCGTGCTGTCCCACCAGGGCCCTCCATCGGGACGGGCACCTAAGTCGTGGAACCCTCTCTGTTCAACATCCCCCCCCGTTTCAGATGGTTTGTGCCGAAAAAATTCCTTGAATCTCCCTCCCTGAGATCCGAAGGGCCTGGTACGGCCTCCAGGTCGACCTGGAGGCCCTGCAGGGATGGGGTCCCGGCGCCTTTGTCGAGCACCAGGGCCCGATGGTCGACGGGTGAGGCCCCAGAGGCGGGGTCATCCGGTGGTCGAGGTGACCAAACTCGACCCTCGACGGTGGAACCTTCTGGTGTGGCTGATCGGGTCCGGGCAGGTCTTCTCGATCGCTTCCTTGCCGGAACTGAGAGCGAGACCATCACATCTGGGGGGTCAAGGGCGTATTCTCTGCATCAGAATGCAATCTCTCCCCGCCCTTGCTGCTCTGATCGCTCTCGCCTGTACCGGGCAGGATCCGGATTCCGGGTTGGATTCCACGGACACGCTGCCGGAGGAAACGGCCTGCATCGAGGCTGCAGAGGTGCTGGGCTACACGCCTTGCGTGCATCGGATCGACAGCGATCAGGCCTTTACCGATGTCACCATTGCCAGTTCTTCGGTCGACCAGATCCGGGTCGGCAAGTACCTGGCCCCGATCGATGATGAGGCCAGGCTGCCCACCCTGTATGTGAACGTCCAGATCTTCAGCCTGCACTATGACCTGCTGGTCACGGCCTTTCCGGAGACCTTCAGCGGGCTGTCGCCCACCGACTACAACAAGCTCATCCTCTACCCCGACAGCCGGGAGTTCTACGCCGGCACGGTTTCGGTCTACCTGTCCAGCGATGGTGGCAACCCCTACTATGGATTCACCGTCTGGGACGATCCAGCGGACACCAGCACGACGGTCACCCAGGCAGACGTGACCACGGCATGGGAGTACCTGCAGCCTCGATTCGAGGTGGGGGAGTTGGTGTTCGTGCCAGGAACCTCGAACCAGCAGGCGGATGCGAGTGGCTGGAGTGACGCCCCCTTCGGCATCGCTGGGGTCACGGAGGTCGAATACGAGGTCTACAACCCCGGGGCCGCCTACGGGACCCTTCGGCTCTACACCCTCGAGGAACTCGCCGAGGCCACGGAGAGCGCGGAGTTTGGCTACCAGGACATCGTGGTCATCGACGAGGCTCCCCAGGACCTGGAGCGGGTGGTCAGTGGAATCGTGACCGGGACCCGGCAGGGCGACCTGTCTCATCTCAATGTGCTCAGTGCGAATCGTGGGACCCCGAATTGCTATGTCCAGGCCCCCCTGGAAGCCCTCGAGAGTTGGGCGGATCAGCTGGTGCGCTTCGAGTGCGGCGACACGGACTACAGCATCGAGACCGCTTCCCAGGAGGACGCAGAGGCCTGGTGGGAGAGCATTCGTCCAGATCCGGTCGAGATCTGTGCCCCGGACACCTCGGTGAGTGACCTGCCCGGCCTGTTGGCCCTGGACACCGCGGATGGCACGGCACGGGCGGAGGGGGTTTGCCGCTATGGCTCCAAGGGCACCAACCTGGCGACGCTCTATCAACGCATCGACAGCGCTTATGCCTTCACGGGCTTCCTGATTCCCGTGGCCTACTACGACCAGTTCGTGTCCGAGAACACCTGGACGGTGGACCTGGGGGCGGGTTCCTCGGAACACAGCTTCCAGGAGACCCTGGATGCCTGGCACGTCGACAACGACTTCCTGGTGGACGCAGCGGTCCGGCGAGAGCGGTTGGAAACGTTGCGGGAGGCGATGTTGGAAGCGCCTGTCGATGGGGCGCTGGTGGACGCCCTGGGCTCGCGCATCGTGGAGGTCTGGGGAAACGAAGAGACCATGGTGCGCTTTCGGAGCTCTTCCAATGCCGAGGATGCCCTGGAGTTCAGTGGGGCAGGCCTGTACGAGTCCGAGAGCGTCTGCCTGGCGGACGAGACGGACTCGGACACCGCAGGGCCCTGCCGCTGTGATCCGGACAAGAACGGGGAGAAGACCGTCAGCGATGGGCTGCGGGAGGTCTGGTCCAGCCTCTGGTACATGGGCGCCTGGGAGGAGCGGGACTGGTACGGCATCGACCAGGGCAAGGTTGCCATGGGCATCCTGGTCAATGATCGCTCCAAGGATGAGCAGGCGAACATGGTGGCCTTCACGGGAAACCCCACCAGTGAAGGGGATGATCGCTTCCTGATCAATGCCCAGGAAGGGGAGCTCGAGGTGGTGGCCGCCGAGGCCGGGGTCTTCCCGGAGAGCATCCTGCTCACGGTCGAGGGGGGCACTGTGACGGAGATCTACAGGGTCAGCCCCAGCAGCGAGGTCGATGAAGTCCTGACCGACGAGGAGCTGGAAGAGCTGGGATCGGTACTGGACGATGTTCGAGAGGTCTACCCGGTGGACCTGGAGGTCCCGGAAGAACGGGATCTGTTGTGGGACACCGAGTGGAAGGAGACGAGCGAAGGGCGGCTCGTGATCAAGCAAATCCGGCCCTACATTCGATGAGGAGAGGTAAGACAATGGCGATGCTGGCCTGGTGGTTGGTCCTGGTGGGTTGCGGCGGAGACACCGTAGACAGCGGTGACACCCAAACTGAAACCGACACCGACACAGACACAGACACAGACACAGACACGGACACGGACACGGACACCGACACCGACACCGTGGACGACAGTGACTGGCTCCACTGTCCGGACGAAACCGCCTTTAAAGGGGAGGATGACTGGACGGGTGCGCTGGAGGTCCTCCACGGTGCGGTGTACTGCGGAGGTTTCAACGAGATGCGGAGCCTCGAAGACGAACAGCTGCTGAAGGCCAAGCTTCGCGCCGTGGAGGGCAGCTACACCCTTCCTGCCAGCGAGGGCGTCCATGTGCTGGCGCTCCCGGTCTGCACGCTGGTGGGCCCTGAGGCGCCCGGACCGGAGATGAACGGCACCGGGAGCACCAGTGTGACCCTCAACACCTGGAGCGGCAGCACCTATACGTACCTGGCGGGTACCCAGCCCATGGTGGACCCGATTGATGCGCCGTTTACGCTTCAGCATGCCCTGGTGCTGGCAGGGGACAAGGAGGCCCCACCGGACCTGCTGACCGCGGATGGCCAAGGTCCGGACGTCAACACAGGTGCCGGGGTGAGCTTTGCCCTCCACCCGGAGGGCGGTTCTATCTATGACGATGATGCCATCGCTTTCTGGTCCTGCAAGGACTCGACCTGGACCCCGGAGTCCCACACGGTGGAATTCGAGGGCGGAGAGATCACCCTGGAGCTTCTGCTGGGCATCAACACGGTGCAGACGGCTCCGGGCAGTTTCGCCCGGGCTGTGGGAAGCCTGGATGGCGTCCCATTTGATGTCGAGAACTACTTTCAGCTGATCTATCGCCCGGACCACCATCACTTCGGCCGGCACTTCGCAGTGGTCTTCGATGCTCCGATCGGAGATGCCTGTGCCCTGCGTGTGGAGAGTGTCGACCCCCTGGAAGGAGACCCCACGGCAATCGTGAGCACCGCCGACTGTGAGCTGGGTGTGCTGGAGGCCCGAGAGACGACCGCAGAGAGCTACACCCTGGGAGGCTGAAGTGTCGCCGACATCTCTTCTGGTCCTCGCCCTATGGGCCTGTTCGGGCGGTTCGGACACCTCCAACGATCCCGTGGATCAGGACGGGGATGGCGTGGTCGAGTCCGAGGACTGCAACGACAATGACGCGAGAATTTCGCCGGAAGCCGAGGAGATCTGTGACGGCCTGGACAATGACTGCGACGGTCTCTTCGATGAAGGGGTGCTCACCGAGTGGTGGTTTGACCTGGATGGCGATGGCTACGGGGGCACCAGTGCCTCCGTCGAGTCCTGTGAAGCGCCGGAGGGCTATGTCGCCGAGGGCGAGGACTGTGACGACAACGACCCGGCGGTGAATCCGGGGGCCTACGAGGCCTGCAATGGCGAGGACGACAACTGTGATGGCATCGCCGATGACGGCGCCACGACCACCTGGTACGAGGATGCTGACGGGGACGGCTACGGAGACCCTGCCACCGGCTTTGAGGACTGCATGGATCTGTCCGGGTTCGTGGCCGATGGCACCGACTGCGATGACGAGAACAGTGCCGTCAATCCTGGCGCCGTGGAACTCTGCGACGGGGAGGATGACGATTGCGACGGGCGCCCGGACCTGGTCGAGGTGACCCGGTGGTACAGCGACGCGGATGGGGATGGGTATGGCCATCCCGCCGAGTACGAGGACACCTGTGCGCCCGAGGAGGGTTGGGTCCAGGTCGGCGAGGACTGCTCTCCCAACGAGGCATGGGTCCACCCCGCTGCCATCGAAGAGTGCAACCAGGACGACGAGGACTGTGACGGTGCGATCGACGAGGACTTCGACCTGGATGGGGATGGCCACCAGTCGGATCTGTGTGATGGCGGCACCGACTGTGACGACAGCGACCCCTGGGCCTTTCCCGGCGGAGACGAGGTCTGTGACGACGGGATCGACAATGACTGTGACGGCAAGGATGCCTTCTGTGGACTCTCGGGCGCATACACGGCCGGGACGGACACAGAGGCCAAGTTCTATGCCTCCACGGCGAGCTATGACGCCGGGCGCCTGGTCGATGTGGGCGACGTGGATGGAGATGGCCACGGGGACGTGGTCGTCGCGACACTCTATGCGGATGCCTACAATGGAGGCGGGTACCTGGTCTATGGGCCGATGACGGGAACCGAGAGCCTGGACACGGCTGGCTTTCGGTTCACAGGTTCTCGGGAGACCTACGGCGCAGGCCGCTCGATCGGCCTGGCCGACACCAACAACGACGGCTTTGATGACATCATGTTCGGGGCGCCCTACCCTGGCTCAGAGAGCGCCTTCATCGTGCTGGGGCCGGTCACGGACGACATGGAACTGATCGATGCCGACACCCAGATCAAGGGCGAGTACTACTCCTATTTCGGCCACGGAACCGACCTGGCTGACGTCAACGGGGATGGTCATGCCGACGCGGTGATGGGGGCCTACTACGAGGACATGGGCGGCGGCATGTCTTCGGGCAATGGCTACATCAAGTACGGGCCGTTCACCTCGGACAGCATTCAGATCCGGGACGAATATGACGGCCTGCTGGTTGGGGAGAACGCCAATGCCTACACCGGCCGCATCATGCGGGCCGGAGGGGACTACAACGGCGATGGCATCGGCGACCTGTTGGTCCCGGCGGTCTACGACTCCAGCGCTGGTCCCACTTCTGGCTCGGCGTACATGGTCTATGGGCCCGCAAGTGGGGAGATGTCCCTGGGGAACTCTGATGTCGTGGTCCGGGGGGAGAACTCCGGGGACTACCTGGGCTACGCCATCAACATGGGCGACTTCAACGGGGATGGCTACGGCGACGCGGCGATGGGGGCCTATTCGAACTCCGGAGGCGCGGGTGCGGCCTACATCGTCTTCGGCAATGGCAGTGTGGGGGAGATCAGCGCTGCCGATGCGGACTTCATCGCCCGGGGTCACCAGGCCTCCATGATGGTCGGCAGTGGTCTGGGGTCCACGGACCTCGACCAGAATGGCAGCGATGACCTGCTGGTGGGGGCGCCGCTGGATACCTCCAGCGGAGCCAGGACGGGCAGCGCCTATCTGTTCTTCGGCCCCCTGAGCGGAACCGTTCAGACCGATGAAGCGGACGCCTGGGTCTACGGGGAGAATTCAGCAGATGGCTTCGGGACCGGTGTGGCGGCTGGAGACCTGAACGGAGACGGTTGGGGAGAGCTCATCATCGGGGCGCCCTCGGAGGCCACAGGTGGGGGCATGGCGGGTGCCTTCTACGTGAAGTACGCCGAGTACTGAACCGCTCTCCGGGGTCTGAACAGGGGCTGATCGTTTCGCCCCTGTGGCCGTGATGGGGCGCTATCCGGGGTCCGTCGCCTCCAGGTGCGGCGCGTATTCCTGGACCTCGTCGATCAGGGCATTCATGTGGTCCCAGAGGGCCTCCAGGTCGGGGTCCTCGGGGTCGTAGGTGTTGCCGCTCTCCCGGGGGTTGCTGGCCAGGTCGTAGAGGGTCTTGTCCCCGTCGAAGTGGTAGTAGAGGCGCTTGTGGCCTGTGTCCATGGTCGCCATGGCGCCGAGCCGCTGGGTATAGCGGAAGGAGTGGCGAGCCCAGTCCTCCTCGCGCATGCCCGCGACCTTGCCTGTCATCGGTTCATCGGGTGTCAGGCCCATCAGGGAAAAGGCGGTGGGCATCAGGTCCTGGTGGACGGTTCTCCCGGTCCAGCCCTCCCCTTCGATGCCCGGGTACCAAAAGGCTGCTGCTGCGTCGACCTCCCCGTAGTGCACGGTCTTGTTGTGGGCCATGTACCCGTGCTCCAGGAACTGTTCGCCGTGGTCGGTCATCAGGATGACCAGGGTGTCTTCGAGCACCCCGCGCTCTTCGAGGCCATCCCAGAGCAGCTCCAGCTGGTCATCCATGTACCGGATCGCACCCCAGTACCGCTCTTTGAGGTGCCTGATCAGCAGGTCCTGTTGCTCGGCCGTGCCAGCTTCCAGTTCGTCAAAGGCCTGGTGCTGCCCGTCCTCGGTGTCCAGGTCATAGGGCACGTCGGGCAGGTCGCTGTAGCCATCCTGGTAGCCCTCGGGGGGCAGGTAGGGGTCATGGGGGTCCATGAAGTGGATGTGCAGGAAGTAGGGTTCCCCGCTGTTGCCCTGGATCTCATCGAGCCGGGCCAGGCCCGTTTCCACCACCCAATCCGCGGGGCTGCCCTCCTCCTCTTCGATGCTCAGGTAGCCATTGGACAGGGGGTAGTCCTGTCCGAGGAAGAGGTTGGTCGTGACCACGGCGGTCTCAAAGCCCTTCAGTTGGAGATCCACCGCCACGGTCTTCAGGTCCTGGTCCAGGTTCGGGACCTGGCCGTCGCCGGACTGGGGTTCCATCTGTAGATCCACGGTGGACTGTCCGGTCAGGGCACAGGCCATGGCGGACTGGGTGTAGTTGGAGCAGGAGCGGTGCTCCTGGAGCACGTAGGACTGGTCCAGGAGGCCATCGAGAAAGTCGGTCTCTGAGCGCTCTCCCCAGTGGCCGATGGCGTCTCGACGCAGGGTGTCGATCGAGATGAGCAGGAGGTTCTCGAGCTCGACCTTGTCGGGCACGGGGATTCCGGTTTCAGTCCCGGTGGCGGTGTCGTCTGGACCACTGGTGCATGCCAGCAGACCCACGGCTGTGATCAGCAGGCTCATTCGGGCTCCGTTGCCCCATGGACTGCTGGCAGAACTACACGAAATCTTGTCCCCGGGGGTGGAATTATAGCGGTTGAATTGCCCTGCGAACCAGCGCCTGACAATTCTCCAGCCGTGGCCCGAGGTGACGGCTGCCGAGTCAGGCATCCCTGCTCCAGCCTGGGGGACGATCGGTGATGTGGATGTTTGGATGGTTTCTGGGCTGCACGGGGGCCGCGGAGATCGCCGACTGTGAGGAGGCGACCCTTCTGCTGGACGCCATTGCCGAGGATCCCAAGGGCATGGCCGGGGCCCAGGGAATCGCCTGCGGTGCTGTTTTCGAGGCCCGGAGTGATGGGATCTCCAACGAGTGTGGGGACACAGGTCTGGGGGATCCGGTGGTGATGGAGGGGACGTATGCGGTCTGGCCCAGTGACTGGGGCCTTGAACGCAGGGGCTACTCCGTCGGGGTTGTGGTCCTCGACCAGGATGGCGTGACCGAGATCGGAGGCCTGCCTGAAGCGACCCCAGGTGAGTTGATCGCGGTTCAGGCCACCATTCGCTACGACCAGGTTCACGATCTCTGCTCGAATTCGCTCTTTGGCAGTGCCTACCTGGAGGTCTCGGCGTCGGAAGTCGGCCTGGATTGAGCGGGCGTGAGCACCCCGCCTGGCCCCAGGACCCAGTCGCCCGAAGGCACGGTGATCTCCAGGGGCTCATGGTTCTTCAGCCGATAGCCGCGGATCGCCAGGTCATCGGCGTGATCGCCTGCTTCCAATGGAACCAGGCTCTGTCCATTGCCCTCCAACACCAGTCCATCCACCCGGACCCTGGCCCCGGGAGCAGCCCGTACGATCAGTGCAGCGTTCCCCCGCATCGTCAGGTCTGCGAGCTCGACGTCTCCTTCCAGCCGCAGGTGGCAGTGTCTCCCCAGGTGGACCCTGCCCACGACCACGTCGTCCTGCACCAGGGCAAAGGCGGGATCCAGGGAAACGCGAGCACCCCCTTCCACGGGAATGCTGGCCCAGGTCTCGGTCTGGGGTGCCTCCAGGGTTGCCCCCGCCCAGGCCAGCTTTTGTCGGCCCTGGGCATACCAGTCGTGTTCCGCTGTGGCTGCGCACTCGGGTGGCCTGCCTGCGGCGGCCCTGGTCCGTGCGTCCGCCAGGTTGTTCTTGTCGGCACTGAACACCCAGCGCCGGTCGAAGACGGTGACGCCGACCCGCTCACCGGACCGGTAGAGCTTGGGCAGATCCTGCATCATGGTCTCCAGGCGGGCCGGTTTTGAAAACCGGGTCCGGGCTGAATCGGCGTACTTGGGGTTGACGAATTCAGCGATCACACCGCCGCTGTCTTCCAGCACCGGCAGGTAGGTGTCCATGGCGATCATCAGGGTGTTGGTGTTGCCGGGAAATGGAGAGAGTCCCTGGGCATCTCCCACGTCCCCCCGAGGCTCCACCGTGGACCGCAACAGGCCGTCCAGTTGGTTGTATTCGACGTTGATGGTGACCTCTCGATCGGTGCCGACCAGGCGGGTCAAGGCGCCGACGGCCTCTCCGGCGACCCGGGGCACGGCGACGGTGTTGAAGGCGAAGTCCTTCTCCACACTCACCCCCAGGGTTGGCAGGAGGGAATTCACCACCTGGGCGTTGGTGTCCTGGATGAAGGCCAGGTGCGTGATCCCCTGGGCAGCCAGCTTCTTCGCGGTGCCGGATTGATGGAGCAACAGGTGAACGTCTCCGTGGCCATGGGGCTTGAGTTGGATGCCCAGGCCTTCATCGGTGGCGATGTGGGCCTTGCCGTCCGCCAGGGCAGGCACCCGCTGTTGTTGAAGCAGGAAGACGGTTTCGGGATCCAGTCCGAGCCAGTCCAGCCGCTCCAGGCTGGCCAGTGTCTGGTCGTGGGTGTCCCCACTGGTCATGATCACCAGGGGGGGATTGCGTCCGCTGCGTCGCCCCAGGGCCAACAGCCATCGTCCATAGAGGGCCAGGTACGTCAGGTCACTCGTCAGATCGACACGGATGTCGATCTTGATGCCCGAGAAGCCCAGCCGCTCCCCCAATCCCCCGGCGACGAGCACGACCCCCAGACCTGCGGCGTGTTCCAGGCCCAGGTTTTCATAGTGGCGAAGGGTCGGGTCCAGTTCGGAGAGAACCACGCAGTCGGGGTGCTGGGGGGTGAACCCGAGGAAGGGGTTGCTTCCCAGGCGGGCCTCTGCGAGCAGGGCTCGGGCGGTCCGGATGTAGGCCTGGAGCCCCCCCGGATAGGCGGCATTGGCGCTGAGCAGGTCGGAGAGCATGGCCCGCTTTTCCCCGTCATTGCTTCCCGGTGGGGGCCACGCGGTGAACAGGTGGTTCTGGTCGACCTCGAGCAGTTCCTGAAGGAGTTTCTGTTCGGGCTTCGAGAAGAACCCGGCATCCAGGTGAGCCCGGAGGGTGGGGGTCATCGTGATCCTGTGGGGGCTTGAGGGCGACCATTCTCCAGAGGTGGGTCGCCGTTCTCTTGAACCGGTCTGCGGCCACCGAAGAGAGCGAGAAGGGGGGCCCAGAAGATCCAGGATCCCGGTCGCCCGCGGGCATTTACACACCCACAATCCGCGGATCCCGGTTCGCTGTGGCCCGTGTCCTCCTCGGTCTCGCCCCCGGTGTCGCCCCCGGTGTCGCTCCCGCTGAACTCGACACAGGACTTCGGGCCCGCTTCCACCGGGCCTCCCGGGTTGGTCTTCTGACCCCATTCATAGGCGCCGATGTCCACCTGTCCATCGTCACGGGGCAGGCAATTGTGGTCCATGTCGACGGAATGTTCGTTGTCGCCAGCGTTGATCAATGCAGAATCCACCGCCGGGTAGAGATCACCCGATCCCAGGTCTCCGAGTTCCCCTGGAGAGACGGGGAACGTGCCCTCCTCGTCATCTGTGTCCCCGAGCACGGCATTCGAGGAGATTACCGCGCCGCCCTTGCCATTCGGAAGGCGTAGCGCCTGTCCCCCGTCGCATAAAAGAACATTGTTGGCCACCACGATGTCGCTGACTCCGGCCTCATCCCAGTCATTGCCTCGGAGACAGGTCTCCGTTCCATTGACCACTGTGTTGTGGAGAATCCTCAGGTTCTCCGGGATCTCACCCTGGCTGCTCTTGGAAAGAATGCCGCTCTGGGCGGCATTCATGACCAGGTTGTTTCGAACTTCGGCGTCTCCGACGACCTGGATTCCGTTGTCCTGGGTGTTCCAGATGACGTTGCCTTCCACAGTGATCACGCCCCGGTCGAGAGTGCCATAAGTCGTGATCGCCGGGTACTTCACATCGTGGATCACATTGTGGCGTATGGTCACATCATAAGATCCTGTCTTGAGTTCAATCCCGTCCCCTTGGCTGGTTTCAAGGGTGTCATGGCAGTAGTTGAACTCGACCAGGGAGTCCCACATCTGGCACCCGTCTTCGTTGCATCCCAGGTAAAAGCACTCCCCGGTGCCCCGGGTGTCGTGGATCTCGTTTCCCCGGATGGTCAGGTCCTGGTAGGTCCCGCCGGGTCGATTGCAGGAGAAGCCGACATCGCCCGTGTGGTGGATGTGCAGGTCTTCAAAGGTGGCATGAGCGGTGCTTCCGACCCGCAGTCCGTGGGAGCCGTAGACCATCTCGAAGCCAGCCCATGTGTAGTGTTCGCCCTGGATGTTCACGATGTTCTGGCTTCCCTCCGGGTCGCCCTCGATCACCACGGACTCTCCCTCTGCGGCACGGACAATGATTGGGGACTCCTCGGTCCCATTCAGGGTCACGTCCTGGTACCAGCTGCCACTGGAGGACTGGGTGCTGTAGGTCCCCTCGGAGACGATCACGCTGTCACCGGGCTGCAGGTTTTCGAGTGCAGCGAAAAGGTCGTCTCCTGGATTCACTTCGATCACTTCGGCCAGGGCTGAATTCCAGAAGAGAAGACCGAGGAACGAAAGGGAGTGCATCGGCCCAATATAGCGACCACCTCTGCGGGGAGAGAGAGCCCGCAGAGGGGCTCCCCCTGGCCTTCGCATCTCTTTGGCATTTCGAGAGAAAGAGGTGCGGGTGCCATGCCGGTGAGGTCTTGTCATCCGTTGGATTTCGGTACAGCCCGTGACAGATCTTGACATGTCAATGTGCTTTATTAAGTAAGAACTTAGCATTGCGATCCGAACATATGGATATGACACGCATCCGGATCTTCACAACTCTGGTCTTTATGGCCCTGCTCTGGGTTGCGCAGGAACGCCACGGGCCCGGTGCCGAACCGGACTCCGGGGCGGACTTCACGCGCGACTACCAGTCGATGGAATTTGCCTCTGCACTCCCCCTGCGCGACGGAGAAGGGGTGGCGGACATGGAGCAACTCCACGCGATGTGGGCACGCAAGCTTGCCCAGGAGGATCGCCAGGCCGCAGGCGATGCGATGCGAGATCTCCTGCTGCACGGGAAAACAGAGGCCGGTCGGCAAGCTGCCATCGAGGGCCTGGTGGACCTGACCACCCAGGACTGGCCTGAGGACTACCGTGGAGACTTCCTGCGTGCGCTGGCGCCTGGTGCACTGGAGACTGCGGTGGAGCAGGGGGTTCCCGCCTCGGTGACTCTCGCCCAGGCCATCCAGGAGAGTGGATGGGGGCGTTCCGGTCTTGCCCGACGTCACAACAACCTCTTTGGGGTCAAGTCCGGTAGCAGGAAAGGGGGGGTCACCCTGCGGACCCGAGAGGTGAGGAATGGAAGGTCCCGCTTTGTGAACGCTCCCTTCCGCACCTTTGACAGCTGGGCCGAGAGCATCCGGCATCACGGGACCCTGCTCAGCGGGGACACCCGGTACGCCCGGGCTCGGCAGAGCTGGAAGGACTGGCGCGGCTACCTGGAGCACCTGGCCCCGGTCTACGCCAGCGACCCGCACTACGCCCACCGGGTGGGTTGGTTCATCGAGCGCTACGAGCTCGACCGATGGGATGCCCTGGTGGTGGAGGTCGCGAGAAGGCAGGAGACCTGAGCCCCGAGTGGTCGCTGAGCCAGGAGACGTTCCTGTTGAAGCGGGATGGGGACCGGCTCTCGGCATATAAGGGGTGCGGTGGACTCGGCCAGCAGCCCCTTAGAAGGGTTCAAGGGCTGCGCTCTGTTCCCTGGAGGAGACCAACGCTCGTGGCGTCTCGCCGTCCATTGCCGATGACCCTCGAGGAAGCAGGAGGCCAGACGCTGGACGTCGTGCTGGTCACCGGGGACGCCTACGTGGATCACCCCTCCTGGGGGGTTGCCGCCATCGGTCGATGGTTGGAGTCCCACGGCTTCACCGTGGGGGTCATCGCTCAGCCGGACTGGACGGATGTCGAGGCCTTTCGGATTCTCGGGCGCCCACGCCTCTTTTTTGGTGTGACGGCCGGAAACATGGACACCATGGTCAATCGGTACACCGCTTCTCGGCGAATCCGGACCAAGGATGCCTATGCGCCGGGAGGAAAGGCGGGCCTGCGGCCAGATCGGGCCACGATTCCCTACACAAGCCGGGTCCGCCAGGCCTTTGCCGGGGTTCCCGTGGTGGTGGGGGGGCTGGAGGCTTCCCTGAGAAGACTGGTCCACTACGACTTCTGGCAGGACCGCATTCGAGGCTCCATCCTCCTGGACGCCAAGGCCGACCTGCTGGTGCACGGCATGGGGGAGCACGCGGTGGTTTCCATTGCCAGGCGGCTGCGAGCCGGCCAGGACATCAAGGCGTGCCGCGATCTTCCAGGAGTGGCCTATGCCCTCGGAGCCAAGGAGCCGGTGCCCTCGGGCGAACAGGTCATCGCCTTGCCTTCGCTGGAGGACTGCAGGGCGGATCCGCTGTTGTTCAACCGGGTCACCCTTTGGATGTACCGGGAGAGCAACCCTCACTGTGGGCGGGTACTGACCCAGGAACACGGCGGCCGGGTGGTGGTCACCAATCCCCCGGCTGTGCCCCTGACGACCCCCGAGATGGATCGGCTGCACGAGCTTCCCTACACCTACAAGGCTCATTCCTGCTATCGGGAGCCGATCCCGGCACTGACCAGCATCACCGGCTCGGTGACTGTCAACCGTGGCTGCTCGGGAGGCTGTAGCTTCTGTGCGCTGACCATCCACCAGGGAAAGGACGTCACGAGCCGCTCCAGCGAGAGCGTTTTGCGGGAACTCAAAACCCTCAAGAACCGCCCGGGGTTCAAGGGCATCGTCAGCGACCTGGGGGGTCCCACCGCCAACATGTTCCACATGAAGTGCATGTCCGAGGCTGCGAACAAGGTCTGTCGGCGGGTGAGTTGTCTGCACCCGGTGCGCTGCAAGCACTATGGAACAGACCACAAGCCCTACCTGGCCCTGTTGCGCAAGGCTCGAAACCTGCCCGGCATCCGGCGGGTCTTCGTGAACTCCGGCATCCGGTATGACCTGGCGGATCTGGACGGGGAGTTCGTCGAAGAGCTTGCAGCCCACCACGTACAGGGCCAGTTGTCCGTGGCGCCGGAGCATGCCGCAAGCGGTGCGCTGGGCATGATGCGCAAGCCGGACATCCACTACTTCACACGCTTCATGGAGCGTTTTGAAGCGGCCAACAAGAAGGCCGGCAAGGAGCAGTTCCTGGTCCCCTATTTCCAGTGTGCTCATCCCGGTGTGGGGCCCGAGGAGACCATCGAGCTGGCGCTCTACATGAAGCAACACGGCCTTCGTCCGCGCCAGGTCCAGATGTTCATGCCCACCCCGGCCACCATCGCCACCTCGATCTTCGTCTCGGGGGTCGATCCCTACACCAAGAAGCCCGTCTACGTGGCCCGAGGTGGGCGGGAGCGGTCCCGGCAGCGGGCGCTGTTGTTCTACTGGCGCCAGGAGGAGTGGCCCCACGTGAGGGAGGCGCTCCAGGCCTGGGGTCGCCGGGACCTGATCGGGAAAGGGCCGAAATTCCTGGTGCCGCCAGGCCCGGCCCATGGGGCATGGCAGAATCGCAAACGCCGTTCCCAGGTGCGATATGACACCCACATGGGCATTCGGGTGGAACGCGCTTCGGACGCCGAGGAGCGAGAGGAGAACTGGGAGGCTCTGGCATCTCCGGGATGAGGGTTCTGCTCTTCAACAAGCCCTTCGGGGTCCTGACCCGGTTCACCGATGGCGAGGGTCGGACGACGCTGGCGGACTACATCGACTGTCCCGACATCTACCCGGCCGGCCGGCTGGATCGAGACAGCGAGGGCCTGCTGGTGTTGACCGATGATGGGCGCCTCCAGGATCGACTCAGTCACCCGAGGCACGGCAAGTCCAAGACCTACCTGGCCCAGGTCGAGCGGGAGCCGACGGAGGCCGCCCTGGAGAGATTGCGCCAGGGGGTGGAGATCAAGGGCGGTCGTACACGGCCTGCCACCGTCCGGCGGATTGAGCCCCCGGACTTGTGGGATCGGAACCCCCCGATCCGGTTCCGGAAGAGCGTGCCGACGGCCTGGCTGGAGTTGACGCTGGCGGAGGGCAGGAATCGCCAGGTCCGTCGCATGACTGCCATCGTCGGCCATCCCACGCTGCGCCTGGTTCGGATCCGGGTAGGGCCCTATGAGCTCGGTGGGCTCTTGCCGGGGCAGTGGCAGGAGGCACCTCTCCTGGGACCCGGCCGCTGACGCCGATCCGGGCAAGCAGGTTCTCAATAGAAGCTTATTGAGAACCTATTGAGCTATAATTGGGAAAACTGATTCCCAATTGGTCACGCATGATCCCATCCAATTTTGTTGTCTGATTTCAGGGTATTGATTCATTAATATGCCGGAATATGGGGGGCGTTGGGGGATCGAAACGGGAATCCAGATTCCTGGTTGGGTGGGGGTAACCCCTTGAAATTACGTCCAGCCAAAGTTGGCACGCCCCATGCATTGCTTCCCCACGAC
>CAZMNK010000052.1:1909-32544 GCA_964567625.1 uncultured Enterobacterales bacterium | reverse complement strand
ACGGCGTGGACGACCTGGTGGTGGGGACGGCCAGCGGGCGAGTACTGGCCCTGGACAGTGCCGGACAGTCACTGGATGGATGGCCGGTCAAGGCCGGGATCTGGCCGGATCTGGACACCTTTGGAACGGCGGAGGCCTATGCCACGGGGGCCCTGGATCCGGAACATGGGCAGGGCATTGTGGCCACGGTGGCCATCGGTGATCTGGAAGGCGATGGCACCCTGGAGGTGGTGGCGGGGACGATGACCGGCGAGGTCTTTGCCTGGAGCGCCAACGGGGTTCTCCTGGATGGATTTCCGGCAGCCATCGATGGCAGGGACAACAGCGAACTGGACAAGGACCACAGCTATGACCGGCACATTGCCGGGGCGCCGACCCTGGAGGATGTGGACGGAGACGGGGACCTGGAGATCATCGCGGCCGCTGGCGATCAGAGGCTCTATGTCTGGCACCACGATGGAAGTCGCATGGACCCGTACCCGATCGAGGTCTGCCATCCCGAGAACTGTGGGGTCCGTGGCTATCGAATCATCACCTCGGTGACGGTGGGCGACCTGGACGGAGACGGAGACCCCGAGTTCGGCCTGGGCACGAACGAGGTCACCGGTGGTGGCACCTATGCGGTGAGTTTCGTCTACGACGCACGGACAGCCACCCTGCTGGAGGGCTGGCCGATCGAGACCCGGGGACTGATCCCCCAGGCGGACATCCTGCCGGTCTTTGGGGAAGGTCACCCGTCCTCGATGGCCTTTGCCGATGTCGACGGAGATGGGGCCCTGGAGATCTTCGACACCGTGATGCTTGGCCAGTCAGGCCTTTTGGACCACACCGGTGCATCGGTGTTGCCCCTCACCTACTTCGAGGCCGAGGGCTATGGCCGGTACAGCAACAGCCACGAACCCTCGATGGTGGCGATGGTCTCCCATCCGGCCTTTGCGGATCTGGATGGCGATGGACTTCCGGATCCGATCATGGGGGGTGCGGGAGCCTATGGCATCACCAGCCTTGCTCTGACCACGGCCCTGGACTTCCAACAGGTGGTCGGTGCCTGGAGCGGCCTGCACGGGGGATTCCTGGAGGGGTGGCCTCGTCAGATCGAGGACTTCCAGTTCCTGTCGGCCCCTGCGGTGGCTGACCTGGACGGGGATGGCCTGGCGGAGGGCATCCATGGATCGGGCGGTGGCATTCTTCATGCCTGGAATCACCTGGGGGTGAATCCCACCGGGTGGCCCCACTTCACCGGGCAGTGGATCCTGGGCTCACCGGCGCTGGGAGACCTGGACGGGGATGGCTTCCTGGAGGTGGCCGTGACGACCCGGGAAGGCTGGCTCTGGGTCTGGAGTACCCGGGGACGTGCGGACCAGGACATCGGGTGGGCAGGGATCCACCACGACCCGAGAAACACCGGGAACCACGAGACGCCTATGGACCCCCGAGCAGGTCCGGTCTTCGAGGATGGGTGCGGTGCCTGCAGCACAGCCCCCTCGCCCCGTGGCCTACATGTCCTGGTCTTCCTGGCGCTGTTCTGGCGAGGTCGCCGAAGGAGCGGTCACCCGGGGTGAGGCCGGGTGCTCCCTCTCGATTCCTCAGGCTTCGAGGACAGCGTCGAGGGCCCCAAGTTCCTTGAGCACGCCTTCTTCATCTTCGGTGAAGATGTCCTCGGCGTTGTGCGCAATGAGTTCCCCGCCATTGTTGAGCGCCCGTCTTCGCCGCGATGAGCGGCGTTTGTCCTCGGCGTCTCGCACCTGTCGTTCCAACTTGTCGGCGACCAGGTCGATGCACGCGTACGGATCCTCGTGAGCACCATGGACGGTGAAGGTCGGGAAGTGAGGGAGTCGCAGGCGAACCTTGAGCTCCACGCCCTCCCCCTGGGGGGCGGCATCGACATCCATACTGACGGCATCTCCGTCCATCTGATGTCGCTCTACGGGCTTGGTGAGCTTGAGCTCACAGTACTCTCTCAGGGCTTCGGTGAAGGTTTCACCAGGAGTGTGAATCACGAACTGCATCGAACCTCCGTGTCACCCGCAGTCGATCGCCGAACAGCGGTGAGGCGTCGTGCCATGGTGATCAGTCTACACGGATCCCAGACGCTTATACTCTGCAGATGCAACAAGTTTTTCTTCTCTTTCTGGCACCCCTCGTCAGTTGCAATGGCTCAACTGGCGGATCCACAAGCGATTGTCTTCGCCCTTTGGACTGGCGCGACCCGCTGGTTGTCGAGGAGGGCACCACGGGAGATGTCGTGGTTGTGGAGGACTGCGAAAATGATCTGACGGTCACCTCGGTGGAACTCATCGGGTCCGGCTGGGAGGGCGACCTGCCAGAGGTCGGCGACCTGATCGATGCCGGGACGTGGACAGTGAGCGTCTTCAACGATCTTGCGGACAACCCGGGCTGCTACACGGGTGAACTGAGCATTGAGGCGGACGGTCTTGATCCCGAGCCGGCGAAGCCATTGCAGTACTTGATCGAGGGTGACACGGGGGATGACGGGAGCGGATGCTAGCCCTCCAGATCCTCCATGAGCGTGGACTGCTACAGGACCACACCCCGGACGTGGGAAACTGGCTGAACGAAGAGCCGCGGACCTTCTACGTCGGCTGGGACTGCACGGCGACGTCCCTTCATGCCGGTTCTCTGGCCTTGATCATGTGCATGGCCCACCTGCAGAGGGCAGGCCACCACCCCGTCGTGCTGATGGGCACCGGAACCACCTTGATCGGAGACCCGACCGGCAAGGACGAGATGCGCAAGATGCTGTCCCGGGAGGTCATCGAGCGGAACAAGTCCGCCCTCCAGGCCCAGCTTGAACGCTACCTGGACCTGTCGGAAGGCAAGGGGACCCTTGTCGACAACGGAGACTGGCTTCTGGGCCTGAACTATGTCGACTTCCTGCGCCAGGTCGGTCGCCATGTCTCCGTCAACCAGATGCTGTCCCGGTCCTCGGTCAAGCTCCGCCTGGAGAAGGGCCTGAGCTTCCTGGAATTCAACTATGCGCTCTTCCAGGCCTATGACTTCCTGCACCTGGCCAAGGAGCACCAGTGCCTCCTGCAGGTGGGGGGGGCGGACCAGTGGGGCAACATCACGGCGGGCGTGGACCTGATTCGCCGTGTCGACGGGGTGGAAGCCCATGCATTGACCATCCCGCTGGTGACCACGGCAGATGGCAAGAAGATGGGGAAGTCCGCCAGCGGTGCGGTCTGGTTGGACCCGGAACAGACGAGCCCCTACGACTGGTTCCAGTACTGGATCAATGTGGATGACCGGGATGTCGGCCGGTACCTGCGCATCTTCACCTGGCTGCCCCTGGAGGAGATCGCTCGGCTGGAGGACTTGACTGGCGCCGAGCTCCGCCAGGCCAAGCAGGTGTTGGCCTTTGAAGCCACCAAGCTCTGCCATGGCGAGGAGGCCGCCAGCCGGGCTCGGTCCGGTGCTGAAGCCGCCTTTGGTGGTGGAGGACAGGCCGATGCAATGCCACAACACGCTGTCGAACTACCGGTCGGGGTGATCGAGGTCCTGGCGAATTCGGGACTCTGCAGCAGCCGGTCGGATGCAAGGCGACAGATCCAGGGGGGCGCCATCAAGGTGAACGGCGAGCGAGTCACCGAGATCGAGGCCACGCTCACCCCATCGATGCTAGGGAGCGACGGTGCACTGGTGCTCTCCCGTGGCAAGAAGAAGCGCTTGAGGGTCGTGCTGGCCTGAGACCTTCCCCGGGTTGGGAGGCACCCGCCCCTGTGGACCCGCGAGGACTGCTACTTCAGAGCCTTGAGGACCTTGTTGTGGGTCTTGAGCATGGGCAGTAGCGAGGCAGTGGCGTCGGTTCCCTCACATCCACCGAGTGCCTTGGGGTTCGTACACACCCCGACATCGGCCTCTTTTTTGAGGCCTCGGAGCAAGGCCGAGAGGAGACGGTCTCCCTCTGCCGCAACCGCGACCTCGTAGGCAGCGCGAAAGGCAGCGGCCTCTGCCAGGGCTTCCTTTCCGCCCTCTTCTCCTTCCTTGAGACGGTCCTCCAGGGGGGCCAACTGGTCCTCCAGTTCGCGCTCCAGTACATCCAGGCGATTGGCGATGAAGGCCTCTGCCGCGGCATCCAGGGAGATGTAGCGGGCTGTGCCGGTCAGGAAGATGACTTCCTGCGGCGATCCCTCGACCACGAAGGAGGGCCAGTCCAGCCCCTTGATCTCGGCGACTGCGGCCTGGAGGGCCTTGTCCTGGTCCATCCGCTGTGCCAGTTGCTGGCTGACATCCTCGCCCTCGCAACTGTTGGCTCCACCCATGCCTCGCATCGGACCCATCATCGAATCTCGTTGCGCGGTGCAGGGCTTGGCGTCCACGCCCAGATTCGCCAGCGCTCGTTCCAGCGCAGCCCCAAAGGTGGCCTCGGAGTCTTCGGCCAGCAGATCGGCGAAGCGTTGGACCTGGAGGTACTGGTGAGCGGCCTGTTTTCGGAGGCCCTGGGCATACAGACCGAGGGATGGATCGGCCCGGTCACCGACCAGCAGAGTCGCCCGGTCCAGGCCCTCCAGGGCCAGGCTGGTCCGGGTCATCTGGTTCTGAAGATCCTCGTACCAGGGCCCCATTTCGGAGGCCAGTTCCATGAACAACTCGGAGGTGGAGGCCACCTGGTCGGGGTCAAACGAGGCTTCAGCCGCAAGGGCGAGGGTCGAGGCGCCAAAACGGACCATGGCCACGGCGGGCAGCATCCCTCGACGCGGCAGGAGTCGCAGGGGGGGGGGCAGTGTCACGGGACCTCCGGTGCCACCTGGAAGGGGCTCGGGGAGGGACTGTATTCCGCGCCGCCATTCCATGGCATCACGAACAGCGTTCCTCGCTGGCCCCAGGGTCGGATCCCCATCGCTCCGTGATAGGACCGGGACATGGTCTCCGGTGTCGAAGAACTGCTAGGACAGGAGGCTGTCCTCAAACCCCTGCTCCTGGCGGCAAGGGAGCAGCGGCTGCACCACTGCTACTTGTTCGAGGGACCGCCCTCGATAGGAAAGCACACCGCTGCGGTGCGCCTGGGCATGGCTGCTGCCTGTACTGGGAACCAGGAGTTGGTGCCCTGCGGGTCTTGTCCCACCTGTGTCCAGATGGGCAAGGGGTTGCACCCGGACCTGATCGAGATCGGTCCGGACTCCACCAAGAAGACCTCGGTGATCAGCCGACAACAGGCCCGGGAGGTGGTTCGCCAGGTGGGTCTGCGGCGCTACAATGCTTCCTGGCGCACCTTTGTGATCGACCCGGTGGACCTGCTGCAGCCCGCCGCAGCCAATGCCTTGCTCAAGACCCTCGAAGAGCCCCCTGCAGGCACGGGCTTCATTCTCGTCACAGACCGTGCATCCTCATTGCTCCCCACGGTCCTCAGCCGCACTCAGCGCGTTCGATTCCGGCCTGTGCCCGAGGCAAGGCTGGTGGCCTGGTTGGAGGAGCGAGGAGTGGACCAGGCCCGGCGGGTGGCGCGCCTGGCGCAGGGAAGCCCTGGACGAGCGCTGACCCTGGCAGACGACGGGCTGGCGGCCCAGGATGCGCTGAGGTCCGAGGTGTTGGAAGTACTGGCGGGTGGCGTCGTGGCCATCGTGCCCTACGCGGAGAAGATGGTACGAGGAAACCGCACCCTCTGGCAGTCCCGTGTGGGGGACCTGCTGGACACCCTGGAGGGCCTGGTGCGAGATGCCGCCCTGGTTGGGGCCGGGCGGACGGAAGGTCTGTTGAATGAGGACAGGCAGGCTCTGGTTCAGGCCTGGTCCGATGCCCTGTGGCCCCGCGGAATCCAGATCCTGCAGCGAGCGCTGAGCCAGGCCCGGGAGCAGCTCTTCCTCAACGTGAACGGGCGATTGATGATCGAGACTCTGTTGAGTCGGTTTGCGGCCGCGTTGGGCAAGGCTCGGAGAGCGGCGTGAAGGCCTCGCTCTTTGACTCTCACTGTCACCTGGATCCGGAGACCTATGGTGGTGACGCCGGTGTGGACGCGGTGATCGCGACGGCTCGGGCGGCCGGCGTCGGGCGCATGTTGACGGTGGGGTCTGGCTATGGGGACGGCAGCGCAGCCCGCGCGGTGGCTGTGGCCCGTCGCCACGAGGGCATCTGGGCTTCCGTCGGCATCCACCCCCATGATGCTGCTGTGTGGACCGAGGAGGTCGAGGAGGGGCTCCTGGCGCTGGCACAGGACGAGAGCGTGGTGGCCTGGGGAGAGATCGGCCTGGACTTCTACTACGACAACAGCCCTCGGGAGGTTCAGCGGCGGGTCATGCGTCGCCAGATCCGCATTGCCCTGGATCAGGACCTTCCGTTGATCATCCACGACAGGGACAGCGAGGGGGAGTGCTTTGAGATCCTCCTCGAGGAAGGGGCCTTCGATGGGCGCGGTGTGCTCTACCACTGCTACGCAGGGGACGTGGCTGCGATGCGCCGGCTTGTGGATGCGGGGGGGGTTCTTTCAATCCCCGGGGTGGTCACCTACAAGAAGGCCCAGGTGATCCAGGAAGTGGCTTGCGCGGCTCCCCTGGAACGACTTTTGATCGAGACCGATTCCCCCTTCTTGACGCCGGAGCCCTTGCGAGGGCGGCGCAATGAACCCTGCCACGTTGGCCTCACGGCCGACGCGGTGGCCCGGCTACGAGGCATGGACTTCGAGTCCCTGGCGGCGGTGACCTGTGAGAACGCCTGCAGGTTCTTTCACCTGCCTGCTTGATCAGTTGTTCTCTGTGGGCTTGGCCTGGTTCGGGGCGTTCTTGTCCGCCTCGGGGGTGTGGATCGGGAACGGCGGCGTGGTGCCGTTGCGCGCTCGCAAGTTCTTGGCCTTGCGGCCCTGGTTCTTGCGACGCAGCTTCCGCCGGTAGCTCGTTTCCTTGGTATTGGAAGCCATGGCCCTCTTCTCCGGGCTGAGGTCGAAGACCTCGCCGTCTAAGGCTCTGTAGCGCTTGTGTCAACCAATGTCACTGGAGCTTGGGAGGGGTCAAGGGCTGGCATGACCCGTCCGTCAAATGGTAGAGAGAAACTGTTCCCGCATCTCTGGCCTGGAGGCCACGCATGTTCTTCCTCTCGGTGCTTCTCGTCGGTGGCTGCGCCACAGTTACCGGAGTCATGGAAGACCTGGTGGGTGATGCCGAGGATGTGATCCAGGACGCCGAGGATCTCAAGGAGGACGTCGAGGATGTCCAGGACACCATTGAGGGCCTGACCAACCCGCTGGTGGCCCAGGCATTCCTGTTGGACATTGCGCCCCCAGACTTTGCCGGGGTCGATCTCGAGGAGATCGAGGGACTGGAGGACGTGGCGCCCTATGGCTCGGTCATCCTGGCGGACGCCACAGAGGTCGCGGACATCGAGAATGCGCCCATCGTGGGTGCCGTGGTCCGGATTCGGACCCCCAACAACAATGCCGTGGCACTCGAGGATCTCGAGGACGGGACCTACTACGGGGATGGCACCGACGGACTCAGCTATGAATCCGGGCAAGAGGCCACGCTGACCGTGAACATCGATGGTGTCTCGCACCAGGCCGTCGTCCAGATGCCTCGGGAGCCGGACGATCTCGATATTCCGCTGTTGCACACGGCCAACGACAACATGGTGGTCGACTTCGACGGATACGCCTTCCACCAGATCCTGGTGGTGGTGGTCGACCTGGAGACCCTGGCGATCACCTACAGCAACGAGCCCGTGTCGGCGGAAGAGCTCTACGACTTCTCCCAGGATCGCGAGATCAAGACCAAGTACGACATTCCCGCCCGGGCCTTCAATCGGGAGACCTACTACGCCGTTGGCATCGCGGGAGTGCTGTTGTCGGGGGATGACCAGCTCGAGGAGATGAACACGGCTCTGTCGGCGTTCATGGCTGGGAAGATCTACTTTTATCCTGTGACGACACTGCCCATCGGCGGCTGAAAGGACCGAGTTTCAGGGGGCGGGGCACACCTCGTCCCAGGCCCGCGCCTGCTGGGCCACCTGTTCGCCAAGAGGGGTCAATGGTCGCACCATGCGATGGACCCGGGGGGTTCCACGGGGGGAGAAGCCAGGCAGGGTTTCAGCCGCCGTCGGAAGGGCGTAGAGGCACACCGAGCGTTCGTCCTGGGCCAGGCGCGAGACCTCGGTGAGAAGCGCGTTCAACGGACCTCCCGTGCCTTGAACTCGCAGGATCTGCGTGGCCCAGACCTGGACCCTTCCCTGGGCAGTGCGACTCAGGACGGGCCATCGAAGGGTGGAGATGGCAGCCGGTCCAGCGCAAAGATGGCGAGGCCGAAGCACGCGGGCCGCCTCGGGTTCAGCCGTCCAGACCTCGACCACGGCCCGGTCTCGCCCGGGCCCGGGCCTGAAGCCAGCAGCGAAGGTCTCGGCGTCCACAGCCTCCACGTCCGGGTTCTGCACCACTCTTCGGGCCTCGGACAGCCCTGGAAAGAGAGGCCGCACGATGGGGCGGTAGGTCTCGATGATTCGAAAGCCATGGCGGCCATAGAGTCGCCATGCGCCGTAGAGGACCTCGGTGGTCAACGTCAGGACGTCAGCGCCGTGGTCCCGTGCCCGCTCTTCCAGTCCCTGGAGCATCAGGCCGCCCAGCCCTTTCCGTCGGTAGCCCGGGCGCACCCCGATGGGACCCAGGTGAACAGCGGTCAGGTCTCGTCCGCGAAACCGCGCACGCCTCAGGCTTCCCAGCCCCACGGCCACCAGGCCGCCGCCGGTGTCGATGCCGACGGACAGGCGTGTTGCATCCCAGCTCCACCTGTTGAGGAGATCGAGCACGGGCGCCACAAAGCGGGTGGTGTCGCGGTAGCCGGAAAACGCTGCGTCGAGCAGATCCCCCAGTTCTTCGGGCTCGTGGGGCGCCAGTCCCCTGAGGCGCGGTCCTGTCACAGCCTGGGAAGTCACCGGATCTCAAGCTGGTAGGGAAGGGCGGCGACAAGGCCTTCCCGCCGAAGAATGCCCTCGATCTGGCGGGCCTGCATCAGTGACTGGACCAGGTCCTCCCCAAAGGCAGCCACGAGCACTTGCCCGTGGATCCGGGCCTCATCTGAGGGGGACTCCAGCAGTGTCTCGAAGAAGGTCTTCTCCTTGGGCATCACCCGCCTCCTCCACTCTCCGGGGGCAAGCCCGGCCAGCTCTGCGGCCCGGTCCACGGCCTCTTCCAGTCCTCCGAGGTGGTCTACCAGCCCGACATCCAGGGCCTGTGCCCCGGTCCAGACCCGGCCCTGGGCCACGGCGTCGAGTTGTTCATAGGTCATGTTGCGGCCCTCGGCGGCCTTGGTCACGAAGGTCTCGTAGAAAGCCTCGATCCGCTCCCGGATCTTGGCGCGCTCCAGGTCAGTGAACGGGTCAGGAGAGCTGTAGATTCCGGCCAGCGGTCCGCGGTTGGTGCTCCAGGTCGTGATGCCGAGCTTTTCGTAGAGGCCCCCGATGGCGAACTTGCCTCCAAAGACACCGATCGAACCGGTCAGGGTGGCCGGATTGGCGTAGATTTCCCGGGCCGGCATCGCGACGTAGTAGCCGCCGCTGGCAGCCATCGGGCCCATGGAAGCGACGACTGGCTTCTCCTGGTCCAGCCGGGCCACAGCCTCCCAGATGACGTCAGAGGCCAGTGCGGAACCCCCTGGACTGTTGATGCGCAGGACGACCGCCCTGGTCTTCTCGTCCTCGCGCAACTCCTCCAACTGGCGGACGACCGAGCGATCCCCGACCGTGTGGCCTCCCAAGGGGCCGGAGTCGGAACTGCCGTCCACGATGGTGCCCTGAATATGGACGATGGCGATGCTGTCGCCTCGGCCCTGCCAGTCCTGGCGCATCTGTTTCACATACCGGCGAATTCCCTGGAGATCCTCGTCGTACTGGAGCTCGATCCAGGCCTGGCGGGAGTAGAGTTCGTCGACCAGTCCCCGGGCCTTGGCTGCGGGTGCTGTGACGGGCGGGTCCTCGATGAGGGCATGGATGTCCCCTGGTGCCATGTCTCGGCCCTCGGCCACGTGGGCCACCAGGGTCAGGTGCAGACTGTCGAGGACGGACTCCAGCATCTGTTTGCTGGTGTCGGAGGGTTGAGTCAACTCGTAGGCTTCGGGGGCAGACTTGTAGGTCCCCACCTTTTCATAGTCGGGCTCGACACCCACCTTTTCCAGCAGTCCCGCGTAGTGCTCGGTGCTGACCTGGAGTCCCACCACGAAGGGCACGCCCTCCGGGTGAAGCACGACCTCTTCGCAGGTCGATGCCAGGTACCAGGTGGCATTGGAGTAGGTCTTGCTCCAGGCATGGCATGGCTTGCCGGCTTCGCGCAGGACCAGCAGGGCCTGGCGCAGCTCCGAGACAGCGGCCAGGCCAAGTCCCGGCTCGTCCAGCTCGAGGAACACCCCAGGCACGCTGTCGTCCGTGGCTGCAAGCTGGATTGCCGCGGCGTAGTCGCTCACCGTCAGCGGAATCTGCTCCTCGTCAAAGTAGACCGCGCTCTCGTTGGGGCCGTCTGGAATCTCCCCTCGCAGGGGGATGCGGAGCCATCCCTCCGAGGTGGTCATCGACAGGGTGGGGCCGTCGTTGAAGATCAGGAGCAGGACCGCTGCACTGCTGGTGCAGGCCAGCAACAGCCCGAAGACCGTGATGAACAGCAGGACTCGAGTTCCCCGGGAAAGACCGCGGCGGGGAGGTGGTCCTCCCGTGTTTGTTGGCGGAGATGCTGGCGTGCTGGCGACCGAGGAAATGGTCGGATCAGTGGCTTCCATCTCGTCGTTTGGCTGGTCGGGATCCATCGGACTCCTGGGGGACCCGTCGAGCCTAATCGCGCACCCGGTACGAGGGAACCCCTCTGGGTGCGTTCCGTTCAGTCCTCCCAGGCCCGGCGGCGATGGCGATCGAGCCAGGCGACCACGCGAGGGAAGACGGTCTCGCGGGCTCGCGGGGAGAGCAGGGGATCGAGGTGGCTCCAGCTTTGGTCCAGGTCGATGAACTCACTGGGCCCTTCGAGGTGGGTGAGCACAGGACTGGCACGGTCGGGTGGACAGTGGGGGTCTCCCTGGCAGGCCAGCACCTGCACCGGGGTGCGAATCCCGCCCAGGGCATCGGAGTACGACAGGCGCCCGGTGCGGTCGGTGAACAGGCCTCGTGCGTGCCAGAGCCAGAGCTGGCGAATGAGGCCCAGGGAGACGTCTTCTGAGCCATGGACCAGCAGGCCACGGGCCACGTCGCCGGTCACCCCCCGGGCGCCAAGCTGTTCCAGGATGGATCGGCCTGGACCTGCCGTGGGGGAGAGGAGTGCAGCGGCTGCTCGGGTCGGCAGCCGGATCCCTGTGGGAAGCAGGACCCGCAGTCGTTCCAGAGCTCTGAGGCTGGGATCCGGGGAGAAGGTGACTGGGGAACAGAGGGTGCTGCCCGCGGCGATCTCATCGCCGCGACCGTGGGCGAGCCAGGCATAGAGCAACTGGCCTCCCAGCCCATGCCCCACCCAGAGGGTCTTGGGGTAGCCGGTGTGTGACCGGATGACCTCCAGTGCTGCGGGGACGTCGCGGGTGGCGATGTCGTCGAAATCGAATCCGGCGGGGTGTCCCTCGGGAGGCAGCGCACTGCGGTCTGCCCGGTGTTCCATCAAGAAGACGGTGAAGCCTGCCTGGACCAGGGCACGAGCCAGGGACAACTCCTGGGAGAAGTCCAGGGCGTGTCGGTTGAAGCCCAGGCCATGAGCCAACAAGACCGGCTCGCCGGTGGTGCCGGGCCGGGCGTCCAGCTGGAAGAGCGGGCTGCGCCAGCCATCGTCTGCCGTGTAGTAACGGCGTACCAGGCCGTACTCGCCTGGTTCTGGTGGTGTGAGGAAAGGGCCCCTGGCTTCGGGTTGCAGGCTACGCCAGGTGACGGCCAGGGCTGCTCGCGCCGCGGTCCGAGCCAGTTTTCGTGTGGGTCGGGTGCCCAGGCCTCCTCGCGGTCGGTCGGGCAGCCGGGCTTCGTCCATGAGGACCCTCAGGAAGGTGGGAGGGGCAAGTGAGCCCCTCCCACCGAGAAGGCAGGGAAGTTCCGCGGGAAGCACCGGGGGTACGACAGCTCAGCGAGATGATCGGGAACATGCACCCCGATTTACCGATCACCCGACTGCCCATTGGCTCCATGACGCTGGACTGAATCCAGAGCCTCGGATGACCAACGATGCAGCGACAAACTCAACAAGCGGTGCAACCAGCGGTTCCTCCGGAGCCGGCGCGGATCATTCGAGGCCCTCGCCGACCTGCCGGGGCGTCTCCTCCTGAAGAGACGAGATCTTGACTTGCCAACACTTCTGCTCCGCCTGGTGGGGGAAGGAGTGCCAACAGTCTTGAGAAGATGTGAATGGGTTCCAGGTGTAGGAAGGCCTGATCAGCAGACAACAAAACCCTTGACCTGTCAAGATCTGATTGAGCGGTACCTGGGGACCAGCTTAGAGGGGACCCCGTGAACGTGCTTGGCATCGAGACCAGTTGTGACGAGACGGCGGCTTCCGTGGTGGGAGCAGCGGGGGTCTTGTCCGATGTGGTGCACACCCAGGCGGTGCATGCTCGCTACCTGGGGGTGGTGCCCGAGCTGGCCAGCAGAGCCCATGTCGACAAGTTGACCGCAGTCACGCGGGCGGCCCTGGCTGACGCGGGCCTGGAACGTCCGGATGCAGTGGCGGCGACCGCGGGACCGGGTCTGATCGGGGCACTGTTGGTGGGACTCTCCTTTGGCAAGGCCCTGGCCCTTGGCTGGGGGGTGCCTTTTGTGGGGGTCAACCACCTTGAAGGGCACCTGCTCTCCCCCATGCTGGAGCAGGACCCGCCAGCCTTTCCCTTTCTGGGGTTGGTCGTCTCGGGAGGGCACACCGCCCTGTACCTGGCCCGTGAACTCGGGGTGTACGAGGTCCTGGGCGAGACCGCGGATGATGCTGCCGGTGAGGCCTTTGACAAGGTCGCCCGGATGCTGGATCTCGGGTATCCGGGGGGGCCCGTCGTGGACCGCCTGGCCGCCACGGGAGACCCCGAGGCCGTCGCCTTTCCGCGACCGCGCAGCCCTCATGGTCCTCTCGGGTTTTCCTTTTCGGGGCTGAAGACCGCCGTTCGCCAGCACCTTCATGGACCCGACAGGGCTGCCACGGAGGATGTTTGTGCTTCCTTTCAAGCGGCGGTGATCGACGTCCTGGTGGACCGGCTGCAGCGGGCGGTGGTGCAGACTGGGGCCACTCAGGTGGCCCTGGCCGGGGGAGTGGCCGCAAATGATGGTCTGCGGAACCGGCTGTCAGCCCTGGCGTCCGAGGGCGCCTTTTCCCTGACCATGCCTCCGCGGAGCCGGTGCACGGACAACGGTGCCATGATCGCCCATGCGGGTCGGCTCAGACTGGTCGCTGGACAGCGGGATTCGCTTTCCTTCGGGGCCAGCCCCACCTGGCAACCCGGGGTCTGACTTGGAGGAGTCCGAACATCCCCGTCACGTCCTGAAGCGCCTGGAGCGCCAGGCCCGGAAGCGATTTGGTCAGAATTTCCTCGTGGATGCCTCGATCATCAGGCGCATCGCGATGTTGGCCAGTCCGGGAGAGGAGACGCGGGTGATCGAGGTGGGGCCCGGGCTTGGGGCCCTGACCCGCGCCCTGCTGGCCACTGGATGCACATTGCGGGCGGTGGAACTGGACCGGGACCTGGTCGCCTTCCTGGCCCAGGAACTCCCGGAGGTCGAGGTGGTGTCCGGGGATGCGCTGCGGGTGGACTGGACCCAGCTTGCCCCAGGGGAGGGGTGGGTGCTCTGCGGCAACCTGCCCTACAACGTGGGAACCGCGATCCTGACGCGCATGGTGACCGAAGCACCTCGTTTTCAGCGGGTCCTGGTCATGCTCCAGCGCGAGGTCGCTCGGCGTGTGGTGGCCCTGGCGGGAGAGAAGCCTCGGGGGTCCCTGTCCGTGCATGTCCAGGCCTATGGGCACCCGCGAATCGCGATGACCGTGGAGCCCGGGTCCTTCCACCCCCGACCCAAGGTGCGGTCGTCCGTGATCGAGGTGGTGTTGTACGACGAGCCCAGGCTCGGGGGTGCCTCTCCGGCATTCTTCCAGCGAACCGTACGAGCGGGGTTCTCCCAGCGGCGGAAGACCCTGGAGAATGCCTTGAGCACCACCTTTGAAAAGTCCCTGGCGCGCGAGGTGGTGGCGGAAACCGTTGGAAAAACGCGTCGAGCGGAGACCCTGAACCTGGAGGAATGGGGAAGGCTGGCTCTCGCCATGGAACAGCATCACTCCTGAGGCTCGGGCTTCCTCCTGGGGCCAACTCCTTGTCGGGGACTATCCCCCTGGAACCCCTTGGATTCCCCGAAGCGGCGGCGTCAGGACCATGGAGGGATTGGGGGAAGGGGCCTTGAAGTCGAGGTTCCACGACGCTATCTGCGCTGGCTCGCTCACTCACCTGGAGCCTCACATGCGCCTGACCTCCTGCGGCATCACGGATGTCGGAATGAAGCGCACGAACAACGAGGACAACTACCTCATCAACGACGAACTCAACCTGTTCGTCGTGTGTGATGGGATGGGGGGCCACGTGGGTGGAGAGTACGCGTCGGCCATTGCGGTCAACACGGTGGAGGAAGTCCTCAGTTCCATCGAGATCGATCCAGATCTCAAGGTCTCGGACATCGACCTGGACAACCCGGTCGACCTGCAAAGGGAAAAGATCCGGTACTCCATTCGACTGGCCGGAAAGCGCATCTGGGAAAAGGCCCAGGCCGAACCCGAGTACAAGGGCATGGGCACCACGGCGGTCATCCTGCTCGTGGACTCTGGCAATGCCTTTCTGGCCCATGTGGGGGACTCGCGCATCTACCTGGTGCGTGAAGGCCGCATCGAACAGCTCACCGAGGATCACAGCCTGGTGAACGAAAAGGTCCGGGCGGGGGTTCTGAGTGCCGAGGAGGCCAAGACCCATCGCTTGCGCAACATCATCACCCGAAGCCTTGGGTACACCGAGGATGTGGAGATCGATACCCAGGTGCGGGCGGTTCGTCGTGGAGACCGGTTCCTGATGTGTTCCGATGGACTGTCCAACCTGGTTCAGGCCGCCGAGCTCGGCGAGTTGGTACAACGGTTGAGCCCCCAGGAGTCGGCTCGGGCGATGATTTCGATGGCTTGTGAGCGCGGTGGCGATGACAATGTGACTGTCGTCGTGGTCAAGGTGGACGAAGCCTGAGCAAGAAGCTGCCGAAGAGTTGGACCGTCCTGGTCGTTCCCGAAGATGGCCGTGGTCCAGTACGTCAGTGGAATTTGCATTGGCAACGGCTGAAGCGCTGGCTGGTATGGGGAGCCGCGGGCCTGGGCCTGGTCGCTGGCGTCTCCGTGATGATCCTGGCGACATGGCCTCGGATCGACGCCTACGACCAGTTGCTGGCCGAGAACCTGGCTCTGCGTGCGCGGCTGGAGTCCATCGAGCAGAAACTGAACGAAGCCGATGCTGCCCTGCACCGGATTCGACTCTACGACGCCCAGCTCCAACTGGTCGGCGACTCGCCGCTGTTGCCGGGATTTGGCCCCCTGGACGAGGAGGAGGTCGAGGCCCTGGGGGGTGGGCTCTTCGCCGAGGATGTGCCCTGGGACGACGAGGGCCCCGACGATCTGGACGGGGAACCGATGGAGGAACTCGATCCTTTCGGGTTCACCCAGGAACTCGATCCCGAGGCCCTGCGCCCGGCGGAAGCGTGGGCCTCACGACTTGACGAACGGCTGGAGGAATTCCTGGGGCTCGCTGAAGAAGTCGAGCCCAGGTTGAATCTGCTCACCCTCAAGGCCGGGGACATGTTCTCCCTCCAGGCCGCCTTTCCCAGCACATGGCCGGTGGAGGGGCGCCTGACCTCTGGCTTCGGCTGGCGTCGTTCTCCGGTCTCTCACCACCTGAAGATGCACAGTGGTGTGGACATCTCTGCTCCTCGGGGCACTCCGGTCCGTGCGGTGGCTGCGGGCACGGTGAAGATGGCTCGATACAACTCGGGCTATGGCCGAATGGCGACCATCGATCACGGCTACGGCATCGTGAGTCGCTACGCCCACAATTCCCGCTTGATGGTTCGTGAAGGCGATTGGGTCGAGGCCGGAGAACTCATCGCCACGGTCGGTTCTACGGGCCAGTCCACCGGCCCCCACCTGCACTTTGAGCTCTCGGTGAATGGCCGTTTCGTCGACCCCATGGACTACTTACCGCAATAGCACAGGGCGCATTCAGAGCCTGACAGGGATAGAGGCCGTCCCCTTGTCCCATGTTGACCCGGGGTAGACCGGTGCACATCTTGCGCTGATCCCCTGAGGAGCCTGAATGTTCGCGCCAATCGAGTCCACCCTGCAAAGGGTTTTCGGCAGCTCCAATGAACGCCAGATCAAGAAGATCCAGCCCCTGATCGATGCCATCAATGGCCGCGAGGTGGCCATGAAGGCCCTCTCCGATGGAGATCTTCAGGCCCTGGGTCCGAAGTGGCGCCAGGAGATCGAGAACGGGATGCCCCTGGATGACCTGTTGGTCGATGTCTTTGCCGCCGTCCGGGAGAGCAGCGTCCGCACCCTGGGGATGCGCCCCTTCGATGTGCAGTTGGTCGGTGGGGTCTACCTGCACCGGGGCATGATCACGGAGATGAAGACCGGTGAGGGCAAGACCCTCGTGGCGACTCTGCCGGTCATCCTCAACGGGCTCGCTGGCAAGGGCGTACACGTGGTCACCGTCAACGACTACCTGGCCGATCGGGACGCCGACTGGATGGCGCCCATCTACAACTTCCTGGGCCTGAGCGTCGGCAAGATCCTGAGCAAGGACAGCCACACCCAGGAGAGTTCCCGCATCAAGCGCGCAGCCTACGCCTGTGACGTGACCTATGGCACGAACAACGAGTTCGGCTTCGACTACTTGCGGGACAACATGAAGTACCGCATCGAGGAGTACGTCCAGCGCAGCCACCACTTCGTCATCATCGACGAGGTGGACTCCATCCTGATCGACGAGGCACGGACCCCCCTCATCATCAGCGGACCCACGAACTTCCCCATCGACCGCTACTACCTGATCGACTCGGTGGTTCCGCTGCTGCAGCTCGAGCTGGACTACAGCCTCGACGAGAAGTCCCGGCAGGTTCACCTGACGGACTCGGGCGTGGACAAGGTCGAGGCCAAGTTGGGGGTCGACAACCTGTACGACACCCACAACATGGAGATCCTGCACCACGTCAACCAGGCCCTTCGGAGTCACACGCTCTTCAAGCGGGACCGGGACTACGTGGTCAAGGAGGGCAAGGTCGTCATCGTCGATGACAACACCGGGAGGCTGATGGTCGGTCGGCGCTGGTCCGATGGCCTGCACCAGGCGATCGAGGCCAAGGAGAAACTGACGGTCGAGGCGGAGAGCCAGACCTACGGCACGATCACCTTCCAGAACTACTTCCGCATGTACGACAAGCTCTCGGGCATGACGGGTACGGCGGAAACCGAGGCCGCTGAGTTCGCCAAGATCTACGACGTGGACACCATCGTGATCCCCACGAATGTGCCCATCGAGCGGCTGGACGATCACGACATCGTCTACCGCTACCAGGAGGAGAAGTTCCGGGCGGTCATCGAGGACATCCAGGACTGCAACAAGCGGGGCCAGCCGGTCCTGGTGGGCACCACCTCGGTCGAGAAGTCCGAGATTGTCTCTCGCATGCTGACCCGGGCCGACATCCCCCACAAGATCCTGAACGCCAAGGAGCATGACCGGGAGGCCCACATCGTGGCCCAGGCCGGGCGATTGGGCGCCGTGACCATCTCCACGAACATGGCCGGTCGTGGGACGGACATCAAGCTGGGGGGAAACCCCGAAGAGCTGGCCAAGGACCTGGTCAGTCCCGTGGAGGACCAGGCGGGGTGGTTGGCCAAGGCGGCCGAGATCAGGATCGAGACCGATGCCGAGAAACCACAGGTCCTCGAGGCCGGAGGGCTGCGGGTCATCGGCACCGAGAGGCACGAGTCCCGCCGCATCGACAACCAGTTGCGGGGACGTTCAGGCCGTCAGGGGGAGTCGGGTTCCTCGAAGTTCTACCTGTCCCTGGAGGACGACCTGCTTCGCATCTTCGGCTCTGACAAGATCCTGGCCTTCATGGAGAAGTGGAACATCGAGGATGATGAGCCCATCGAGCACCGCTGGATCACCCGCTCCATCGAGAACGCCCAGAAGAAGGTGGAGGGTCACCACTTCAACGGGCGAAAGAACCTGTTGGAGTACGACGACGTGCTCAACCAGCAGCGGCAGTACGTCTACGATCTTCGGCGCCGGGCGCTGGCGGACGAGTCCATCAAGGAGATGATGAACGAGTCCTTTGCCGGTGTGGTCGATGACATCCTGGACGACTGTGCCGGGGAGACCGTCCACCCGGAAGAATGGGACCTCAAGGGACTGCGGGAGCGCTGCAAGCGCATCTTCCAGATCGATTTCGAGGAGACGGACGCCGAACTTCGGGACCATGCCTGGGCAGACCTGCGCAACCGGTTGGTGGAACAGGCACTCGAGTTGTACGACTCCAAGGGCGAGGACCTTGGTAGCGAGACCAGGCAACGGGTGGAACGGGACCTTGTGCTCCAGTTCACCGACAGCCTGTGGAAGGACCACCTGCTGGCCATGGACCGCCTGCGACAGGGCGTCAGTCTGAGAGGCTACGGCCAGCGAAACCCGCTGCTCGAATACAAGAAGGAGGGTTTCAACATGTTCATGATGATGAATGCCCTTCGCGACGAGCAGGTCATCCAGCGCCTGCTGACGATCAGCCCGGAGCAGCTCGAGGCCGTGGGCCTGGGCACCAAGCGCGGCGCCCGGCAGCTGTCCTCCGGCAACATCTCGCTGCCTGGCCAGCCAGCGGCATTGCCTTCATCTCCCCCAGCCGCAGGCGACGCTCCCGCCCAGCCCCAGCGGCCTCCCAAGGGCGCTCAAGCCCATGCTTTTGGCCTTGTGCGGCACCTCTCCAAGAACGACCCCTGCCCCTGTGGTTCGGGCAGGAAATTCAAGAAATGCTGCCAGAAGGTGGCCATTCCGATGGCCCTCCAGGCGGAGGTGGACAAGATCCGGGCAGCCCAGGACAAGGCGCTTTCCAAGGCCAAGGAAGAGGCCCAGAGCCAGCGCGAGACGATGGAGGCCGAATCGGCTTCGGCCAACGATGAAGGGGCCAAGTCGGGCGATGTCTCCCGGGGCAAGGAGCCTGGTGGGGACGACGGAGGGCAACAGCCGGAGGCCTGAGTCTTGGCGGAACTGCCCCCGGAGCTGGGGCCAGCAGATCTGGTGGGCTCCCACGCAGGGGTCACCGTCGCCCGGGTTCAAGGGGGCTTCGTCAAGGTCTACGAGGACCCGGCACGAGCCCGGCGTGAACGGGCTGCACTGGGCGCCGACCTGGGTGTTGTGACGCCAGCGGTGTTGGCGTCTGGCTCCGAGTGGAACCAGCTGAGCGATGAGAGGGCGGGGCGTGATCCCCGTTGCGCAAGGTTGTCTCCGACACAACTGCCAGCTGCCGCCCAGGTCCTCGCCGTCATCCACGGCTGTCGCGTCGCCGGGGCGCAGCCGGCGAGGGATCACGCCCGGGGTCTACGCGCTCGTATTGCCGCCCAGGGAGAGGCTGTCGCCGCCGCCTTTCGGGAACTGGTGATGGTGGGGGATGCCTTCTGTCACCATGATCTCCATCCCTCCAACTGGATCCTGGAAGAGGGGCAGCCCGTGGGACTGCTGGACTGGTCCAGCAGTGGACACGGTGATCCCGAAGAGGACCTGGCGAGCCTGCTACACGCGACGGTCGGGGGCTTTCAGCACCTGGACATCGTGGTCGCTGCCTGGGAAGTGTCGTCGTCGCGACCGGTGGACCGACGAAGGGTCCTGGCCTATGGCTTGCTCCAGTCCCGAGAAGAGGGGACCGACCCGCCGGCTGTGATGGAAGAGGCTCCCTTGCATGGTCAGCGACGGACTGAGCGCTGCGTGGAAAAGGTGGAGGATCCAACGCGCTTCTGGCTGCCCCTCCAGGCACCTGTCGTCGATGCCGTCCTGGCCCGAGAGGGGATGGAAGGGGCCCGGGTCACCGAGGGGTTCGCCCGTCATGCCTGCAACGACGTCTTGCGGGTAGGCCACCAGGGTCGTCGACTGGTACTCAAGGTCTACAACAAGCCCGTTGTCCCATGGCTGTTCGAGTTGGAACTGGAGCTGGCAGAGCGCCTCACTGGCACGGTGGCCGCTGTCATGCCGCCCCTGCGATTGCCCAGCGGCGGCCATCTCTTGCGGGTAGGGGACCGACTGGGAGCCCTCTATGAGGACTGTGGCGACGACCGACTGGACACCTCGCCCCCTGATCTTCGGAAACTGGCCCTGGCGCACGCGGCCCTGCTCGCTCTGGGGGCCGTGGGCCCCCACTATCGGCCCAAGAAACTCGACGAGGGGGTCTTGCGAAGTCGCACGGGGGATGCACTGGAGGAGTCCACCTGGCTGTGGCTGAGAGAGTTGCTGCGTGCCGTGGAATGCGATCTCTCGGGGTTTCCAGAGGGGCTTGTCCACGGCTCCCTGCACCGGGATCACGTGGGGCGACATCCCGATGGACGAGTGGTGCTCTTTGACCTGGAGAAAGCCCGGTGCGGGCCGCGGGTCGAGGGCATCGCCCACACGGCCTACCACGCGGCCTACCGCAGCAACGACGAGCGACTCGACCCCAAGAAGCTCGTGTTGTACCTGCGGGAGTTGAACCGGGTCCTGCCGTTGACAGCCGAGGAACGAGGGGTTCTGGTGCCCCTGATCGGCCGCTGCTTCGCCCTGGACATCGGGTCCTTCTACGAGGACGGTGCAGGGGGTGCGGGCATCGAGGGCCACCTTCGGTTCGCCCGGGAGTTCTGGCACAACCGGGACAACCTCACGGGGGCCCTGGAACGCTACCTGGTCAACTGAAGAGGAGTCTCTTCCTGGACTCGCCTTGTTCCTCGTTCCCCAGCCCTTCGAGGCTGGCGGGACGCTCACAATCGGTTAGACGGGCGCCGGCCAGCGGGATCTCCCGAGGGCTAATTCACACACCGGAGCCCGGATTCCTCTCGGGGTGGCTCCCAGCCTCAGGGCTGGCAGTCGAGCGGAACCGCCGGTGGACGTTTCAACCCGACCAGGCACCAACCCGTAGAGACGGGGCTGCCGAAATTGGAGAAATCGATGTCCAACGTCTCGCTGCGCGAGCTCCTTGAGGCTGGGGTCCACTTCGGTCACCAGACCCGTCGCTGGGACCCCAAGATGAAGCCGTACATCTACGGCTCCAAGAACGGGATTCACATCATCGACCTGCAGAAGACCGCTCGTTGCCTGGTGGAGGCCACGCGCTTTCTCAGTGGCGTGGTGGCCGCGGGCAACCCGATCCTGTTCGTCGGCACCAAGAAGGCCGCTCGGAACATCATCCTGGAAGAGTCCCTGCGCTCGAACATGTACTACGTCAACAACCGCTGGCTGGGCGGCACGATGACGAACTTCCAGACAGTGAAGCGGTCCATCGACCGGCTGGTCGCCCTGGAGAAGGCCGAGGCCGAGGGACGGTTCAGCATTCTCACCAAGAAGGAAGCCCTTCAGTTGACCCGCGAGATCGCCAAGATGGAGAAGTCGCTGGGTGGCATCAAGAACCTGAAGGGACGCCCTGGCGCCCTGTTCGTGATCGATCCCCGCAAGGAGTACATCGCGGTTCGCGAGGCCAACAAGCTGAAGATCCCGGTGGTCGCCCTGTGCGACACCAACTGCAATCCCCAGGGCATTGACTACGTCATCCCGGGCAACGACGACGCCATCAAGTCGATCAGGCTGTTCACGGCCGCCATCGCGGATGCCGCCATTGAGGGATCCCAGGCGAGTCGTTCCGCCAGTCCGGCAGCCACTGCCCAGGCAGCGGAAGCCGAGGATGTCGACGTGGTGCACCGCATCCACACCCCCGAGGCAACGCCGGATGCATCCGCGGAGCCGCCGCCGCCGCCTCCAGAGCCTGTTGAAGAAGAAGAGACCAAGGAAGGCTGACACAGGCCTTCAGCGGAATCGCTTCATTCCCCCCGAAAACACCTGCGGGTCCGAACCACTGGGCCCGACGTGAGGACGAGACCATGGCTACCGTTGCACTGATCAAGGACCTCCGCGGCCGTACGGGCGCGGGCATGCTGGACTGCAAGAAGGCCCTCGCCGAGAACGGTGATGACCTCAATCAGGCCATCGACTGGCTGCGCACCAAGGGCATCACCAAGGCCGCCAAGAAGGCGGGTCGGGCCGCCACAGAGGGCCTGGTGCACGCCTACATTCATGCCGGCGGGAAGATCGGCGTCCTGCTCGAGGTCAACTGCGAGACGGATTTTGTGGCCCGCACCGATGGGTTCGTCTCCCTCTGTGACGACATCGCGATGCACATCGCGGCCTCCGAGCCCCAGTTCGTGGTTCGTGACGAGGTGTCCGACGACGACTTCGAGAACGAGAAGCGCATCCAGATTGCGCGGGTGGTCGAAGAGGGCAAGCCCCAGCACATCGCCGAGAAGATCGTCTCCGGCCGAATGAACAAGTGGTACGAGGAAGTCGTGCTGCTCGACCAGAAGTTCGTCAAGGACGACTCCAAGACCGTGGGCGAGGTGCTCACCGAAAAGGTCTCCATCATTGGCGAGAACATCCAGGTCCGTCGTTTTTCGCGCTTTGTGTTGGGCGAAGGCCTGGCGAAGCGAGAGGATGACCTGGCGGCCGAGGTCGCGAAGCTGACTTCTTGAGGGGTTGATGGGCCTTTCATCGGATACCGAGGGGTCCATGTCTCCTCGCTATCAGCGCATCCTGTTGAAGCTGTCCGGTGAAATGCTCGCCGGTGAGCAGAAATTCGGCATTGAGACCGAGGCCATCTCACGCTTTGCGGAAGAGGTGCGAACCATCCGGGATCTGGGCGTCGAGATCGCGGTCGTGATCGGCGGTGGCAACATCTTCCGTGGCATTGCCGGTGCCTCCGGGGGCATGAACCGGGCCCATGCGGACTACATGGGCATGCTGGCCACGGTCATCAACGCCCTGGCCCTGCAGGACGCCCTGGAGCGGCGGGGCGTGTTCACTCGGGTTCAGAGCGCCATCGGGATGGACAAGATCGCCGAGCCCTACATTCGTCGCAGAGCGATCCGGCACCTGGAGAAGAAGCGGGTGGTGATCTTTGCTGCGGGAACAGGAAACCCGTTCTTCTCGACGGACTCAGGTGCAGCCCTGCGGGCCGCAGAGATTCATGCGGACGTCCTGCTGAAGGGCACCAAGGTCGACGGTGTCTATGACAGTGACCCGGTGGAGAACCCCGATGCGGTTCGCTATGACCGGTTGACCTACATGGACGCCCTGCAGCAGGACCTCAAGGTCATGGATGCCACGGCAATGGCTCTCTGCAAGGACAGCGGTGTACCGATCGTGGTCTTCGACTTCACCGTTCCGGGCAACGTGGAACGCCTGGTCGGGGGTGAGGACATCGGCACCCGGATCGATGCAGGAAAGGGAGCCCATGGACTGGGGGACCTGCTGGGCATCTCCCGGGATCAACAGGAGCGCCTGCGTTTTGCCGGTGTGCACACGGCCGAGCAATTGGGTGGACTGGAAGGCCAACAGGGCGACCTGGAGCGGGTCCGGGATGCCTCCGGATTGACTACGGACACCATCCAGAGCTGGATCGAGAAGATTCGTGCCCTGAGCAAGGGTGGGAGTTGAGGAGCGGACATGACTGCGGAATACCTGGCTGAACTGGCCAATGACATGAAGTCCACCCAGGAGGCCCTGGCTGGCCAACTGGCCACCGTACGTACGGGAAGGGCATCTCCCCAGCTGCTGGAGTCGCTCAAGGTCTACGTGAACTCCTATGGCACGGAGATGCCGCTCAAGCAGCTGGCCACCATTGCAGCCCCGGACGCCCGGTTGTTGGTGGTCACCCCATGGGACAAGAGCACCATCGTCGACATCGAGAAGGCCATCAGCACCGCGGCGCTGGGGCTCAATCCGAACAACGACGGACAACTGGTGCGTGTGCCCATCCCTCCGTTGACTGGCGAGCGCCGCCAGGAACTCGTGAAGCTCATTCGAAAGTTCGGCGAGGACTTCAAGATTCGAGCCCGCAGTGTGCGGAAGGACTACCGGGAACTCTTCATCAGTCTGGAGTCGGACAAGGACATCTCTGCGGATGAACTCAAACGTCTCCTGGAGACGGTCCAGACGGAGACAGACGCTGCGGTCAAGTCCATCGAGAACACCATCAAGGCCAAGGAACAGGAAATCCTCGAAGTCTGAACCCCAGTTCGAAGACGATGCATGAGGACCGAGTTGTGGACGAGACCGAGTTCAGAGTGCCCCGCCACGTGGCCATCATCATGGATGGCAACGGACGCTGGGCCATGTCCCGCGGCCTTCCAAGGGTGGAAGGCCATACTGTGGGTGCTGAGTCGGTGCGGGCCGTCGCCAGGGCCTGCCGAGAACTGGGGGTGGAGGCCCTGACCCTGTACTCATTCTCCACCGAGAACTGGGGACGCCCTGCCGACGAGGTGGAGGCGCTCATGGCCCTGCTCCAGACCTACGTGGTCAACGAGCGTCAGGAGCTTCTGGACAACCAGATTCGCTTTCGGGCGATGGGGCAGTTGGACCGACTCCCGGCTCTCGTGCGGGAACCGCTGTTTGAACTGATGGAGGAGACCGACACCCCCGAGGCCCGGATGGACCTGGTCCTCGCCCTGTCCTATGGCAGCCGCCTGGAATTGACGGAGGCGGTGCGTACCATCGCTCGGCGGGTCGCCGAGGGCGAGTTGGCACCCGAGGACATCGACGAGGAGACAGTCTCGGGGGCTCTGTACTGCCCGGACCTGCCGGACCCGGACCTGCTCATTCGGACCAGTGGGGAGTTGCGCATCAGCAATTTCCTGCTCTGGCAGCTGGCCTATGCGGAGATCTATGTGACCGATGTGCCCTGGCCCACATTCCGGCGTCCCGAACTCGAGGCAGCCTTTCGTGTCTATGGGGCACGGGAGCGGCGCTATGGCAGGACCTCTGCGCAACTGAGCCCGGCGGACTGAGTCATGCTCACTCGCACCATCGCTGGGCTTGTAGGACTGGGGCTGGTCCTCCCGGCCCTGTTTTTTGGGGGCACCCTCGCAGTCGACATCCTGGTGGCACTGGTCATCGGGGTCGGGTTGTGGGAGTTCTCATCGATGGCCTTTCAGGACAGGCCAGTCCTGTGGGGATTCTGGCGACTGGCCCTGCCCGGCTACGGCGTATTTCTTGCCGTGCTCTACGGGCCGCCGGGGTCGGTGGCTCCGGTCCTTGTCCTGGGCGCCTTGTTCCTGCTGCTTGCGGTGTTGTTTCGGTCCGGTCCTGTCGAAGGCGCGGCGGAGAAAGCCGGTCTCCTGTTGCTCGGTGTGACCTGGATCCCGGGGCTCTTCGTGGCACTTCCCCTGTTGCGCCGGCTCGAGGATGGGCTCGCCTGGATCCTCTTCATGCTGGTGGTCACCTGGCTCGGGGACACGGGGGCCTACTTTGCCGGACGGGCGCTCGGGAAGCACAAGCTCTACGAGAAGATCTCCCCCAAGAAGACATGGGAGGGGGCAATCGGGGGTGCCATCACCGCGGTCCTGGGCGGACTGGTCGTTCGGGAGATCGGGTTGCCGCACATCGGCATGGGCACCTGCATCCTGTTGGCGGTGTTGCTGGTCAGTTCGGGCATTGTGGGGGACCCGGTGGAGTCGATGGTCAAGCGGACCTTTGGGGTCAAGGACTCCGGTCGGATCATGCCGGGCCATGGGGGCATCCTGGACCGGATCGACTCCCTGCTGTTCACTTCCCCGGTGCTGTACCAGGTCCTGATCCTGATGGGGGTCTGAATCCACGCCCGGCCTGGAACGGGATGGATTCGCGGTGTGTCTTCATTGGGCGTTAGCCTGCAACGGTTCAAGGAGGGCTGTTCCCCGTGCTGATGATGGTCGTGGCTGCACTCGGCATGATTGGCATTCTCGTGTTCATTCACGAGTTCGGGCACTTTGTCTTCGCGAGGCTCTTCGGGGTCGGAGTCCACGTGTTCTCTCTCGGATTTGGCCGGCGCCTGTTCGGGTTCCACCACAAGGGCACCGACTACCGGGTCAGTCTGCTGCCCATTGGCGGCTACGTGATGATGGAGGGAGCGGATCCCTTCATGGATGGCGGGGAGGGGATGGATGATCCTGCCAGCGAGACCGCCTTCCTGAACAAGCCGGTCTGGCAGCGGCTGATCATCGTCGCTGCAGGGCCTGCGGCAAACCTGTTGCTTCCAGTCGTCGTGTTCTCCGCCCTCTACATGGCCGGAGAGCCACAGCCGGCGGCGGTCATCGGCGGTGTGGACCTTGCCTCGGTGGCCCATGAAGCAGGCTTGAAGGCGGGGGATCGGGTCCTGCAGGTGGGAGGCGAGGAAGTCACCTGGTGGACTGACCTGCACGAGGTGCTGGAACCCTATGCGGGGGATCGAGTCCTGGAACTCACCCTGGACCGGGGAGGACAGACGGTGGGCACGACTCTTCGGGTCCCCGGGGAATTGAAGGAAGGCCAGGTCTCCCCAAGCGCCCTCGGCCTCTCCTATGCCACCCCCGACACCAGGGTCGTGGTGGACGATCCGGTGTCTCCGGCGGCACGGGCAGGTCTGCAGACCTTTGACCGCATCGAGGCGGTGGAAGGGGTGGAGGTGGAGTCCTGGCTGGACCTGGTCCGGGCCCTGGATGCGGCCGGGGGGCCAGTGGACGTGGAGTACGTCCGGAAAGGAGACCGTTGGTGGAATGCCATGCGTACCTCCACCTTGATTCCCGACCCGTCCTGGCTGGCCGTCGACGTGGGCTTCGCTGACCCCTTCGCCAATGCCTGGGGGGTCTACCCTGCGACCATGGCTGTTCAGGAGGTCACGGAAGGCTCGGCTGCCGAGGAACTGGGAATCCTGCCAGGGGATCGGCTGGTGGTCATCGACGGCCAGGGCCTGGGCACCTGGTACGAGGTCCTGGAGCGCGTCTCCGCAGCCCGAGAGGGGGAAGGCGACCAGGCGGAGATCAAGTCCTTGAGTGTGTCTGTCGTCCGTGAGGGGCGGCTGTTGCAGAAGCGGATCACGCCTCGCCTGGGGCGGGTGACCGATGCCATGGGTGTCTACGAGAACCGCGTGCTCCTGGGGATCGCTCGGGGAGGCGGGCTGGTCTTCGGGCCGCGAGTGCCTCGCTTCTACGGGGCTGCTGAGGCTGTCGACCGATCGGTGACCGAGACGGTCGGACTGGCGGGCTTCATGCTCGAACACGTGGGCAAGTTGATCACCAACGAGGCGGATCCCTCCAAGTCCCTGGGCGGGGTCGTGCAGATCTTCCGGGATGCGGGCGAGGCTGCAGAGCAGGGGATCTTCGAGTGGGCACGACGAATGGGCCTGCTCAGCGTGTCCCTGGCGATCATCAATTTTCTGCCGGTGCCCGTGCTCGATGGGGGCCAGTTCCTCTTCTACCTGCTCGAGGCCATTCGGGGCCGCCCGCTTCCTCTCGCCTGGCGTGAACGCGCCCAGCAGATCGGTGTGCTTTTCCTGATGGCGTTGCTCCTGACGGTGCTGGCCTTTGACATCACGCGCTGCATCGAGGCGCCACTGTGACTTCCATTGTGTTGGCTGTCGACACCGCTGGTCCGGTGGTGGGTGCCGCCCTGGTTGGCCTGGAGTCAGGCCCTCGGACCTGGAGCCAACGGGTCACGCGGGGCTCGGACCGAGTCCTGACACCGGCCCTGGGGGAGTTGCTGTCCGGGGTGGATCGACTGGACAAGGTGGCCGTGGCCGTGGGGCCTGGGGCCTTTACCTCTCTGCGTGTGGGCGTGGCTGCCGCCCTCGGAATCGCCGTGGCACGAGGCTGCGGTGTGGTGCCACTGTCCTCCTTGCAGGCCCGTGCTGCAGCAGTGCCTGGGGGCCGCGTACTTGCGCTCCTGGATGGCCGAAAGGGCAAGGCCTACGCCGGGCTCTATGTGGATGGGGTGTTGCAGGGCGCTGAAGTCGACCGGGTTCCCCCCGAGGCCGTGGCGCTGGCGACGGCCCCGTTCATCGCCACCGGCGAGGGAGCCGTGGTCTTTCGAGCAGAGGTGGAAGCGGCGGGTGGACAGGTCGCCGACGACGCGGATGCATCACCTGCCCTGGCTCTGGGATTACTGGCCCAGGACCTGGAACCGGTGCCTCCGGAACAGGTGCAATTGCGCTACCTGAGGGATGCTGACGCCAGGCTTCCTGGAGGTGGGGCCTCTCGGGGTTATTGAGGCCGGCCTTCGCAGGGGAGAGAGATGCCCTTTCAGATTGCAATCGTTGGCGCAACAGGCTCGGTAGGCCAGGAGGTCACTCGGGTCCTGGAGCAGTCGCCGTTAGACCTCCTTCCTCCGGTGCTGGTCGGATCACCGGCCAGTGCTGGCCGCCGCGTCCAGTACGGCGGAGAGGAAATCGGGGTCAAGGCCCTGTCGCGCGAGGTCCTGGAAGGAATGGACCTGGTGTTCGTCGCGACCCGTGGCCCCGTGGAGCGGGGATTGTTGGACGACGCCCTGGACGATGGCGTCCGAATGGTGGACCTGGCTGGCATCTGGAGCGATGAGCCAGGGGTCGTGGCAGTGGCGATGGCGGCCAATCCCGAGGACCTCCAGGTATTGCGGGAGGTGGGTGTGGTTCATGCCCCGGGGCCCCTGACCCTCTGCCTGACACACCTTCTCGGACCTCTTCACGGGGCCTTCAGCCTGCTCGGAGTCCGTGGTACTGCGCTGTTGCCAGCCACGGTGGAGGGCCGTGCGGGTACCGAGGAACTCTCCAACCAGGTCGTCAGTTTGTTCAATGCCAGGGAACCCCAGCGCAAGGTCTTCCCCGAGGGGCTCGCCTTCGACCTGCCTCCTGTCTGGGGACCTGTCGAGGACGATGGCTGGTCCCAGCTGGAGCGCCAGACAGCTGGCCAGGTCACCGAGATGTTGGGGATGGACCGGGCCGTTCTCGGGGTCACAGCCACCGTGGCTCCCCTTTTTGCCGGCCTTACCCTCTCCCTGCACGTGGTCGGGGATGGACGGATCACCGCTGCAGGGGCCCAGGAGGTCCTACAAAATGTGGGCACCCTCCAGGTCTGCGAGGACCTCCGGGAACTGGCGGTGCGGCGCACCGTGGGGCAGGGGCGCATCTCAGTCGGTCGCTTCAGGGATGACCCGGGCGGGTCGGGCATTCACATGTGGGCGGCCTGCGATCCGCTCCGACTGACGGCAGCCAATGCCTGTTCCATCGCAGCCTCCATTCTGCGGGAGGGACTGTGATCCTTTCGTTCTTTGCGGTCGCCCTGGCCCAGGACATTCCCGATCGCCTGGCCCTGACCCTGGAGGAGGGGACATCGATCGAGGACCTTGTGTCCCACTCGGACGAGGAGTGGTTCGCCTGGCTGGAGGGAGCTTCCAGCGAGGTCCGGCTGCTCGACGGCCAGACCTGGGAGACCACGGCGGTGGCCGTGTGTACGGACCACGGGGACGCGGCCGCTGGCCTGGCCTTCTACGAGGACCCGGAGTCCCTGGAGTTGGCCGTCTATGTCGGCTGCGGGGATGGCACCGTGGAGCGCGTGACCCTGGAGGACCGTTCACCCAGTCTGGACGATTCGGGGTCCATTACTGTGGCGTCCCAACCGGTGCTGGGACTTGTCGCGGACGCCGAGGGCCTGGTCATCGCCGTGGAGCCGGAGGATGAGACGGGCGTTGACCTTCACGCCTTTGAGTTGGGGTCAGACGCAGACACGGCCAGTGACCCCACCGTGGCCTTTGCCACGCCCACTCGCGACGGCTTCGAGGCCATGGGCCTCACCACCACCATGGTCCTGGTGGCCCATGGCGGCCAGTACGTCACGGAAGTGACCCGGTCCAGTGGGGCTGCGATCTCGGCGGACACGATCGGCGTGAGCCGGGACTGGGTGGACATCACAAGTGATGGAAGTTCGGAGGTCTACCTGGCTGACACGGATGGCGTGGTGGGTAGCTACAGCACGGGTCAGAACGAGGTCACCTCGCTCTTGGGCAGTGCACAGGACCTGGAACACCTCAGTGCACTGGTGCTGCAGCCAGACGGGGACGCCCCCTACCTGGCGGTGGCGGAAAGCGAGGACGATGCTCTCGTTCTCTTCTCGTTCACCGGCACCACGGTCAGCACCGAGGAGATGGCCACGTTGGCGGGTGCTGACAGTGTCCATCGCCTGGCCGTTGTCGACGACGTGCTGGGGGCCGGAACCAGTGATGGGCGTGTGCTGCTGTTCACCGACGACCCCTGGGTGGAGATCACCGAGGCGAGCTCGGAGGCCCTGGTGTCCGGAGACAGCGGGAGCGTGACCTTTGAGACGGACCTGGGCGGGACCTGGAGCCTGCGTCTGGGCAGCGTCAGCGGCACGGAACTGGACAGCGGGAGCGTCGAGGACGGAGGGTCCGCCACGGCTTCCTTTGCCGTGGATGGAGACCTCGCTGAAGGCACCAACCGGCTCTATGTCCTGGTTGAAGAGGGCCACGATGCCGTCGATGTCCTGGTGGATGACCCACCGGAGACGGTGGCCTTGACCGAAGACGACCTCTTGTTCGGCGACCAGGAGGTCATCCTGCAATTCGCTGCCCTCGAGGCCGACGACATCGCTTCCTACGACGTGTACTTCAGTACTTCGGTCTTCTCGG
>CAZMNK010000052.1:0-1899 GCA_964567625.1 uncultured Enterobacterales bacterium | reverse complement strand
AGTGGTCGTCCGGAGGCCCCTCTTTTAGCGAGGGCGACCTGAGCTCCCCGGTACCGGGCACCGAGGACGACGACGGCATTGTCACCATCACCCTCAGCCCACTGACGAACGACACCCTCTATTATGTGGGCGTCCGGGCCACAGACTCGTCCGGGCAGGAAGGTCCCATGAGCACTGTCTACGAAGCCATGCCGGAACCCATCGCTGGAGCCGCAGAACTGGCTGGCGAACAGGGGGGCTTTATTGCCTGCAGCAGCGTGAACAGGGGGGGCGGTGGACTCCTGTTGCTGGGCCTGGGATTGCTGGGCCTGGCCAGGCGGCGTGCACCCGCGGTCCTGGTCGCCGTCCTGGCGTTGTCCGGCCTCAGCACACCGGCCCACGCGCTGCCGCCCCTGCTGGACCTGGGGGTGGAGGAAGACGCCCGAAAGAGCGAGTCGATCACGGTCGAGGTTGGTCCGGCATGGTTCGAGGACGAGACGCTCAACGAGGTCTATGGTAGCGCGGGAGTCCGGTCCCTGAACCTGAGCCGCGAACGCCAGTGGTACCGCCTCCTGGGGCTTGGGGTCTCTCTGGGCCTGATGTCGGAGGATGGGGAGCAGCTCGGGGTCTCCTCGGGGTCCTCCAGCGGCCAGATCGTCAAGCTCAAGGTTGTGCCGATTCGAGCGGGGGGAACCTTCTGGCTGGACCTTTTTGATGGGCAGCCAGTGGTCCCGATGGTCACCCTTGGTCTGGACTACCTGCTGTGGTGGGAGACCACCTCCTTTGATTCGACTGACCCCTTTTCTTCGGAACGTGTGGGGGGAGGGAAGCCGGCCTGGGACTGGGGCGTGGGATGTGACGTCCTGTTGGACCGCTTTGAGCCCGGGCGCGCCCAGGACGCCCTGACCCGGTGGGGGATTCACGACACCTACCTGACGGTCCGGTACGAACAGTTGCGGCTGCTGCCCGGTCTGGCGATCAACAGCCAGGGACTCGACTTCGGGTACTCAGGCGTCTCGGTGGGCCTCCGGCTCGACCGCTGAGCGTGTGACCACCTGGCGGCTGGTCCTGGAGTATGACGGCACGCCCTATGGCGGCTGGCAGCGCCAACCCGATGTCCTGACGGTCCAGGAAGTCCTGGAAGAGGCCTTGGGACGGCTGTTCGGAGGGGAGCGGTTCCCTGTCATCGCTTCCGGACGGACAGATGCCGGGGTCCATGCCCTGGCCCAGGTGGTTTCTTTTCGTGCCGAGGCATCCCGATCACCGGACCAGGTCCAGCGTGGGCTCAACGCACTGCTCCCCCCCGAGGTCGGGTGTCTGGCGGCCTCGGTGGCCGAACCTGACTTTCATGCCATCGGTGATGCCCGGGGCAAGCACTACCGCTACGTGCTTCGTTCCGGATCGACCCGCTCGCCCCTGCGGCGACTTCGCTCCTGGACCACGGGTTTCCCGCTGGATGTGGCGGCGATGCGCGAAGCCCTCTCGGCCTTGCCTGGGACCCACGACTTCAGCAGCTTTCGCGCCTCGGGCTGTATGGCGCCCAGTCCGGAACGAATCCTCTGGTCCGTCACGGTGACCCCCCATGAAGATGAGCTCCATGTGGATTTTCACGGTCGGAGCTTTCTGCGCCACATGGTGCGCAACGTCGTGGGCTCCCTGGTGGAGGTCGGACGGGGCAAGAGAGACCCGCAATGGCTCGGAGAGGTGTTGGCCGGCCGGGATCGACGCCTGGCCGGGCCCACCGCTCCGCCCCAGGGACTTTTCCTGGTCTCGGTGGACTACGACAGGGAAGCAGGGGGGCTGTAAGGCTCCGAAGAACGGCTCCTACTTGTCGTCCCCAGCTTCCGCGGCCGCGGCCTCTGGCTCGGCCTCTGGCTCGGCCTCTGGCTCGGCCTCGGTGGCGACGTCTTCCACCGGCGG
>CAZMNK010000051.1:0-33050 GCA_964567625.1 uncultured Enterobacterales bacterium | reverse complement strand
GCCCAAGAAGGCAGCAGCCAAGAAGGACGCGCCCAAGAAGGCAGCAGCCAAGAAGAAGGCTGCTCCCAAGAAGGCCGCGCCCAGGAAGGCAGCAGCCAAGAAGAAGGCCGCGCCGAAGCGGTTCCGCCGGTCCAAGCTCGACCCCTTCAAGCACCTGATCGGCCAGTTGCCAGACCGCGAGGTCGCAGACAGGGCCGGCACGACCCCCGATGGCGTCCGCATGTACCGGCTCCGCCACGGAATCCCCCCCGTTTCTCGCACCCAGCGTGGTCGTCCCCGCAAGGTTCAGCTCCCCAAGGCCGCGGCTCCCAGGAAGGCTGCCGCGTCCAAGAAGGCCCGCACTCCCCGTGCAAAGGCCTCCTCGTCTCGCAGCCAGGCCTACGAGGTCGTGGTGCGCAGAGGCGGCAAGGACAGCACCTACGTCGTCGTTGCCTCGGACATCGTGGTGGCGGCCCAACGCGCCAATGCGGCCGGCAAGGGAGATGTGGTGGGATTGCGCCACCTGGCCGAGGCGCTGGTCGTCACTTCCTGACCTCCGCCCTGATTCTGGCGATAGCCTGCGGAGGCGTTGAGCCCGTTGAGGGCCCCTCGCCTTCGTTGCGCCCGGCTCCTTCCACGGCACCGCTGACCGAAAAGAACGCGGACGGTGCCTGGGAATGGGATCCGTCGATGTGCCCCCCTGGCATGGTTCACGTGCCCGGGGGTACCTACACCACGGGCATGGAGGCACCACTTCCCTATGCCGCCGTAGACACCACCAAGATGGCGGTGGTGGAGGCCCCCGAACAATTCTGCCCAGAGGCACTCGCCGGGAGTCCAGACACCACGGTCTGCTGGATCCAGACAGACCTGAGGGATCCCGTCGTCCTTGCCCACGAGGTCACGGTCGATGGCTACTGCATGGAGGTCCTTCCCTTTCCCGGACAGGGGCCCTACCCGCCCGACGGCATGACCACCTACGATGCCTCTCGTTTCGAGGAGTTGCTCGCTACTGGCGCGTTCGGTCCCCGCCGCATGTGCGGCTACACCGAATACGAACTGGCCGTCGCCGGGCCCACGATGAACCATCGTTACGTCTACGGAAACGAACCCGACCCCAAACTCTGCCCCTCAAGCGAGGACCAGCCCATCGGGAGCCACCCCGGGTGCCGGAGTCCCGAGACTGGACTGGGGGAGTACGGTGCCGTGATCTCCCAGTGGGTACTCAACGACGAAGAGCTGGTGGCCTGGGCCTGCCAGCGACCGGAGGGCTGTCCCGCCTCGGGTGGAGCCCGGCTCGATGAACGCAACGAGGATGGGGGGTTCAAGACCCGTTTTGTGGTGGCCGGTGGCACCCGACGCATCCAGACTCGCCAGGCCCCCTTTACGCCGCACACCTACCATGACCATGGACAGGTCTCGGGGGCCGGAGGCTGCGATGCCTGGGGCTGGGACGACGGACCCGCCGTCTGTGCCACGCCTGACGAGCGCTACACCCGCTGTCACCAGGACCCCACCGGACTCGGCTGCCGAGCGCTCCAGGCCCAGGAGCAAGCCTGGCAGGGGCTCCTCTCGTCCTGTCGTGGAAAGCACATGACCGAGTGCCTGAGCCGCGGCCTGAGCGCGGTCACCGGGGAATCGGTGAACGTCTGCCCCGAGAGCGACGGGAGCCTGGGTCCCGGCCAGGGCCGCTGACCCTTCCGGCACACCCAGGGCGATCCCCGCTCAGTTCAAGGGCTCAGGCAGGCCTCCCACAGGCTCGACCGTGCGACGCCAGAGCCCCCAGTCCCCGCCACTCTGGCGCAACGCGAACTCCCCCTCCAGGCGCACCGTAAAGGGGTGGTCCAGAGGAAGTACCACCGTGTCCACACGCTCCAGCCCCAGGGGCCACCTGGCGGTCCAGTAGGGGGGCTCTCCATCGTCGGCGTACATGTGGTTCACGTTCCAGATCACCCGCCTGCCGGACAGCGCGGCCATGAGCCTGTACTCCGTGGCCACACGGTCCTCGGGACGAACGTGGCCGACCAGCGTGCGGAGTGCCTCCACCTCCGGGCTCTCCCGAAGGGTCTCCAGCCGCATGGCCCGTTGCTCCAGCCGCTCCCGATCTTCGGGAAAGGTCAGCAGGTTCCCCAGCACCAACCAGAGTCCCAGGGGCCAGGCCAGCCTGGGCCAACGGACAATGACCCAGCCGGCGCCCACCGTGCCCGCCGCCGCCCAGAGCGGCAGAAGCGCAGACCTCAGGTAAACGGTCGTGCCCACGAAGCCGTGCCACTCCCGGTGCGTGTCCGTGAAAAGCCACCAGGCCGGGCCTGTGGACATTGCGATCGGTGCCGGTGCAGCGGCGGAGAACAGGTACCCCCCGAACAGGGAGTGCCCCAGGTAGCGCCAGCGATCAGCCATGAGTTCCGGGGGCACCTCGAGGCCCTGCCCCATGCCGGCCATCACCTTGCGTGGGTCGAAGTGAAAGAAGAAGTTCTCCTTTACCGCCAGGAGCACCCCCAGGTACACCACCCCCAGAGCGAGCAGGCCGAGGCCCTCTCGCCGCTTCCAGCCCCCCCATGGCAGCACCAGGAGCACCACCCCACACAGAGGCAACACATAGGCCGACTCTTCTCGAATCAGGCACACCAGTACAGCGGCTGGAACCCAGGTTTTCCACCTTCCCCGGTAGAGGCCCAAGAGCATCCATGCCAGGGCTGGAACCCAGAGGGCCATCGGTCGAAAGTCCGCGCAAGCCGCGGCTTCCGTGGGTGCCCACGCCAACCAGGCCAGGCCCGCTGCCAGGCCAAAGTCCGCTCGACCCGAAGCTGCCCGACCCAGTTCCGCCATGGCCCAGGCCGCAGAAACCACAGCAACGACGTTGATCAACACAAGGATCGATGTCCCGGGAACCAGGGCATACAGGGGCAGGATCAGGGCGAAGACCGGATGGAAGTGCACCATCTCGAAGAAGCCCATCGGTTCCAGAAGAATCGGCGAGGTCCAGGGGCGACCATCCAGGGCACTGGACAGGATCTGGTTGAAAAAGGCCAGGTCCTGCGCCCACTGTTCGCCGAAGACGGACAGCGCCAGCAACTGCCGGCGACCCCAAACCATGACCACGACACCCATGGCGAACAGCAGCAACAACCGATGCCAGCGCGCAGACATGGGCCGGACCCTACCAGCCCCCATCCCTCCTGAACCAACGACTGTGCTGGCGAATCGCGGATTCCAGCGATACCCCGAGGCCTCTCGGAGTACCCGATGAAGCGAATTCCTTCCTTCCTGTTCGCCGCCGCCCTGGTTCTTCTCACCCTTCAGCCTGCCTCGGCCAGCGAGGGCGATGAGGGTTCCGGCTATGCCGCCTTCGACCAGGCCTTTGCCGAATACATCGTGGGCCCCATTGCCACGGTCCTGTTCTGGGACCTGATGTTCTGGGACAACACCCTGTCCGAGGGGACGGGAATCGGCTCCAAGGTGGATGGGGGCGTGGTCACGGCATTTGAGGACGGCACCTACACCGTGCAGCCCCAGTCCCAGGCCTCCCGCTCCTCGGTCGCTGCTGCCCCCGCCGAGCCGGTCACCCGGACCCTGGGTAAGCTCGATGTCGTCATCACAGCTGGCGAGAAGGGGCTTCGAGGTCAGGTCCAGGCCCGCACGCTCGACCCCGTGGCCGAGGGCATCGCCGTCACCGCAGACGGCAACCCGGACGGTCAGCGCTACAGCGAATGGATCGGACCCGAATTCGATCTGGGTGCCCTTGCCGGCGCAACCGATGACCTCTGGGTCGTGAAGGGCCTGGCGGATTTTCCAGTTGTCGTCCAGGTCAAGGACGGGGTCTGGGAGGTCGCCAGCGTGGGTCTTGCGCTCCACGAGGATGTACTGCCAATCGAAGTGGGCAGTCGCGTTCGCGCGGGTGACCTGTTCGGACAGGTGCTCTCCGTCGATGGAGATTCACTGATTGTGGGCGGAGAAGAGACCACCACCGTCTCCGGGAAGCTCCCCAACCCCGATCAGCAATCAGCGCCATTCATCGTCATCTGGCTGGTGATCGGTGCCGTCTTCTTCACCCTGCGCATGAACTTCATCAACCTTCGGGGTTTCGTCCACGCCATCGTCGTGACCAGCGGAAAATACGACAACCCGAACGAGACCGGCGAAGTGACCCACTTCCAGGCGCTGGCCGCCGCCCTGAGTGCCACAGTCGGTCTGGGGAACATCGCCGGTGTCGCTGTGGCCGTCGCAGTGGGGGGCCCAGGTGCCATCTTCTGGATGATCCTGGCCGGCTTCCTGGGCATGTCCTCCAAGTTCACCGAGTGCACCCTTGGACAGATGTACCGAATCAAGGACGCCCGCGGGAACATTCGAGGGGGCCCGATGCAGTACCTGGGCGATGGACTGGCCGAGATGGGCCAGACCGGACTGGGCAAGGTCCTGGCCGTCATCTTTGCAGTGATGTGCATCGGTGGCAGCTTCGGCGGCGGCAACATGTTCCAGGCCAACCAGTCCCTCGCTGCTGTGAAGGACCTCATTCCGATCTTTGAGACCTACCCCGCCGCCTACGGGCTCATCCTGGCCTTCTGCGTCGGCCTGGTCATCATCGGCGGCATCCGGCGAATCGGTGCTGCTGCGGGCGCCATCGTGCCGATCATGTGCGGTGTCTACGTGCTGGCGGCCCTCTTCATCCTGGTCACGAACGCTGCGGCCGTCCCGGATGCCTTCGGCCAGATCATCGGCGAAGCCTTCAGTCCAGAAGCTGGCCGAGGCGGCCTGATCGGAGTCTTGATCCAGGGCTTCCGTCGCGCAGCGTTCTCCAACGAGGCCGGAATTGGCTCCGCCTCGATCGCCCACTCCGCGGCAGCGACCGAGGAGCCGGTTCGCGAGGGCATCGTCGCCCTGCTGGAACCGTTCATCGACACGATCATCGTCTGCACCATGACGGGCCTGGTCGTCGTCATCACGGGCGCCTACGAACACCCCGATGCAGGGGCTGGCGTCGAGATGACCTCCTGGGCCTTCCAGCAGACCCTGGACTGGTTCCCGATCCTGTTGAGCTTCGCCGTGGTCCTGTTTGCCTTCTCCACGATGATCAGCTGGAGCTACTACGGCGAGCGCTGCTGGACCTTCCTGTTTGGAGAGGGTTCCTCCCTGATCTACAAGTTCATCTTCCTGGCCTGTGTCGTCCTTGGCAGCCTGTTCAGCCTGGGCAGCGTCCTGGACTTCTCCGACCTCATGATCCTCGGCATGGCCTTCCCCAACATCCTGGGTCTCTTCCTGCTGAGTGGAAAGGTCCGGACCGCCCTGGACGACTACTGGGGCCGCTTCAAGGCAGGCGAGTTCGACCGGGACGAAACGGCGGCGTAGAAGCCGTGCTCGATGCCCTCGGCCCCCGGCGGGAGATCCTGGACCGGGTGGCCGGACAAGCCCGGGACCAGGGCATGCGCAGCTGCCTGGTGGGTGGCGCGGTGGTCGACCTGCTCCTGGGTCGCCCGGTCAAGGACCTGGACGTGGTGGTGGTGGGCCACGCCCCTGCCCTGGCCCGGTCCCTGGCCGAGAGCCTGGGCGGGGAAGTCCTGGAGAATTCCTCCTTTGCCACGGCCACCTGGACCCTTCCCAACGGCGAGGCGGTCGACCTGGTCACCGCCCGCAGGGAATCCTATGCAAGTCCAGCAGCCCTTCCAGAGGTGGTCCCAGGCAGCCTGGAGGAGGACCTGCAGCGCCGGGACTTCACGGTGCTGGCCATGGCCATCGACCTGGACAACGGGGACCTGCTGGACCCGGCCCAAGGTCGGCAGGACCTGGACCTCGGGCTGATCCGGGTCCAGCATTCCCGGAGCTTCGTAGACGACCCCACCCGAGTGTGGCGAGCAGCCCGCTGGGGGACTCGCCTGGGATTCTCACCAGCCCCGGAGACCCGGGCGGCCATGGCCCTTGCCCGCCAGCTCCAGGCCCACGAGGCCCTGGGCATCGAACGCCTGGGCCAGGAGGTCCACCGCAGCCTGGCCGACGGGGGAGCAGAGCGCCTCTTCGGCACTCTGCACGCCTGGGGCTGGCTCCAGGACATCCACCCCAGGCTGGATGGCGAGCTGGTCCAGGCGCTCGCCCGGGCCCAGGAGCAGACCTGGCACACCCACATCCTTGCCGGTCGGGAGCCCTACGAGATGGCCGAGGCCGGATGGCTCTGCCTGGCCCGTCACCTGCCCCGAACGGATCGAGAAGCCCGAGTCCGACTCGTCCCCGGAGGAGGAGACCGGTGGTCGCTCTGGCGGGAGGGTCCGGAACAGGTCGAGGCGGCCCTGGCAGCCCTCCAACTGCCCCCGGATCGATGCGCCCTTGGGCTGGCCTTGAAGGACCGAGGTTGCGCAATCAGAGCCGAGGTCGGGGCCCACCTGGACCCCGCCTGGAAACCGGAGATGGACTGGTGGGAAGACCACGGCCGCCACATTCGCTGCGCCGTCGACGGGCACCTGCTCCAGGACGCCGGCGTGTCCCCCGGCCCGGCCCTGGGACGGGGACTGCAAGCCGCCCTGGAAGCCGCCTGGCGGGGTGCCGATCCGGACGGGCAACTCCAGGCTGCCCTGGCAACTGCCCGGACCTAGTCTCCGGATCCCTTTCCGTCAGGGGTTGCCAACAGGGTGGCGCCCCCCCCGGTCCATCACGTATACGGCCGGCTCGACTTTCCCTCTTCGCCCGACGGCTCCATGAACCGCATCATCGCCATTCTGCTGCTGACAGCCTGTGAACCCCTGGAAGAGGGGTTCGAAGGGCCCACCGACCAGTGGGAGGGCTGGGTCCAGGAAGAAAACAGCGAGGAGGAGCCTGGCCTCACCGGAACCATCGACACCGGGTTCTGGGAGGAGGAGGAGGAACCTCTCCAGGAGGATCAGCAAGGGCCGCCCGACTGCAGCCCATCGGACCTGCTCTTCGTGGCGGAGATCCACGACCTGGAGAGTCGACCCCAGGAGGTCTTCCTCCCGGGCGACGACCTCCACTTCGTCGGACGGACAGTGAATCCCTGCACGGGCAGGGTGACCCTGACCACGACCTCGACCTGCCTGGTTTTCCGCTGGGAGATCGCGAACTCGGAAGGCACGACCATCGGCATCAAGCCCGACTGCACCGACGGCGACACCCGCTGGGAACTGGAGCCTGGAGATCAACTCCTGCAGACCTCCACCAGCCGAAGCCTGCCCGAAGGGGACTACACGTTGACGGTTCGCTTCAACGCCGAGCCCTTCATGGCCCGGCAGGCCTTCGCCATCGAATAGCAGGCCTGCTCTCCGGTGCCGCCCCTCCCCGTTCGGAATAGTCCGGGTGCATGGAGCACGTCGATGTCGTCGTGATCGGAGGAGGCCTGTGCGGCGTCTCCGTGGCCCACGCCCTGGCCACCTCGGGCCAGTCTTCTGTGTTGCTCCTGGAACAGGGGGATCAACTCGGGGCCGAAGCCTCCGCCCAGAACGCAGGCATGGTGCGCCGGCTGGCCCTGGATCCGGTCGAACGAGACCTGGCCTGCCTGTCTGCCCAGGCCATGGAACGACCGGAATTCCAGGGGGCCCTGCGCCACACAGGAGCGGTCCTGGGAGCGGGGCATGACCCCGGACCCCTGGCCACAGCAGTCGCCGATCTGCAGGCCCGAGGCATCGACGTCTCGCCCCTGGAAGCGCATGAACTCCCGTCCGCCCTGGTCGACTCCCCGCTCCAGGCTGCCTGGTTTCTTCCCGAGGAGAGAGTCGCAGACGCCTGGGGCCTGATCAGCGTCCTGGCACGGGAGGCCCGCGAGGCCGGAGCCAGGCTGGCGCTGAACCGAAGGGTCCAGGGCGTGGCAATGCACGGCGGCACCGCGGTGGGGGTCCAGACCAACCGGGGCAGGATTGGAGCCGATCGCGTGGTCCTGGCCACCGCGGCCTGGGCCCACGCCACCGCCCGGGAGCTGGGCCTGGAGCGGCCTCTCATTCCCCTGGCTCGGCATCTCCTCCTCACGAGCCACCACCCACTTGCGGCCCCTGATCATCCCTGGTGCTGGGTGGACGACGAGGGGGTCTACGCCCGTCCCGAAGGGGGTGGCTGGCTCTGCTCTCCCTGTGACGAGATGCCCCGGGCTCCAGGTCCGGGCCCGGGCAGCCAGGGTCCTGCCGAACCCCTGGGCTATGCCATGGTCCAGGACGCGCTGGAACACTGGTTTCCCGCGTTGGGTCCGGTTCGCTTTCAGCACGGATGGACTGGTTTGCGGACCTTCTGCCCGGACCGCCGCCCGATGGTCGGGCTGGATCCGGAAGTCCCGGGACTCGCCTGGGCGACCGGCCTGGGCGGCTTTGGCGTGACCTGTTCGCTGTCGGTGGGCCCCTTGCTTGCCGACCTGATGGCCGGCCGAGACATCACCCGAGTGGACACCGCGGCGATCGCACCAGGTCGATCCTTTCCAGCCTGGGAACTGCCTGCTGGAAGCCGCGAATGGTGGCAGGAGCACGGCAGGGCTCGCCCGTTCAGGGCACCATCGTCACCCCACGACGACCCTCAGAACCTCCCGGTGACTCCCACTCCGTTTCCGGTCAGGTGAACCCGGGCCCGAGTGGTTTCTGTGACCTCCAGGCCCAGCATGGAGGCCCCAACAACCACGTGGGCCACACCAAACAGTGCCACGCCATGGAACACCAGGTCGACAGACGCATTGTCGGTCCCGGCCGCTGCCGCCTGGGAGGCTCCGACAATGAGGCCTCCTCCGGTCAATAGCCCCAGGCCGGTGAGCGTCCAGCCGACGTCGCTGTCCAGAACCAACCAGAAGGACCAGTCGCTCCCGGACGGAGAATAGGCGCTGTTGGACCGGTGAGTCCCCTCGGGTTCCGGCGCAATGCGCGTGGGCACCGCGGCCATCTTCCTGGCAAAGGCGCAGTCGTAGTGGCTCATGGGGCCATAGTGAAGGGCCTGGACAAAGGCCGGGTCCGACAGCAGCACATCGAAAGCCGCCAGCCAGGCCTCGCGAGAGGCCGTCTGCAGATCCGCCCCGACCCCGGAACTCTCGGTCTCGAACAGGGGTTCATTGCCCCCGGTCACCAGGCGCCAACCGACCCATGCCGAGCAATGCATGGTGTCTCTCCGAGCGATGCAACCGCTGGCCTGGACCGTGGGCTGGAGAAGCACCTCGGCCTGGTGTGATGGCACCACTCTGTGGCCTGCGGACGCCAGTCTCTGCCAGAGGTCCACCTGCCATTCCAGCGGGACCACCAACCGCTCACCCCGGCCCTCCTGGATGACACGGGGAGAGACGATCCCCACGGAGACGGTGTGGTTCATCTCGACAACGACAGGGGCCGCGTTCGCGGACAGACCCACCAGGAGAGAGAGAAACACCGTGACCTCCGGCCCCTCAAGTTTAGCCCGGTTCCAGTAGACTCAGCGCCCGATGCCAAAACTCTCTCGACGCGGGTTTCTCCAGGCTTCCCTGGGAGCCTCTGCCGCCATGTCAAAGGCCGCTCGAGCCGGAGAAGCACCCCCAGAGGAGGCCTCTCCCAACCCCACCAGCCCCGTCGAGAGGGTGCGGGTCGATCTCCAGGTCAATGGCGCGTCCCACAGCCTGGAAGTGGGCGGCGACACCCGGGCCATCGACGTGATTCGCGAACGCCTGGGCCTGACCGGAACAAAACAGGCCTGCGGCCATGGTGCCTGTGGTGCCTGCACGGTGAAGCTCGACGAAACACCGGTCTGCACCTGCATCCTTCCGGCCACGGCGATGCACGGGAGACAGGTCACCACAATCGAAGGACTGGGTACTGCCGAGAACCTCCACCCGGTACAGAAGGCCTTCCTGGCAGAAGATGCCCTGCAATGCGGGTTCTGCACCCCGGGGTTCGTCGTGGAGGCCAGCGCCTTCCACGATCGATGGCGAACAGACCACGGCACCACCGAACCGACCCTGGACCAGGTCTCTGCCGCCCTGGCAGGCCACCTGTGCCGTTGCGGTGCCTACCCGGCCATCTACCGGGCCGTCCAGGGTGCCTGTACGGGTCGCTTCGATGAAGAAGAGGTCGCTGGAGTGCGCTGGGATGGCCTTCCCAAGGTGACCGGAAGCGCCAGCTACACCGTGGACATCCAGCTCGAGGGCCAGTTGGAAGGCCGGATCCTGAGGGCCAGCCACGGCCATGGCGTGCTCTCCAGGTGCGACACGTCCCAGGCGCTGGCCATGACAGGCGTCCAGGCGGTCCACCAGATGACCGCTGTGGGCCACCGGGTCCGGTTTGCCGGGCAGGAACTCGTGGCCATCGCCGCAGTAGACGCCCGCACGGCCGAGCTGGCTCTCAAGGCCATCGAGGTTGTGATCGACAAGGAGCCTGTCGTCACCAGCATCGACCAGGCCCTGGAAGACGGCGCTCCCCTGATCTACCCGGAGTCCAAGCCGGACCTCCTGACACCCAGCGCCGGGGAGACCCCTGTCTTTCCAAGCAGCTGGAACGGCAACCTGCGGGGACCGACCAGTTCCTCCCTGTTGTCCCGCCCCCGTAAGGCCGAAAAGGCGGCGGTGAACGCCAAAGACGGCAGCCTGGTCCTGGAACGCACCTACGAGACCTCGGTCCAGCTGCACACCGCACTGGAGCCCCACAGCTGCGTGGCCCACTGGGAAGCCGAGGACGCGCTCACCGTCTACCTGTCCACCCAGTCCGTCAGCCACGTCGCCAACGACATTGCAGAGCGATGGGAGTTGCCCCGTGAGAACGTCCGCGTCCTCGCGGAATACGTCGGGGGGGGCTTCGGTGCCAAGGCACTCCTGCAGCCTTCCAGCCTGGCCGCAATCGAGCTGGCTCGCGGGGCCCGGGCCCCGGTTCGAATGGTCCTGTCCAGGGAAGAGGAGTTGGTGGTCGGAGGCCTCCGACCGCTGGAGAGGATGGAGAGCCAGCTGGTCATCGATGCGGACGGCGAACCCGCAGCCATGAACCTGACGGCCTACGCCGATGCCGGCATCGCGGTCGGCAACAGCGTCGCCATGATGTGGCGGCTGTCCTACCACCACGTGCCGATGAAGATCGTCGACTACGACGTGCTGACCAACGGCCCCCCCGGAAAGCCCTTTCGAGGCCCGGGAGGACCCCAGGGTCACTGGGCGCTGGAGGCCTTGCTCGACGAGGTCGCGCATCTCCGGGGCGAGGACCCCCTGGAGCTGCGCCAGCGATGGGATCCGAACCCCCACCGTCAACGTCTCTACAGTTGGGCCCGCCAGGTTCCAGCCTGGTCCTTGCGTTCGAAACAGGCCTCGGACAAGGGGCGCTACCGCCACGGAATCGGCCTGGGTTCGTCGGTCTGGTGGTACATCGTGGAGCCCAGTTGCCAGGCCGAGTTGACCGTGGGGCCCGAGGGGATCCTGGTTCGATCCGGAACCCAGGACATGGGCAATGGCACCAAGAGCGTCATGGCCTGGACCGCTGCAGAGGCCTTCGGTGTGACACCCCAGGAGATCACGATCCAGGTCGGCGACAGCCGGTTTGTTCCTGGACCGCTTTCGGGTGGATCCCGAACCACCACCTCCATCGCCCCCGTGGTCGCCGAGTGCTGTCAGCAGGCGATCGCCGACCTGGTGAGGTTCGCAGCAACCCACTTTTCCCTGGAGGATGCGACGGCCGCCGACGGCGGCATTCAGTACGCCGGGGGTCACCTGCCCTGGCAGAGGGTGCTCGCCGCCGCGCCCCGTCAGACCTACACCGCCAGGCGAAGAAGAGACGAGGGGGGCTTCCTGCTTCCCTTCGATCTGGGCGGAATCAACCTGGGCATGGGAATCCCGGGGTCCGTGCAGCTCACCGAGGTCGTCGTGGACACCCGGCTGGGACGGGTCATCCCCCAGAAGCTCCACCTTGGGGTGGCCGCTGGACGCATCGTCGTGCCGCCCTTGGCCCGCTCCCAGTGCGAGGGCGCCCTGGTCCAGTCCACCAGCTACGCCCTCTACGAGGAACGAAGACTGGACCCGTTGACCGGCGTGAACCTGACCCACAACCTCGAGGACTACCGCTTGATGGGCATCGGCGACTGTCCCGAGATGAACATCCACTTCGACGAGGAGGGGTGGAACCACGTGCAGGGCCGCGCAGTGGGGCTCGCCGAGGTGGCCACCCTGCCAGGCCTGGCCGCCATGGGCAACGCGATTGCACACGCCACTGGATGGCGGCCGGAGCGCTTCCCCCTGACCATGGACCGCGTACTGGGAGGCCTGGGATGATCCACTTCCCCCGAACACCCGCGGAAGCAGCGGCTGCCACCGGAGAAATCCGGGCGGGCGGCACCGACCTGACCCACCGGCGACACCGGGGACTGGCGAGGGAAGGCCCCATTGTCGACCTGCGCGAGTGCCATGGCATGGAAATCCTGGGGCGACGAGAGGAAGGCCTCCATGTCGGTGCCCGCGTCGGCATCGCCAGGCTCGCTGGGGACCCCGATGTGCGGCGCCTCTACCCCGGCCTTGCCCAGGCCGCCGGCGGGTTGGCGACCCCCCAGGTTCGTGCCGTCGCCACCGTGGGTGGAAACCTGCTCCAGCACACCCGCTGCCCCTATTACCGAGCGCCAGAACTCCAGTGTCTCCGCAAGGGGGCCACACTGTGCCTGGCTCGGGACGGCGAACACACCAACCACGTCATCTTCGACCATGGACCCTGTGCAGCACCCAGTGTGAGCTCCCTGGCCGTGGCGCTGATGGCCTATGAGGCCCTGGTGCTCATCGAGGGACGAGAACAGCCCCTGACCATCGAGGAACTCTACCGAGACACCGAGGATCCCACCTCCCACCACGCCCTGGAACCAGGCGAGGTCCTGGTCGGGGTGGTCCTGCCTCCGGCCCCCGAGGACGAAGGCGCCGCCTATTTCCGCAGCACTCACCGCCTGCGAGCCGAGTGGCCGATTGTGGAGTGCACGGTCCGGATCGGTACCACCGGGGACACCCTCTCCTCGGCCGTGGTGACTGTCGGCGCTGTCGCCAATGCGCCCCTGCGCCTGCCCCAGGTCGAACAGGCCCTCCTGGGACAGCCGGCCTCCCCGGAAACCATCGCCCTGGCCAGCGCACGGGCCTCAGAAGGCACGACCCCCTTGCCACAGACCGGCTGGAAGGTCGCGGTTCTTCGTTCCACGGTGCTGACCACCCTGGAGCTCGCCCTGGGCATGGAGGCCGGCTGATGGAACTCTGCAGGTGGCTACGCTGGAAGAGCTTCTACGGCAGCGCGTGGCAGACTCGGAAGGAGCTTCGGGCGCTCCTGTCCCGCAACGAGGTCCCCTTTCAGTGCCTGCGCAACTGCCAGGTCTGGGGCCCCGACGATGGGGTTGTTTCTCCCGAATGCTGCGGCTCCCACCGCACCTGCTTTGCCCCGTCACCAAGGCTCCCACCCGAGACGATCAGCTGACCGACCTCCTCAGGCCACCCGCTTGAAATCCACCAGTCGGTTGTTCCCATCGACACGGAGACTGAAGGTCCCGTACACGCCCTCGGGCGTGACGTGTTCGCGCAGGACATTGGCCGGAAACTGAACCGACCGTCCATCCACCGTGAGGGCTCGCACCGACTTGGCGTCACCGCGGTAATACCGAAGCAACTCGTCGGTGGACAGGGACAGCCGGAAGGTCAACACGACCATGGCCCTATTTCGGCGTTGAAGGGTCCAAACTGAAGACTGTTCGCCTTCCTCATCAGGCTTCTGCAAGCCCGAGAGGCCCCGTGGCATCACCCTGGCCCTCCAGGAGATCCCCCAGATCCACCAGGACCTGCAGCCCCATGGCCTGCTCCCGGTGATCCTCCCGAACCTGTTCAACCCGAGCCTGGAGCGCCCCACGAGCGACGTCCTTCACCTCTGGAAGAACCACCTCGGCAGCAGCCTGGAACTCCTGCCAGGAAGCCTCCACCTGCTCCCAGCTCCGGAGCAGCGTCCTCAGTCGGGCCCGGAGAACCCCAGCCCGAGATGGCGTCAGCGGGGGGACGGCCGGACCCGACCGACTCGTCGAGAGCGCGACTGCAAGCCCACGCGCCTGTCTCCAGAAAATGGCTGCATGACCCAGGTAGGCCTCAAGGGCCCCATGAAAGACCTCGAACTGTAGGGGGGGCAGGGCAGCAAGTGCCTCTCGAAAGTCATGGGACACGCAGCGGACCTCCAAATGCATGGACGGGCCCTGGGTGTACGACCAGGCCTCAGTCTCATTTCATTCCAGGATCTGCTCTCCAGCGGGACTTCGCAGGTTGTAGTGGCTGGCCATGGCGTGTCCATAGGCCCCGGCGGTGCCGATCAACAGCACATCTCCCTCGTGGGTATCCGGCAGCCTGCGCCCTGAACCGAGGGTGTCCCCCGTCTCACAGATCGGTCCGACCACGCTGGCAGTACAGGCGATGGCCTCCCCCCACCGGCTGAGGTTCACGATCTCGTGCCAGGCGCCGTACAGGGCTGGGCGGATGAGGCTGTTCATGCCCGCATCCACGCCCACATAGCGGTGAGGACCCTTGGATTTGACCTGGGTGACCCGCGCCAACAGGACGCCGGACTCGGCGACCAGGAACCGGCCCGGCTCCAGCCAGAGAGAGACCGGTCCCAGCTCCGTGCGGGCCTCCTGGAGCGAACGATCGAGGGAGGCCAGGTCCAGGGGCCGATCCGAGGGCTTCTCGGGCACCCCCAACCCTCCTCCGAGATCCAGGGAGGTCACCTGGGGAAAACGCCGGGCGACCTGGCGGAGAACCGAGGCGGTCTCCGACCAGTGGCCCACGGACCGGATCCCGCTGCCTGCATGGGCATGCAAGCCCACCACCGTGGCCCGCGCGGCCTCGACCAACCCCTGAACCTCATCCAGTTCGTCCAGGGAAATCCCGAACTTGGACCGGCTGCCCGCGGTACGAACATGCTTGTGGTGGCCCTTTCCACGACCCGGATCGATGCGAAGCAGAACCCGGGCCCCCTCGAAGATCTCCGGCCAGGCCCGCAGTGGATGCAGGTTGTCCAGGGTGACATGAACACCCCGGGCCAGTGCCGCCGCGTACTCGGACCTGGGTGCAAAGTTCGGCGTGAACAACACCCGGTCCGGGTCCAGGTCGCTCACCACCGCAAAGACCCGCTCGAGCTCTCCGGGAGAGACACACTCAAAGCCCAGTCCAAGTCCGCCAAACAATCGCAAGAGCTCCGGGTGCGGATTCGCCTTCATCGCAAAGAGCACGCGGTCCACCCCAGACAGTGCCAGGAGCGAGCGAGCCCGAGCCTCGGCGGTGGCCAGGTCGTAGACATAGAGGGGCGTCTGTTGTTCCGCCAGACCCAGCAGGTCTTGCCGCCTGTTCACCCACCAGGGAGTGGGCCGGTCTTCTGCCGCTTCGAAGAGGGTCTTCCAGGAGGGACCTGCGGGCCCTTCCATGACATCCGGCTCTCCGAACAGCAGGACGTGCAGACGCTGCACCAGGCGCTCCGCCTGGTCCTCATCCACCACGAAGGTCAGGTTCAGATCACTCGCAGCCTGGGAGACCAGGTGAATGCGCTCCTCCTCGAAGACCTCCAGTGCCGGGCCCAGCCGGTGCAGAGTGGCCCGAATGGATCGACCGACCAGCCCAATGGCGGCACAGGGTCCGATGGTTCGAACCCGGCAGTGTCTCGACAGGCCCTCCTTGAGGCGGTCCAGGCTGGAAGAGTCCAGAGCGTTCGCTGTGGGGTCCAGAGAGACCGTGACGTTCATCTCCGAGGTGGAGACCAGGTCCACCGAGAGGCCGAAGCGCTTGAACTCCGCAAAGAGATCCGCCAGGAATCCCACCTGCTGCCACATGTTCGGCCCGTCCATGGAAACCAGGGTCAGGCCCGTCTTGACGCTGATGGCCTTGACCCCTGGCCCGGTGTCCGGGTGGTCGGCCGCAACCACCGTGCCCGCCATGTCCGGGCGATCCGTGCAGAGCACATGGAGGGGAATGCCTGCATCCCGAACCGGTGCCAGGGCCCGTGGATGCAGGACCTTGGCACCCATGGATGCGATCTCCTGGGCCTCGTTGTAGTCCAGGGTCGAGAGCAAGCGTGCTTCTGGAACCTGGCGTGGGTTGGCCGTGAACATGCCCGGCACATCGGTCCAGATCTCGCACCGAACCGCACCGAGCCGCGCGGCAAGGATGGCCGCCGACGTGTCCGACCCGCCTCGGCCCAACAGCACGGTCTGTCCGTCGGCATCCCGGGCAATGAAGCCCTGGGTCAGCAGCACCTGGGCTGAACCGGCACCCAGGGCCTCCTGGAGCGAGGGATCGGGATCCCAGTCGCAGCTGGCAGAGAGAAAGTGACGATTGGCCTCGTTCTCGGGTCTTGATGTCAGGCACCCACGGGCGTCGAGCCAGGCCACATCCATCCCCACGGACTTCATCCATGCAGCACCCAGGCGGGTGGACATCAACTCGCCCGAGGCCATGACCAGGGCCTGCAGTCTGGGGCTGGCTTCTCGGGTCAGACAGATGCCCTGGGCCAGGCGATCCAGAAGAACCTGCTCACGATCCAACTCACGAGGGTCCACGCCCAACTCCCGGGCCATCTCCTCGTGGCGAGTGCGCAGGTCCGCAAGAGCCTGGGCTGCATCCCCCTGAAGCGCCTGGCGCAGCAATTCCTCCAGGGCATCGGACACCCCTGCCAGCGCAGAACACACCACCAGGGGGCGCAGGCCCTGGCCCAGGCGCTCCCTCACGATGCTGGCGATGGTGTTCCAGCGGTCCAGCGTGGCCACGCTGGTCCCACCGAACTTCAGGACGACCCAGTGACTGCTCATGGCCAGGAGCGTAGTCCGGTTGCTGCCGCCCGGCTCCGCGGACCCCTCTTGCCCACCCTTCTCAGTCCACCCGTGCCTGCGCCAGCCACCAGTCGATCACCTCCGAGCGCTCGGCCTCGGAGATGCTGTGGCCCCCCGGGTAGATGTGAACCTCCGGCTCCGGGTAGCCCGCCTTCGTCACGTCATCGGCCTGGTCCTGGACATGGTCGGGATCCCGCGCATCATCGTCTTCGCCGGTCGAGAACCAGCCCACCACGGCATTGTCCCCAAAGCCATCGGGAAAGGCGCCCCCGTGCAACACACCGTAGGCGTTGAAGCGGCCATCGTTCGTGGCCATGTAGGGGGCACTGCTCCCGCCTCCAGAAAACCCGGTGCCAAAGAAGCGCCCCTCGTCCAGGTCCACCCCCAGGTTCTCCAACTCGCCCAGGAGTGCCTGGGTGTGCAGGACATCCTCGGTGATCTCGCCCGACTCGGTGCCGACCTCCCAGGTCTTGGAACCGCTGGGGGAGACCCGGGAATCCGGGGCAACGATGGCAAAACCGTACTCAGCCGCCTCGACCGCAAAGGTGTTGACCATCTGTCGCCCCTCCCCACCGGTGCCGTGGTAGCCGACCAGCACCGGCAAAGGGCCCCGATCCCAGCCATCTGGCACCCAGAAACTCCCGGTTCTCCCTGCGGAATTCTCGGTTTGAAAGCCTCCCTCGAACCCCGGTTCCAGCGCCGCGGACCCGGTCTCTCCGGCGCCACTGTCCAGGCCCGTCGTCCCCCAATCCAGCACACATCCCAACAGCGCTGCCATGGGCAAGAGAAGCATGCCCCAGGGTACCGGAGTTATTGGGATCCCCCTGATGCGACGCCGCCTCCACCGCCCCCGACTCTCCGCCGAACTGGTGGGACGGGTACGCTCGGTCGACGAGGTGCGCACGGCGCGGCTACTGGAGCAACTCTACCACACGAGTCAGGACCGGTCCTGGGACGGCCGCCAGGTGCTGGCGGAGCTCCTGGAACGCCACGGTGCCATCGACCTGCCTTCCGAGCAACGTCGCGCCCTCGGTCGCCTGCTCTCCATCGCCCTGGTCGGCGAACTGGCGTCCTGGAAGGTGGCCGCAGCCCTGGCCCTGGACCTGGAGAGCGTGGAGGCCCGCATGGCCGCCACAGCCCAGGCCCACGACGAGGCCCGACACTTCTACGTTCTCCACGACTACCTGGAACTGCTGGGCTGTGACCCCGATCCGCTTCCCCCCCCTGTCGAGTCCGTCCTGGACGAAGTTCTCCTTACCCGAGACCCGGTCCGGCGGGTCCTGGGCCTGGAACTGCTCATCGAGCCCGTCGCGCTGACCCTCTATGCCCTGGTTCGGGAAGCAGCCCTGGAGCCCATCCTGGCAGACCTGCTGATGCGCTTCGAGCACGACGCCACCCGTCACCTGGTGCTTGGGTGGGAGCTTGTCCCACGAATGTTGACTGCCGCATCGTCCGCTCGGAAGCTGCGCCTTTTTGCCTGGCACGCCCGCATGGCCATGCGCCAGCTGGATGGGATGGTCCAGGTCGCCGAGGACCTGCGGTGCCTTGGCTTTGAGCCCCGAGAGGTGGTGCTGATGGGGCAACAGCGCCAGATGCAGGCCCTACACGACCTCTTTCGCCTCAGCGGGGGGCCACTCCGGGGCCAGGACGCCCTGGTCAACCTGGTCGAGGCCCGAATCCAGTGGGACTTTCCGGCCCCTGACACGAACAATGAACCCCTCCAGCGGATTCAACGCAGCATCACCGCCCTTGTGGAGGGTCCGGATCCGACGTGGCGACAGTCCCTCGTGGGAGCCAACGGGCGGAACCGCTCCTTCTAGTCGATCCCCAACTCCTGCAGCACCCAGGCTGCCCCGTCGGTGGACTCCAACAACCACAAGAGCAGGCGCACATCCACGTGAATCGACCGGTTCAACTCCGGAACGTACTGCCAGTCCGCGGCCATGGCCTCGTAGTTGCGATCGAAGACGAGCCCGACCAGCTCTCCACGTGCATTCAGGGTGGGGGAGCCTGAGCTGCCACCCGTGTTGTCCAGGTTGCTCAGGAAGTCCACAGGAACCTGGCCCAGGGATTCGTCGGCCCAGCGGCTGCCTGCGGCCCCATCGATCCGCTCGATGAGCGAGGAGTCCAGGTAAAAGTCCCCTTCTCCTGCCTTGGCGGCCATGCCGGAAAGCGTCGTCTGGGGACCATAGACCACTGCCTCGGCGGGGCTGTAGCCCTGGACAGTCCCCACCGAGACCCGCAGGGTGCCATTGGCGTCGGAGTAGCCTGCCCCCCCGTCCTTCTCGATCAGGGCCTGGTGGTAGAGCGGCCGGAGGCGCAACATGGCGCCCTGGTGGGCGTCGCGCTCCACTTCCTGTTCGTCCCGCCATTCCTCCAGGGCCAGCCCCAGCTGCACCCATGGATCCTCACTTGCCCGCAACTGTTCCAGGCTGGCCGAAAGCAGGGCATCTCGGCCCTCGCCCGTCGCCAGCGGGGGCGCCGCAAAGAGGGCATCGAGGGCAGCGGGAATGGTCCCCATCTGCGCCATCCAGGCATCCAGCGGCTCGATTCGCTGGTCCTCTGGCAGGTCCTGGCTTCGCTGGAGCCACCAGGCAAAGATGTCCTGCTCCACCGGCAGGTAGAGGGTGCGTTCCAGAGACGCAAAGCGGTCGGTGTGGCTCTGCAGGTCCCGGTCCTGGTACCCGGGTTCGCGGTCTTCATCCGGAGACTCCCGCTCCATGGCCAGTCGCGCCCCGGTGCGGGCCGTGCGCAACAGCTTGGGGTTGATCCTGCGCACCAGCAGATCCCGTTCTCCGTGGGCCTGCCACGCGGCGACCTCCGCCTCCAGGCCCTCCAGGCCCTCTCCGTAGCGCTTTCTCCGGGACTTCTCTGACGCGACCCAGGCCCTCAACTCGGCCTCTTCGGCGGTGCGCCGTGCGGCCAGGTCCCAGGAGTCGAGGTTGTCCAACATGCCCTGGTAGTTCTTGCGGACATTCTCCAGGCTGAAGCGCATGGGGCTGAGCTTCTGCTCGGCCACCGGATCGATCTTGATCGCGGCATCCAGGATCTCCAGCAACTCATCGAAGACGGAGATGTCCTTGGGGTAGCGCACCTGCTGGGCGTACCGGATCTCCATGGCCGTCAGGTGCCGGGAGGTTGACCCCGGGAAACCCGCAATGGCCACAAAGTCCCCAGGACCGATCCCCTCGGTGCTCAGCGGGAGATGAACCGGGGAGTGGTAGGGCACATTGTCCGCGTGATGCCCTGCCGCCTGACCATCAGGGCCCACATAGGCCCGGAGCAGCGCAAAGTCACCGGTGTGGCGCGGCCACATCCAGTTGTCGGTTTCCCCCCCAAAGGTGACGATGCTGTCCGGTGGCACGTAGACCAGCCGCACATCCCGCAGCTCCCGCATGGCGATGCGTCGATACTCCAGCCCGCCGTGAAAACTCACCACCGAGCAACGGAGTTCACCATCGGACTCGCACTCGGCGACCAGGTCTTTTCGGTTCTGCTTGATCGTCGTGGCGCGCCGGGTGTCCTTGGTGCGTCTGCCCACACCCGAGAGCACCTGGGCGGTGACATCCTCCGAGCTCTGCATGATCCGGACCCGTGCGGTCGGACCCGCCCAGAGTTCCCCGGCCTGTTCCGGTGCGACAACCCCATCCAGAACCCGGTTGGCCCCCGGTTCGCTGGCGAAGGACAGCCACCGGCGCGCGCAGTGACCATTGGTGGCGATCAGACCGTCCGGCGACACAAAGCTGCCCGAACAGTGGCCCAGCGAGACCACCGCCCCAAGAGGCGCTGCGTCCAGGCGAGCAAACTCCGCAGCCGGCACCGACAGGCCCAGATCCTCGAGGTACGGGGCGAATTCAGGCAGATCTGACGGTTGCCACATGCCCTCGTCTGCGAGGGCTGGAGCACTCAGGACGGCGATCAGGATCGAGAGCATGTTTGGATCTCCGTGCCACGGGGTCCGCGATGGTACTCCTGGATCCCCTCCGGGATCAGGTCACCAGGCATCGTGGGAGCGCCTCGCGCAGTTGGCGACACCCTCGCTCCGTGACTCGCGTTCCCACCAAGCGCAGGCCACGCAGCCCCGGAAGGAGGCGCAGGGCCTTGGCTCCTTCGTCCGAGACCTCGGTCCCCTCCAGGTTGAGACTCTCCAGGTTGGAAAGAGCCATCAGGTGGCGCATGCCCTTGTCGGTGACCCGGGTGTAGGAGAGGTCCAGTGTGCGCAGACCATAGAGGTTGCCGAGCACCGGGAGTCCGAAGTCGTCGATCTTGTTGTGGCCCAGGTCGAGACGATCCAGCCTCCGGGCACCACGCAGGTGGGTCAGGCCGGCGCCCGTGATGCGCGTGCTTCGCAGGTCCAGGCGCTCCAGGTGCACCAGGTCTCGCAGCCGGGCCATCCCTTCATCCCCGACGCGCGTGTTGCAAAGGTTCACGTCCCGCAGTTTGCCCAGGAAGCAGGCGAAGTCCATGGACTCATCGTCGGTTTCTGTCCGGCTGAGGTCGAGAATCTGCAGGTTGGGACAGTGAGCCAGGATCTTCAGACCCGTGCCACCCACCCGGGTGGCGTTGAGGGTGACCACTTCGAGGTTGGAGAGCCCGGGCAACACCGAGACCCCCTGGTTCGTGACCCTGGTTCCACCCAGGTACAGCACCCGCAGCAGGCGCAGCTTGCAGAGCGCCTCCAGCCCGGCGTCGCCCACATTCGTGCCGCCCAGGTGCAGGATCTGGAGTCGATGCAGGTCCCGAAGGATGGAGACTCCCCGATCTCCGACCGGCGCATTGCACAGGGAGAGTTCCGACAACCCGGACAGTCCGGAGATCGCCTTCAAGCCCCTGGCGCTCACCGTGTGTGGCAACTCCAGGTGCTGCAATCCGGGGTGGTGGACCAGGTAGCCAAGCCCTTTATCGGTGACCTGGGTGTCCTCGATATCCAGGCTGACCAGGGTGCCCAGGGATGCCAGTGTCCGCAAGCCTCGGTCCCCCAATCGGGTTCCCTCGAGTCCCAGGAAGCGGAGGCCGCCCAACCGGGTGATGGGAACCATGCCCGTGTCCCCCACCCAGGACCAGCTCAGGTCCAGGAACTGAAGGTCCTGGAGCGGTGCCAGGAATGCCAGGGGGGCGGAGGAGACCCTTGTGCCTCCCAGGTCCAGTCGTCTCAGCCGGCTCAGCCCGGCCAGGCTCTGAAGGCCATCCCCCCGAATGCCAGTGTCTCGAAGCACGAGCCTCCGCAGGTGAATCAGGAGCCCCAATTCCGTCAGGTCCGGGTCCGCCAGGTTCGTGCTGGCAAGGTTCAGGGTCTGCAGGTGCGCCAGTGTCCCGAGGCAACGCAGCTTCTCGGGGGTCAACAGGGTGCCCTGCAGGTTCAGGGACTCCAGCCCCGGAAGCTGTTGCAGACCATGGGCCAGGCCATTGAGCGTGACGAGGGTCCCCGAGAGGTCCAGCTCTCGCACATCGGTGCTTCCCCGCAGTGCGATGAGCTTGGCGTCCGTGTTGCCCGGGCCCGACAAGTCGAGCCGCGACATCTTCAACCAGGCCGTGTTCACACCGAGATTCCTACCACCAAACAGCAGCGTCTTCGAAGGCCAGCCCCTCACAAATGTCCACTTCCCACAAGATCATGACCTCATCGAAGGCCAGGCCCGTCATGTAGTCGGAAGCGGTGGTCGTGAAGTCACCCTCCAGGGTCTGCTTCTTGTCGTTGAAGCTGACCTCCGCGTTGCCCTGGTCGCTGATGTACCGGACCGCCAGGTCGGCACCGCTGTACCGCAGCCCCGTCTGGTGGACAAAGGCCGCCGCGATCTCGTTGGTCTGGGGATACCGATCCCAGTCGGATCCGTTGAGCCTCAACTCCGTGAATTCGCCGTCCGGTACCAGGAACTCCACGACCACCTGCCAGAGCTCGGTGGGCAGATGGGCGGCAAAGTTCTCTTCGGCCTCGGCGACGAACTCCTCGGGCGTGATCTCTCCGTCGTCGTACCGGGTGTTCAGATCATCCAGGTCGGCGACGTAGTCCAACAACGCCTGGCAGCCCTCCTCCATGCTGGAGAGCGTCACCCGGTACTGGGGATGTTCGGTGCCGTCCACCGAGACGTACTGGGTCCACCACGCACTGGCGATGGTGACGGTCTCACCCTCCAGCGTGCCGTCGATCTCGTTGGTCGGCTGGCAGCCCAGGAACAACAGCAGCAGGAGTCCCATGGGCTCAGCCTATCCGCACCTCTGTCATCATGCGGCCATGCCTCGCGCAGCCGAAGCCAGCCACACCACCAAGGGCCTGATCCGGCTCACGATGGTCTGCAATGAGCGCTGTCCCTTCTGCAATGTGCCCATGGAGGACTACCCCTCCTCCCCCACCCCCCCGGAGGAGATCGACCGGTTGCTCGCGGCCTTCTCGGCGGCGGGAGACCGCACCGTCACCATTTCCGGAGGGGAGCCGACCCTGCTCCGGGCCCGCCTGCTGGACACCATTCGGGCCGCCCGGCGTCGAGACATTCCCCTGGTGGAACTGCAGACCAACGCGATCCTCATCGACGGGCCCTACGCCACCGATCTCGCCCAGGCGGGCCTGACTTCGGCCTTTGTCTCGCTGTTGTCCCAGGACCCGTCTCACCACGACTTCCTGGCCGGTCTGGAGGACTCCTGGTCCCGGACCCTGGCGGGCATCGATGCCCTGCTCGAGGTGGGCATTCGCATCGCCCTCAACGTGGTGGTGGCCCGTCAGACCGAGACACTCCTGGCCGACTACGTGGAATTCGTTGCCCGGCGCCTGCCTGGCGTGGACTCGATCTCGGTGTCCGCCGTTCAACCCCACGGCCGGGCGAAAGCCGAGCCTTCCCTGCTCCCCGACTACGCGGTGCTCGGACCCCAGGTCGGCAAGGCCCGTGCAGTGGCAACGAGACACGGGATCACCCTGCTCAACCCCTACTGTGGACTTCCAGCCTGTGTGGGCTGGCAGGATGACCTGGCTCACAGCGTCGAGGCCATCGAATCCAGGCTGACCTCCAAGGGGCCCCGGGGGCTCGACCAGGCGGGAAACAAGGCCCATGGCCCACCCTGCACCCGCTGCGCCCTGCGCCCACGCTGCGGCGGCGCCTGGCACGCCTACTGGCAGGTCCATGACGGCTCCGGCCTGGTGGCCCCGGCGCAGGCCACGCCCCCCTGGGAGGGCACCACGGACGCCCAGACCGTGGTCGACTGCCGGGGCACTTCCCCGGACTGGCAGGCCCTGTCCGCAGCGACCACCCCGTCCGTCTGGCTCTGGACGGACCGACTGGCGGCTTCCGATGTCCCGAAGCTGGGTGCGGCCGGGTGCACCCACCTGGCGCTGGAGGGGCCCCTGACTCGCAGCCTGGGGGTCCTGGCTGCGCTGCCCCAGCCCCCCCTTGCCCAGGACCGGATCGTGCCCTGGGTCTGCTGGGACCTGCGGGACTCAGAAGCCCTGCCCGCTGGCGTCGAACACCTGGCCCAGGCCGGTGCCGTGGGTGTGGCCATTCGAACCCCAGACACCCAGGTACACGCCCAGGTAGACCGCCTGAGGGCAATGAAGCTACAGATCGAGGTCACCTGGAGGCCGAACTGAGTCTGCTCGTCGCGACCTGGCGCAGTCGAGGGCGTCTGCGCCTGGACCGCCAGATGGATCCAGGAAGGAAGGACCCGGCTCTGGCAGAGCTTGTCCAGGGGGACCACCCGGTCTGGGTGGGCGGAGGCGAGCCCACCCTTCGCGGAGACCTTCCAGAACTCCTGGAGACCCTCGGGGATCGACTGCAGGGCCTGTGCACCGATGGCTGGGCCCTGGCCCGTCCCCAGGTGGTGGCGGACCTTCAGAATCGGGGACTCTCCGCCGTGCGGATCCCCTTCCACAGCGCCACAGCCTCGGCCCACGACTGGCTGGCAGGCACCCCGGGGGCCCACAAGCTGGCCTGGCAGGCCTTGCGCACCTGTGTGGAGGCCGGGCTGGAGGTCGACGCCGAGGTGGTGGTCACCCGGCCGACCCTGCTCCACCTGGACAGCACCATCGGCGTCCTGGCCCGGCTGAACCTGCACGGCATCGTGCTGCGTTCCCTGGACGGAGACACGCCGGACTTCCCCGCCCTGGCCGCCCGCTGGCCGCTGGTCCGGGGGCCCCTGGAACGAGCCCTGGTCATTGCAGGACAGGCCGGTCGGACGATCTGGCTGGAGGGAATTCCCACCTGTGCGGTGGAGGCCCAGGATGCCCTCCGGACGCCGGGTCGACCCCAGGACGGACGTCCCTGCGCATCCTGTGCGGGGCCGCCGGACTGTTCCGGCATTCCCCCGGCCTACCTGGCGGCCTTTGGATGGCAGGACCTGCCCCGGGGCCCCTCCCGGACCGACGTGGTGACCGTGGCCATCCTGCCCGACGAGGCCACGCGCACCGCGCGGCACCGACTGGTCGAGGCCGCGACCACCGAGGCGACCACCCTGCGCCTGCTGGGCCTGGACCACCCGGAAGGCGCCGACCTGCTGGCCGAGGCCCTGGCCCTCTCCTTCCAGCGGGTGGAGGCCTGCGGGCTCCTGCACATGGTGGCGAACTGGTCGACCCGACAACGGCTCCGCCTGAAGAACCTGGATCGCCTGGACGGCCTCTGGCACGGAGAAGACGCTGCCCAACACGATGCCGCCGTCGGCGAGACCGGGGCCTGGGACGCGGGCTGGGCCCTGCTGGCCGAGCTGGCGGCCCACGAGGTCGAGGTGCCTTCCTGGCCCGACCGATTCCGGTTCTTGCGGGACCAGGCCTCCCTGCCCCAGGCGGTGCCGGGACTGCCCCCCTGTCTGCGGCCCCTGGGATGGCAGCGGGCCCTGGAATCCAGTCCGAACCCGCCACCCCCTCCGGCCGCAATTCCCTGTGAGCACAAGGCCTCCTGCGCCGAGGGAGAGGCCTGTCCCGGCCTGGCACCGGGACTCGACCCCCTGGGCATTGCGCCTCTCTGAACCCGGAGAGAGGCACCTTGGGAGACCCGGAGCGGCCGGTTCCCCGGCGCAGTAGACTGGTGTTGATGTCCACCCTGACCCAGGCCATGCTCGCCCGTGAGCAGATCGCCAACCGGCCCAAGCACTGGGTTCGACTGGTGACCGCCTGCAACAACCGGTGCCTGTTCTGCCTGGACATGGACACCCCCCGAAACGTGTACCTGTCCGTGGAGGAGATCCAGGCCGAGCTGCGGCACGGTCGCGAGACCAAGGACGCCTGGAAGGTGATCCTGAGCGGGGGCGAGGCCAGCCTGCACCCGAAGTTCCCGGAGATCATCCGCTACGCCCACGAGATCGGGTACGGCCGGGTCCAGACCGTGACCAATGGTCTTCGCTACGCCGAAAAGGCCTTTTTCCAGGACGTCATGGAAGCCGGGCTGAACGAGATCACCTTTTCCCTGCACGGCCACACCGCAGAGCTCCACGACCACCTGGTCCAGTGTCCGGGCAGCTTTCGCAAGCTCATCAAGGGACTCATCCGGGCCAAGCGGGACGGGCGGCCCATCGTCAACATCGACGTGGTCATCAACAAGCAGAACGTGGCCCACATCGACCAGATCGTGGCCCTGGGGACCTCGCTGGGGGTCCGGGAATACGACCTGCTTCACGTGATTCCCCAGGCCGCTGCCTACAGGAACCGGGACCAGATGTTCTACGACGTGAGGGAACACCTGCCTCGGCTCCAGAAGGTCTTCGCCCTGAATCGCCAGGGCTACTACATCTGGACCAACCGCTTTCCGGTCTCCTACCTGGAGGGGATGGAAGACCTCATCCAGGACCCCCACAAGATGCTGGATGAGGTCAACGGACGCCGCTACCAGGTGCGTCGCTACCTGGACCACGGCCTGGCCCTGGACTGCCGGGAGCCGGACCGCTGCCAGCACTGCTTCATCGAACCCTTCTGCAACACCATGGACTCGGTCGTCGAGTCCCTGAACAGCCGGCGGGTGGATGTCTGGCAGGACACCGTGGTGCCCGAACAGTTGCCCCATGGCGCCCGACAGCTGGGCTGGGCCTGTGACACCTGGGAGGAGCTGCCCACCCTGCCGGAGAATTGGGGGTTCTACGCCCAGGTCGCCGAGCCCGGGCCCGTTCCCTGGACCCTGCCTGACTCCTCGACCGTCGTGGTGTCCACCAGCGCCCAGCTCGACGGGGTCCTGACCCACCCCCTTCCGGACTGGGTCGAGCTGGAGATCCGGCTGAACCAGGACACGGGGGCGTGGTTGCTGGCCCACCGGGAGGCGCTCTCTGGCCTGCTGAACCAGGTGCGTCTGCACCAGCCGACCCATGAGCGCATGGAGGCGGCGGTGTCCAGCGACCTGCGGAACCCGGCCGGGTTCTTCCTGCAACTGGACCTGCCGGTGCGGGTCTCCGGCCTTCCGGCCTGCCTGGCGCCGGGGAGCGTGCTCGCCCAGGGACCCCAGGTGATCGATGCCCGCCTCTTCGAGGAGCACGGGCGCATCGACATCGATTCCCTTGCCAGGCTTCACGTCAAGACCAACTACCGGGCGAAGAGCGTCCGCTGCCAGGACTGCCGGGTCAACGACCGCTGTGAGGGCCTGCACATCAATGCCATTCGGGACCAGGGGCTGGGTCTCCTGACGCCCCTGGGAGACGACGCCTGGGGCCACGAAGCCGCCGCCCAGCTCGAGGCCTGCTGGCCCACCCCGCCGGTTCGAGTGCGTCACGGACGACCGCTCGAGCCCGCCCACGACAGCCTGCCCGGACACCCGCCACCCGGCCCGGTGCCCGAGGACCCGCTGGCCAGGAAGCGTGGACTCAAGCGTTCCGACTTCTGGGAGAAGACCCGGATCGTCCAGGACGCGACCCCGAGCAACTGATGGCGAACCTGGGCTACATCCAACTGACGCGAAACTGCCTGCAGCGGTGCCGATTCTGTTCAAACCCCCCCACGGGCGTGGGCCTCGAGGTGGAGGGCCTGCACGCCCTCATCGATCGCATGGCCGAGATGGACTACGACGGCATCATCCTGACCGGTGGTGAGCCCAGCGCCTCTCCCCTGCTGTTTCCGGCCCTGGAGCGGGCCCGAGAGCGTGGCCTCTACAGCCGGATGATCACCAATGGCCAGTACCTGGCCGATCCGGCCTTCTTCCGGCGATGCGTGGATGCCGGCCTGACCCACCTGCACCTCTCCCTGCACTCCTGGCGGCCTGCTGTACACGACTTCATCACCCGCTACCCGGGGGCCCACAAGGCCCTGATCCAGGCCCTGGAGCAGGTGCCGGAGTTCGGGATCACCGCGGACATCAACTGCGTCATCAACACCTTCAACGCGGACCACCTGGACCAGAACGTGGTCTGGGTCTGCGAACACTTCCCCCATGTGCGTCACTTCGTCTGGAACCACATGGATCCCGACGGCAACCGCGCCGAGGAGAACCCGGACTGCATTCCCCACCTCCGGGAGTTCCAGGTCAGCCTGGAGCGGGCCATGCGGTATCTGCACCGCTCCGGGAGGACCTTCCGGGCCGAGCGGGTGCCCCTGTGCGCCATGCCCCGCTTCGCCTGGGCGAGCACCGAGACCCGCAAGATCGTCAAGGAGGAAGAACGCTGCATCAACTTCCTGGACGGCAAGGGGTGGGTACACCAGATGGAGTTCCTCCACGGCAAGAGCGAGGCCTGCCGGGCCTGCTCCCTCGACCCCATCTGTGCCGGGCTGTACTCCATGGCCCGAACCTACGATGAGCGGGAGTTGAGTCCCCTGTTCGAGCCCTATGACGGCATCGTGGAACAGGTGCTGGGCAAGCCGGCAGCCCCGGAATTGATGGACCGGCTCGAAGAGCGGCGAGACCGTCGTTCGCCTTCCGAGCAGCCCTCTTCAGAACAGCGGGCAGCCTACACCCGGCAGCCGATGATGCCGCCCCCGGATGTGCCCCTGCACCCGGCACCTCATCGTGTCGAAGAATGCGGCGAGTCTTCTGCTAGAGTACAAAGGAGAGAGACGTCATGACTTCCGTGCTCCTCCTTTCCCTGCTGGCTTGCCGTGACGACGGACTGGTCGTCTACGAGTCCCCGCCGATGGTCTCGATCGAGACCCCGGCCAATGAGAGCAGCTTCTACGAGGGCCAGGAGATCCTGTTCACGGCCCTGGTCAGCCCCAGCGGAACCGCCGCGGTCACCGACCTCAGCACCCGCTGGGTGGCCAATGACACCGTCCTCTGTGACACGACCTACGTGCCCGCCGACGGGCTCTCCACCTGTGTCGCCTCGCTGGACTCCGAGGGTGAATACAAGATCGAAGTCCACGCGATCGATCCCACCGGGGCCACGGCCGACGACAGCATCACCCTGGTGGTCCGGTACAACAACCCCCCCACGGTGCAGATCAACAGCCCCGAGGCCGGGACGGTGTTTGGAGAAGGCGAGTTGGTGGTCCTGGAAGCCACCGTGCTGGACCCCGAGGACGAGCCCACCCAGGTGACCGTCTCGGTCGAATCCAACAAGGATGGGGTGATCGAGGGGGTGCCGGAGTCCCCCAGCTCGGCGGGGGACTGGGCTGGCGCCACCGACACCCTGAGCTCTGACAGCCACCTGCTGACCATCACGGTCACCGACACCGTGGGCAAGACCGGCACAGACACCGTCACCATCCTGATCAACAACGAGCCCTCCACCCCCGTCGTGGTCATCGAACCCGAGGAGCCCGTCTCCGGCGAGGCCCTGGTCGCCACGATCACCGAAGCGGCCGTCGACCCCGAGGGCGATCCCATCAGCCATCGCTATGACTGGTATGCCGACGGCATCCTCTACAGCTCGACCAACTCACCCACCGTGCCCATCAGCGTGACTCTGCGGGGGGAGTACTGGGAGGTCCAGGTCTACGCGAATGACGGGTATTCGGACTCCACCCCCGGCACCGCGACCGTCACCATCGGGAACTCGCCGCCCAGCCTGGATTCCGTCACCATCACACCCTCCGGGGCGGGCACCGACGACGACCTCACCTGCACGCCAGTGGGGTGGTTTGATCCCGAAGGCGACGGGGAGAACTACGATTACGCCTGGTACTTCGACGGCAGCCTGGACACCGACGAGACCACCGACACCTACCCCTCGGCAAAGACCACCAAGGGCAGCGAACTTCGTTGCGAGATCACCCCTTCGGACACCTGGGTGGCGGGAGACACGGTCTCCTCTTCGACCCTGACGGTCCAGAACACGCCACCGACCCAGCCGGTGGTGATCATCGACCCGTCGGCGCCCGAGCCCGAGGACAGTCTCTACTGTTCGATCCAGACCATCTCCACCGACACGGACGGAGACCCGATCACCTATTTCTATTCCTGGTACGTCAACGGGGTCCTCAACAGCGAGACCACCAATGTCCTGGAGTCCGACCAGACGGAACACGGGGATGTCGTGGAGTGCGAGGTCATTCCCAACGACGGCGAGGACGATGGCACGGCCGGCACCTACGCGGTCACGGTGACGGACGGGACCGCGCCGGATCCCCCCGTGCTGGATGATCCCGAGGCCTACGTCAACGAGGACTACGCGACCCTCACCGGCACCTGCGAGGCCGACTGCGACCTGACCTACACCTTCACGGACGCCACCGGCTCCTGGAGTGAGACCGACACCTGCTCCAGCGATGGTGAGCTCAGTCACACGGTGTACCTGACCCGCGGCTACACCACGACCGGCCATGCGACCTGCACCGATGGTGCGGGAAACACGAGCGGGAACTCCAACACGGTGACGATGGAGTCCTGTTCGATCGAGGACACCTACGAAAACACCAGCGGCTACGGTGACTCCGGCGATGACCCGGTGAACGAGTGGGCGACGATGTCCGACGGCTCGTCCACGGTGATCGCGATCTCGGCCAACGCCCTCGATTCATCGGACGAGGACTGGTACGTCTTCTCCACCACCGACGACGCCGCCGCGGACGCCAGCGCCGGCTACGACCACTACAACTTCTCGGTGGAGCTCACGAGCGGCTCCTCGACCTATTCCTTTGCGGTCTACATGGATGACCCGACCACCCCGGTGAGCAGCCTGGACACCGGGACCTACCCCGGGCTGACCTGCACCTCGTCGGACTACACCGAGTTCGACTTCGGCAACTACGCCGGCAGCGACGGCACCCACACCAGCGCGGGACACTCCTGCGGCAGCGACACCTCCGTCCCGGACTGCGCCGACTACACGCACACCTGGTACATCAAGGTCACCCGGAACGGCAGTGCCTCGAGCAGTTGCGACCACTACGAACTCGAGGTCAGCAACGCCACGAAGTACGCCCCCTAGACTGCCCGACATCCCGGCATCCCGCCCACTGGGGGTGGACACTCCACGTCTTGCGGACGCCCAACTCGGGCGGATCCACGCCAGTCCGGGTCCACCGGACCCCTGGCCCGGCTCTTGCTTCGGTCCACGGTCCTTCTCCGGAGGACCCAATGCGTGGACGACTGCTGGCCTGGTTGCTGTTCCAGGCCCACCCCGTCGAGATTCCCTACGACGGCATCGACCAGGATGCCGACGGTGCCGACCTGGTGGACATCGACGGCGACGGCCACGCCTCGGTGCTCACCGCCGGGGGCACCGACTGCGATGACCGGCGTGCCTGGGTGCACCCGGGTGCCTGGGACGCCCCCGGGGACCGGGTCGACGCGGACTGCGACGGGGACGACCCGGACGGCCCGTGGGTGCGGCCCCGGTGGCGTCGACGGATTCGGGGAAGAGGACGCCCTTCCCCGCTCTGACCTTGTGGAAACGAGCGAGAACCACCGGTGCCCGGGCGGGTTCCTTGGACATGGAGTCTGTGCGATGCTTGCCACCAACAGATCACGGAGAGGGTTCGGCGATGGGCTTGGGGGTCTGGGGACTGTTGATCTCGTGCGGGATCGGGAATGGCGAGAGTTGCGAGGCGACGATCCATGTCCACCTTCCCCGACGGCACCGATCTGTTGTCGTTTGACGCCTGCGCAGGTTCGACGCTGACGGCCTCCTACGAGTTCGATCCGGACGCCGCTCCCGAGGTCCGGACCCTTCGACTCACCCTCGAACAGACCGTCGAGGAGGGCTTCGAGTGTGCCCTGACCTGGAACATCCCCGCGGTCTGTGGGCCCGGGGTTTACCCGCTGAGCAGCACCGTGACCGTCAAAGGAGAGTTGTATGACTGCCCCGACGTGAAAGACAAATGGGAGCAGTCCTGGGAGGGAGCCTCCGGTACAGTCACCCTGACCTCCCTGGACGCCGGCGACGAGACCGGGAACTTCACCGGCGAGCCACTGGCCACCCAGGTCGGAGGCAGCCTGCAGCTCACCACCAGCGACGGTCTCTCGGTGAGTGCCACCTTTGAAGTCGAGAGCAAGGTCACCGCCGAGGACGCCGAGGAGAGCAATGCCTGCTCAGCGACCGAGCTCTTCTAAAACTGAGACACCGGTATCCTGAGCAGACCCTGGCGCCCCACCACAGCCACCCCCACCAGGCCAGCCTCAGTCCTCCAACCAGGGCACGGGGGCACCGGTGGTCGTCTCCACCGCCCGCCAGGTGTCAAAGGCAGGCAGGGAGAGGGTGTCCTGGGAGCGAAGGGCCTTCGGGAATCCTACCCGGTGGGTGGGCAGTCCCGGGGTCTTCAGTCCGAGGAGATCCGAGCCGGGTCCTGTGACATCATTGCGCTCCACCGAGGTCCTCCATGCGCCGCTCTCTTCCTTTTTGCCTGATGATGCTCTCCGCACTCGGGCTGACGACATGTGGCGGCGGCGGCGGCACCGAGGAAGACACCGGGAATTCGGACACAGACACAGACACCATTCCCAACAGCCCGACCTGCACGGCCGACTTCACCCTCTCGATGTCCGACGGGAGCAGCACCACCATCGACGGCTGTACCGCCTGGAGCCTCTCCGCGGAATTCGAGTTCGACCCGGACGACCCCCCGGAGATTCGCTCCCCCCTTCTCCGCTTCGAAGCGACGGTGGACACCGGCTTTGAATGCAGCGTGGAGATCTCCGAGCCGGCGGCCTGCGGTGAGGGCTACTACCGAATGGACTCCACCAGCGGCTCGGTTGCGGTGGCCACCTGGGACTGCACCGGGGTGGGAGACGCCTATGAAGGGGACCATGTCAGCTCTGGCGGCTACGTCCACTTCGACCTGCTCCACGCAGGCGATGAGCCCGGCAACTACACCGGGGACAAGCTGCTCACCACCCTGGGGGGTGGGCTCTCGGTGACCCTGGGTACGGGACTGACCCTGAGCGGGGACTTCCTCATCAGCGAGTACGTGGTCGCCGAAGATGCCGAGGAGGCCACCTGCGCGGTGTCCGATGGCGACGAGGACGACGACGGCCATGTCGACAGCTACTTCGATGGAGACGACTGCGACG
>CAZMNK010000050.1:0-33420 GCA_964567625.1 uncultured Enterobacterales bacterium | reverse complement strand
CGATCCGAGAGCAGGTGCGCCAGTGGCTCTCGGATGTCCTGGTGGGTGAGGTGCACGGTCTTAGACCCCGTTGAAGATTCCGTCTCTGCCGTTCTGGATCAGGCGTCGGTGGATCTCCACCCAGTCGATCTCCTCTTCGTCGGGATCGTTCGCGGATTCTGCGCCAGGTGGAGGCACAGGCTGTAGCTGGGCTTCAAAGGTGTGCGGGTTCTCCACGCCAGGGGCGTTGAAGAGCCACAACAGGAACACGCTGAGGTAGGTCATCCGAGGTTCTCCATGCGGAGCAGGGCCAGGTCCGGGTCGCTCTGAATCATGCGCTGAAGTTCCTTGGTAAAGGCGTCGGGAAAGGCTGAGAGCACCTGGTTGTGCAGGTCTCTGGCCTCGTGGACATCACCCAGGCGAAGCAGTGCGGAGAGTACGTTCGCCAGGTTTCCAGGAATGTGCTGTCGCTCGAAGGCGCGGGAAAAATAGTCCAGGGCGACGTCGTATCGGCCGAGCTTGAAGGCCAGGACACCGCGGTGGCGCTCGACGGAGGCCAGGTTCTGTTGCAATCGCGGTCCACCCCGGGCCAGGACGGCGAGCTCCTGTTCGGCCACGAGGCGAGAGGCCTCCGCGTAGTCCGCGACCTGCGGGCTGGCGGCGATCACGTGAAGCAGGGAGAGCGTGTTGACCTTGTCGATCTGTCCCTGTTCGGAGAAGGCAAGAGCCATTGCTCGTGCGATCTCGGGTCCCTGGGTGGGGTCCTGAAGGGCCCTGAGAGCGATGTTGATTGCAGCCACCTGGTCCTCGTCCAGGTCCTGGTGCTCCAGGTGGTAGGCCTGTTCCTCGACCCGGTGAAGGATCCGGTGGACCAGTTCCTCGTAGTTCACGGGCACTCCAACATCGGGATCAATGGGTGAGTGGCACGGTAGCTGCGCCCGTTAACGGCAGTGTCAAATTGGCATGTGGAGTATGCCGGGCGGCTGGACTGGTATGCGGTGTCTTCCGGTGTTCTTTCCCCCTCGGAAAGTTCGTGGTCCGCGTTAGTCGGGGTCCATGAAGATGCCTGATGCGGCCCGCGAGGCTTTTGATGCCCTGCTGGTGGAGCCCTTGGTGAGCACACGAGCCCTGAAGCGCCATTTTGCGTCCTGGGCCACCGATCACCGCGCCCTGGCTTCCCAGGAAGAGCTCGCGGCCCTGGGGGTCCTGCTGGACGCCACGCAGGCCTTGCTGGACTCCATCGAGCGTAAAACGTCGCCGCTCTATGTCCGGTTGATCCATGCTCTCGCGGCGTACCTGATGCTTGAGGGCAAGACCTCGGGCACGGATCTGGCCCTTACCGGCCGGGTCGTAAACTCGGTGGCGCACAGCACGCGGCGCTTCCAACTCAAGTTCGAACTCTGAGGACGCCGCGATGAACAGCAGCAACCGCTCAGCACTGGTTCTTCTCGCCATTTTCCTGGTCTTCTGGGTCACCACAGGACCGGCCATCTCCCTGGTGGTGGATGCGTTGTGGTTCGAGGCCCTGGGCTACTGGAGCATCTTTGCCACCTCGGTGGGCACCCAGGTCGTGGTGTGGGTCGCGACCTTCGTCGTCGCAGTGGTCTACCTGGGGTTCAACGCCCGGTCGGCCTGGAAGGATGCCCCCTGGAATTTCGCATGGCTGGCCGGCAATTCCGGCGAGCTCCAGCTGACCGCCTCGCAGCTCAGGCGGCTGGCGAGCGGCGTGGCGGCAGTCGTTGTGGTGCTTCTCTCCACGATGTTTGCCCGCTGGGCTTCTGGCTTCTGGTTGGAGATCCTCTCCTACATCGATCAGCAGCCCTTTGACCGGGTGGACCCGATCTTTGGCCAGGACGTCGGGTTCTATGTCTTCGTCTTGCCGGTCTGGAACCTGGTGCAGCAGGTTCTCTTCCTGCTCACCCTGGTGAGCCTGGGGGTGGTGGCGGCCATCCACATGGGTCGGGAGCGCATTCGCCGCGGCCCGGTGGCCCTGGCGGGCCCGAGTGGCCAGGTCCTGACCATCGACAAGGGCGACGGCGGCCTGGAGGCTCGCTTTGGGCAGCCTCACCCGTCCGGCTTCTCCGACTCCGCCCGGACCCACATGTTGAACCTGGGTGGGGTCCTGTTCCTGTTGTTCGCTGTGAACTTCTGGCTCCAGCGTTTCGACCTGCTGACCCAGCCTAGCGGAGGGGTGGTCTTCGGGGGTGGCTATGCAGAGATCAATGCCCTGATTCCGGCCCTCTGGATCATGGTGGTGATCTCCCTGGGCGTGACCGTGGCCCTGGTGGCCAGCGTGTTCCGGAGCGATCTGAAGCTCGTGGTGGCGGGACTGGTGGGCTTCTTCTTGATGAGTGTTCTGGCCAAGGGCGTCTACCCGTCACTGGTCCAGAAGTTCGTGGTCACCCCGAATGAACTTCAGGTGGAGCGGGAATACCTGGAATACAACATCCAGGCGACTCGGGAAGCCTATGCACTGGATCGCATCGAGGTCCGGCCATTCGAGGCCAGTCCGGACCTGACCCTGAGTGATGTCCACGCAAACCCGCTGACCGTCAAGAACGTGCGCATCTGGGACGACCAGCCCCTGGGGACCACCTATGGTCAGCTCCAGGAAATCCGGCTCTACTACGATTTCGTCGACGTGGACATCGATCGGTACGTCATCGGTGATGAGTTGCGCCAGGTCATGCTGGCCGGACGAGAACTCAACTACGAAGCGGTCGCGGCGACGGCCAAGAGTTGGGTGAACGAGCACCTGCAGTACACCCATGGCTACGGGTTGACGATGAGCCCGGTGAATGTCGTCACCACCGAGGGGCTGCCGGACCTGTGGATCAAGGACATCCCCCCGAGCAGCAAGGTTGGATTCGAGGTTGACCAGCCGGAGATCTACTACGGGGAGTTGACCAACCAGTACGTGCTCGTGCGCACCAGCGCCGAGGAGTTCGACTACCCGGTGGGCGACCAGAATGCCTACACCCGGTACGCTGGAGATGGAGGCGTCGAGGTCGGTACGCTCTGGAAGAAGCTGAGCTTTGCCGCCTACTTTGGCAGCCTGGACATGGTCCTTTCCAACTACCTGGGCGAGGAGACCCGCATCTTGATGCGGCGAAACATCCGGGAGCGGGTGCACACCCTGGTGCCCTTCCTGGAGTTTGATGGCGACCCCTACATGGTTCTGAGTGAGGGCCGGCTGTTCTGGATCCTGGATGCCTACACGACATCGAATCGCTACCCCTACAGTGAATCGGTGCGGGGTGGACGCTTCAACTACCTGCGCAACTCGGTCAAGGTCGTCGTGGACGCCTACCACGGCTCGGTCAAGTTCCACGTGGCGGATCCGGACGATCCGCTGATCCAGACCTACTCCCGGGTCTTCGACGGGGTCTTTGAGCCCATGGACACCATGTCTGCCGATCTGCGGACCCACGTGCGCTACCCGGTGGACTTCTTCAACGTCCAGGCCGGCATGTACATGGCCTACCACATGCAGGACCCCACGGTTTTCTACAACAAAGAGGACATGTGGACCCTGCCCAAGGAGCTGTATGACGGCCAGGCCAGGCCGATGCAGTCCTACTACCTGATCATGAAGCTGCCCCAGGAAGAGAGCGCCGAGTTCGTGTTGCTGGTGCCGTTCTCTCCCACGAACAAGGACAACATGATCTCCTGGCTCGCCGCTCGCAGCGATGGCGAAGACTACGGCAAGCTCATCCTGTACCAGTTCCCGAAGCAGAAGCTGATCTTCGGACCCCGGCAGATCGAGAGCCGGATCGACCAGAACCCGGAGATCAGCCAGCAATTGACCCTCTGGGACCAGGGGGGCTCCCGGGTGGTCCGCGGCAACCTGCTGGTCATCCCGATCGAAGACTCCCTGATGTATGTGGAGCCCTTGTATCTACAGGCGGAGAGTTCAGAGCTTCCAGAGCTCAAGCGGGTCATTGTGTCCTATGAAAACCGCATCGCCATGGAGAAGACCCTGGAAGAGGCCCTGGTGAAGGTCTTCGGAATGGGGGACCGTTCAGCCCTGGATACCGTGGAGTGGGACCCTGACGGTACGCCCCTGACGGACGGGTCTGAAGTCGCGGACAGCGCCGACTGGCGGTCCCTGGCACTGCGTGCACAGGGGGCCCTGGAGTCCGCGGAAACCGCCCAGCGTGAGGGCGACTGGGCCGGGTATGGCGTTGCCTTGACGGGCCTCCGGCGAGACCTGGCGGCACTCGGAAGTCGGGCGGCTGACCTGGGGCTGACCGAGCCGACCCCCGAGACGGACGAGGCGCCCCCCGCGGAGTGAGGGGTCGGTCACCGGGGAGGACCCTGACCCGGGGCGCTGATGTCGTGGTCTGGCCGTTTCGGGTCGCCCCATCGGTGTAGGGAGGTCGTGGCACGCTTCTTGAAATTCACCTGGGAAAGGAAGGTGAATTCATGAGGACCCCGTTTCTTCTTCTTGTTCCCGTGCTGCTCTGGGGCTGTCAGGTTGACGAGATCGCCTGCGATGACAGCCTCATGGCTTCCGTGTCCATCTCGGTCACGGACCTGGACGGCAATCCCGTCTCGCCGACCACGCTGACCTACACCGTCGATGGTGGCGAGGAACAGGAGGCAGACTGCCTGAATGCTGACTGCAGCGAGGCTGCCGCAGGCTGGGAAGTCCCCGGCGAGTTCGAGATCACGGGGACCGTGAAGGAGGAACTCGCGGGTGACCCCTGTTGTTGGTACGACGATCGCGTGACCGAGACGCTCGTGATCGAGCAGGGCGAGTGCCACGTGGACGGCCAGCCCCTCAGCTTGATGCTGGACATCGACCAGATGATCTGCGCCGACACCGAGGAATGCGGGTGATCCCTGGGCTGGATGCCCGGAGAGTCCGCGGTCATCCCGGTGAGACCCTTCGGGGTTCTAGTCGAACCACTCGACGTCGATCTCGCAGAGATCAGCGCTGAAGGAGGCCTCGGTGATGCTCACGCTGGAGTCATCCTCCACGAGGCCCTCGTTGTCGACCGCGCTGAGTTCCACGTCGGTCAGGGTGACCTCCAGGGTTTCCTCGCCGTCGGCGACCACCTCCATGGTGCCGTCGCCATCCAGGTCGACCCAGAGGTCCAGGGCGGTGTACATGGGGATGTCATCGCCCTCCGTGTTGCAGTCCTCGTCGAGGGCGTCCAGTTCGGCCTGGTACGGGTTGCTGTCGTAGCTGACGAGACTCAGGTCGAAGTGCACATCGCTGGTGCTGGACTCGGCATCGTAGGTTCCCTCATCGATGTCCACGTAGTACTCGCCGAAGCCGGCATTGGCAGCGGAATCGTAGAGGTAGATCTCCATCATGCTGGTGATGTCCGTCGGGAAGCTGTCGACCACGCCCTGGTAGGCGGCCTTCATGTCATCGCAGGCGGTGTCCGAGGTCCAGTCGATCGTCGCGAGTTCTGTCTGGTAGTCCACAAGCGCGTTCTGGTTGGTCTCCATGGTCTCGCAGGGATCGGAAGCGTCGCTCACCGTGACGGTGACCGTGTCGACGGTGACGCCGTCGCCATAGTCGTGGTGGATCACGAACCAGCTCGCGTTCTTGAAGCTGAAGCTGGTGTCGTCTTCCAGACCCTCAAAGCTCACGGAGGGGCCGCAACCGACGAAGAGGAGGGTCGCACAGAGGGAAAGAACGGGGGAGAACTTGGGGGACATCTTGTGGAATCTCCTGGGCGTGCAATGGGTCCGGGGGCATGGTCGCCTGGACCCTTCATGAAACGGCCGAGACCAATAAGGACGCGCTGGGCAAGGTGCAAGGTAGAGAGTTGCCCCAAAGCGGGGGTTGTACCGGGAAATGGAGTTCGACCACGTCCCTGTGGGCGCTATTCCGCTCGTTCCCAGGGGCTGTCGGTCAGAACCATGGCCCGTTCAGTACAACTGGGGTCGGTGACCAGGGTGAAGGTCACCTCCGGTTCCGAGATGACGTAAGTGTAGTTTCCGGGGCCCTTGCAGTTCGGGTCGCGGACCAGGAACTCCGTCCCGTCCGCTTCGAACTGGCAGTAGATGACCTCGGTCTTCTCCATGGGGCCCTTGAAGAGGGTCAAATCTACGGTGCAGAGACCGTCTGTGGTTCCAGTCCACACGAAGTCGACCGGGTTTTTCTCACCCGGTATCCGGACCGTGGTTGTCCAGGAACCGACCAGGTCGGGGTCGATTCCTGTCTCTGTGCCGGTGTCGGTGCCGGTGTCGGTGTCGGTGTCGGTGTCGGTGTCGGTGTCCGAGTCGGTGTCCGAGTCGGTGTCCGAATCAGCATCAGCGTCACTGTCTGTATCCAAATCAGAATCGGTGTCTGTGTCACTATCCGAATCAGAGTCGGCATCGGTATCGCTGTCCGAATCAGAGTCGGTATATGTGTCGGAATCTGAATCAGGGTCGGAGTCATGGATAGCCTGGGAGTCACCAGTGCTGATGGTGTTGGACGGGCAACCACCGAGCAGGAGAAGTGCAGACAGGCCGGACCAGAGCAGGGAAAACATCGGACCTCCAGGGATCGCTGGGGCTTCTATTCCTCTCGCTGGTCGGGCTCCAGCTTCCCGGTTCGAGGAGGTCCATCGCCTATGCTCTGTTGCATGGTGTCTGCACAGCCCTGGTTCGGAGGCTCCTGGAGCCCCAAGAGAGAACCTCGGAAGCAAGAGACCTCGTCCAGCAGGGAGTGGCCCGCCCGTGTCAGGGGTCCTCTTCGGACCCCCTGGCAATGACCTCCAGCTCTGACAGGCCGACGGCATCGAACCCGCTGTGCTTTCCGGAGACGCTGGTGACGGTCACCCGGACCGCCCGGCAGGGCACGTCGTCGAAGAGAATGTCGGTTCCCTCTACTGAAATGGCCCCATGGGACTTGCTGATGATCTCCTCGGTGGCCGCGATGTCGGCGAAGAGGGTCACCGTGACGCCCTCGATCTCAAGCTGGGATCCGTCGTAGTTCTTGGGCCCCCATGGCCGCACCACGCGCACGTCGATGGGCACCGGGAAGTCCAGTTGGGCCCACTCCCCGGCAGCCTTGCCGTTTTCGCTGTACCACCCCAGTCCATCCAGGTCCCGTTGGACCCGTCGGTTCTGGAGGGTGAAGTCCCGTTCGGAGCGCTGGGAACTCGAGGTGGTGACCGTGGCGCCGGGGGCCAGGTTCGAGAACAATGCGTCCTCGTCATCCTCGGGGACCTCGATCATCGTGTGGCCGGCATGGCAGCCCACGCATCGGGCGATGGTGTCTGGCGCTCCGTAGTTGAAGCCGGCCACGTGGGCGACACCATTTTCTTCGGGTCGGCCGAGAGCGGGCACCGTGTCGTCGGGAGACCGGAGTTGTTCGAACAGGGGGGTATTGGCGGGGGCGTTTTCGTCCTTGACCTCGCCGGCTGCGGAGATTGGCAGGACGCCGATCTCCACGGGCCAGTTCACCGTGTGCTGGACGGCGGGCTGGAGTTCGGTCTGGTGGTCCAGGAAGAACCGGATCTCTGCGGCCTCTCCGATCGTGAGCCCGCTCATGATCGGAGCATCGACCGGACCATTGGCGTAGACGTTCAGGGCGTGAAAGGTGAAGGTCCCATCGATGTGGTACGGCGCCTCGGTTGTCGCCGTGGCCATGGAGGGCACCTGGGTGACGGTGTCCACCAGGACGACTTCATCCGGGCGGGGACGGACGATCTGGGTTCGCAGTTCCGTGGTGTCCGCCCAGTCCAGGACCGCCTGCCGGTTGGAACCGTCGGCATCCACGACGTAGAGCCCGTAGTCCTGGAAGTGATCAGGGGCGATCGACACGATCATCCGACCGTCCTCCAGGAGCGCCGCGTCCGTCACGTACTCACTCACGTAGATCCAGGGGACGTCGGTCTCTCTCTGCTCCCCTGAGTGGTCGGTGACACCCATGATCGGCTCGGGCTCATAGGGTCCTGGACAGTAGATTCGAAGCCCTCCAAACCCCGAGGACTCCGTCATGTCCTGTTGGGGGAAGTAGTTGGTGACCAGGCAGCCGTCCTCACGAAAGACGCCGCCGTAGCCGACGTTGTCATCACGCTTGTGGTGGGTCCCACTGAACTGGATGAGCCCGGTACCGTCGGGGTTGATGGCGGCGAGATGCCAGCTGAGTCGGTTGCTGACGCCTGGGCCTCCGGCGTCTTCCTCGGTCTCGAAGGTCAGGCCATTGTGGTGGATCCAGCCGCTCTCGCCCTGGCCCTGGCTGTCCCACGGGTCGTAGGGAAAGCGGGGGTTTCGCCACCATCGCCCGAAGACGATCATGCCGGTGTCGGGCTCGACCACTCCGCGGTCTGCACCACTTCGTTCCGAGGTGATTCGCCGGAGGTTGGAACCGTCCGGATCCACCAGGAAGAGATTGCTGCCACGACCCAGGTTGTAGGCTGCCCAGGTGAGCCAGCGGGTACTGGAGAACCCGATGCGTCCGTCTGGCAGCTCAAAGGGATCGGTGTCGTCGTAGCCCTCGTCGTGTCCGACGTCGTGGTCATCGTCGGTGACCTGGGTGAGACCTGTCCCGTCCACCCGAATCTTGTAGATGCGCCAACCGTCCGGAAATTGCTCATCCTGGTAGATCCCGCTGGTCGGGATGTCGTCGTGGTCGATGCCAGCAAAGAGGATCCACTCGCCATCGTGGGCCACGTGGGGAGCCGAGACATCGACGAGATGCAGGCTCTCCGAAGTCGGGTCACTCCCGTCGACCAGGATCGTGATCGCCCCATCGCTTTCCCGCAACACGAGCTGTCCGGGGGGGTAGGCCCGGGTCCGGGTGTGGCCGCCCACACCGGGGAGACCGCGGGGTTCATCCCAGTAGAAGCTGCCTTCTATCGGTCGTTGCCGGCTCACAAAAACGATGGGTGGCAGTCCCTCGATCACGGGCCCATCGGAATCGGGCGGGCCCCCTGTGTCGCCTCCAGTACCTTGACATCCGCCGAGGGTGAACAGCAAAAACAGCAAGAGCTCTCCGGTTTCGGGGGAACAGGAAGGGTATTGTCATCCAATGATCGAGGTCCCGCAATTGGCCCAGTCCCTCTCCCTGGCTGTTCTTGCCTGGGGCCTGGTGGGATGCCTGGGAACCGGGGAGGAGGAGGAGGGCGGTCGCGGGGATTGCAACCCGGTGGACCCGAGTCATTGCCTGCTTCCTTTTCCGTCACATTTTTTCCTTGAAGAGAGCCAGGAAACAGGCACAGGGTGGCGGGTTTCCTTTGGATCGGAGAGCCTTCCGGAGAATGTGGACGGGGTGCGCACGAACCCGGAGCGTTGGAACCGGCTCGATGGCTTTCCAATCCTGGGACCGCTGGTCTCTCTGCTTCCGGGCCTTGATCCTTCGGGGCTCCCGGGTCCATGGCACATCGAGGCCTCCCTGGCGGCGGAGTCCACGACCCTGCTGCTGGACACGGTGACTGGAGAACCCGTCCCCCACTTCGCTGAACTGGAGGCCTTTGCGTCCGAGCTTCCGGAACGCCAGGTGCTCGTGATCCGTCCGGTGACCCCCATGGCCTGGGACAGGCGACACGTGGTGGCTCTCCGAGGACTGACGGACAGCAGTGGGGAACTCCTGCCAGGCCCCTCTGGATTCGCTGCCCTCCGAGACGAGGAGGCAAGCTCAGATCCGGATCTGGAGCGCCAGAGGGACCGGTATGAACAGGATGTCTTCGATGAGTTGGATCGGTTTGGGTGGGAGCGTGACACCCTGCAACTGGCCTGGGACTTTCACACGGTGAGCCAGGAGGATTCCCTGGCGAGCATCCGGCACGTGGTCGACGAGGCGCTGGCGGAAGCCGGGGAAGATGGCCCTGCCTACACCGTGGACGAGGTGACCGAGTACGGCTGTGAGGAGGGGACGCGTATCGGCCGGCAGGTGGAGGGGACCCTGGAGGTGCCGCTTTACCTCGAGACCTGGGAGCCGGGTGACTTCCTGCGCTTTGGGGAGGATGGCCTGCCCCTGGCGGAAGGCACGGTGTGGATTCCCTTTTTGGCCCAGGTTCCCTGTGCGTTGCTGGAGGAACCCAGACCCGAGATTCCGCTCCAGTTCGGCCATGGACTGTTCGGAGATCGCCAAGACGTGCGGAGTGGTGCCCTGGACGCGATTGCCGAGGCTCTTCCCGCGGTGCTCATGGCGGTGGACTGGACCGGGATGAAGGACGATGACATTGCGCCCATCACCCTGGCCATCGCCACGGACATCTCGGATTTTGCGACCATTCCCGATCGTCTCCACCACGGCCACATGGAGGTCCTGATGGCGGCTCGGGCCCTGCAGGGCTCCCTGGGAAGAGACGAGGCCTTCCAGTCCGAGGGGCAATCCCTGGTTGACCCCTCAGCGGTGCATTTCTATGGAAACAGCCAGGGCGCTGTCCTTGGCGGGGCCACCCTGGCTCTGGGGGATGCCTACGACCGGGGTGTGTTGGGGGTTCCCGGGGCCCCGTTCAGTCTGCTGCTGGCGCGGGCAGAGGGTTTTCGTCCTTTCTTCTACCTGTTGGAAGTGCAATTCCCCGACCCGGTGGACACCTCGGTGCTGGTCCCGTTGATGCAGATGCTCTGGGACCCGACGGAGAGTGGCGGCCACATGCCGGTCATGACGACGCCTGTGCTCAAGCAGGCGGCCATCGGGGATGCCTCGGTGACGACTCTGGGGGCGCACGTGATGGCCCGTGGCTACGGGAGCAGCCTGGTGACGCCGGCCACCCGGGAGATCTGGGGGCTTGAGGAGCGCGACCCGCCCTTTGAGGGGTCCGCCCTGGTGGAGTGGGACTTCGGGCTGGAGGAACCCATCGAGTCGGTTCCTGCGGATCCCGAACTCAGCCCCCACGACAATCTTTTCGGCGATCCCCAGGCCCAGGAGCAGGTGGTGCACTTCTTCCGCACAGGCGAGGTGATCCAGGTCTGTGAAGGGGTGTGCGATCCGGAGTGAGGAGAATCTTGAGTAGACTGCTTCCCGACGGGAGGAGTGATGCTGGTGACAGTCTGGATCGGGATGCTCATGGCGGCGTCTCCGGTGGAGTTGGGGCCCCTGGGGTTGCGGGATCTGGGTTGGGAGGGGGAGCCTGCCCACTCAAGCCCCCACGTGGCGGACTTCCAGTCTCCCTTCGGGTCTGTCGAGGATCTGCCCGACGTGGTCCGGATTCGTACCCGGTACCAGACCTTCAACAACCACCATTACTTCGCCCTGGTCAACGGACGGATCTGGCAGAAGGACCGGGTCAAGACGGAAACTGGCCAGGTGGAGACGGTGACCGAGGGCGGCTGGTCGCTGATGGAAGGCACGGGGCTGCCCCACCGGCCCCGAAAGATCGGCAACAAGGACGTCCAGCGCTTCGTGCCGGTGGGATGGATCCTGGCGATTGTCGCGGACGATGACGAGTTGATCGCTCTGGGGGCCAACCAGCGGGTCTATTGGAAGCGGAGCTTTGCCACGCGGCGCTTTGACGATCGTTGGTACGACCTGTGGGGGTTCCCCCTGCGCGGTCGCTTTTATTGGCCGGAATCCAACATGGATTTCAAGGGCTGGGGAGTGGGTCGTCGTCGCTTTGATTCGACTGGCTACTTCACCGACCTGGACGGCAACGAGCACGTCAGCGGTTTTGGAATCACCACCACCTACATCCTGGACGGGGATGGGCACACCATCTGGTTTGCGGACACGGGACTGCCCCCTCGGATGAGTCATCGCATCTGTGGACCGGAGCGTGGACGGGTGATCAGCGAGAACCTGGACGCCAGCGCCAGCACGATGATGCTCATCGACAAGCACGGCAATGTGTTCACCCGGCTGGCTGACTACGACACCCAGGGAGGGACCCCGGGTCACCGCTACAGCTACGAGCGGGTAGGACTCGACGACCTGGATCCCTTCGATCCACGAACCATCGACACGAACATGTCCCTTCCAGCGGAACCCTGGGTGCGTCACGCGCCGGTGGCACTGGAAGGACAGGCTGCCCTCTCCCAGGAGATCACCATCCTGCAGACCGGTCTCGGCAACGATGCAAGGGAGCTTCGGGTGGTGGGCCGCGGGCCCGGCGGAGAGCTGGGCTACTACTGGAAGGGTCTGCTTGAGTCGGCCTGGCACTTCCGGGAGACAGGGTTGTCCCTGGGATCGATCCGCTGGTTGGAAGCGGCGGATCTGGGTGGGGAACCAGACCTGGCTCCGGCGGAAGAAATCGCCATGGCGGGACAACTGACGATCAAGGGTCTGGGGAGCTTTGACGTGGAGGTGGCGGACTTCAACCTGACCTGCACGCCGGCGAACCTGGACGTTCACGTCGGGGAGACCGTGCTTCCCCTCGAATTGCACCTGGTGGATGCCTGGACACCGTTCCGGGAGCCGAACCCCGGCTACGACGGGAGCCCCAAGGGTTCCCTGGGTACGGTCCTGTTGCCCCAGGAGGGCGCGGATCTGACAGACCCGGCGGTCCAGGAGGTCCTGGAGGCTCTGGACCCCCACCTGCTGGACACCTACGGGCTGTGGGTCGAGTACAACGAGCGCTATGCGGAATTTTCCAGCGTTGGATTCGGGAAAAGGGGCCGGGTGGACCTGCTGGTCACCACCGGCGGCACCGATGGAGAGTCCGTCCAGGCCGGGCGGGAACTGGCCCTCACCCACGTGGCCTGGGTCGAGGCGGCCATGGACCCCTCCCTGGTACTGGCTGACCCGGAGACAGCCGGGTCAACGGAACTCGAGGCTGCCATAAAAGCCAACATCGACCTGATGCACCGACTGCAGGACCTCAAGGCCAAGCAAGAGGACAAGCGGGCCGGTTCCCTGCTCCTTTCGGGCACGATGGTCGCGGTGAACGGGGTCATGCGAGCCACGGGAATTCGCCTGGCGGGACGAATTGGCGACAAGCTCCGTCCCCATGTGCGGCGTCCCACCAAGCTCGGAGTGTGGTTCTCCAAGGTTGCCTATGTCCTGGAAAACACGGCCAGCATGGTGATCCGTGCCACGAGAAAGGACGCACAGACCCTGCGCTCGATGCGTTCGGACTTCCGGATGGCGATGGAAGTCCTCGGGAACCGGGTCAGGACCTACCAGGCGGAACTTGCTCGTCGCTGACGATGGCCCTGCAAGTCGAGTTTCGGAGATCTTGCGGAGTGGATACGGCCAATCCCGCCGTGCGACAATTCGCCGGAGGACCCGATGGGGGTGGGCTTGACGCCTGACGCATTGCTGGAACACCTGGGGCTTTCCGAGTACCGGTTGGCATTTCGGTCCGAAGGGATGGTCAGCCTGTCGGACCTCCAGGACCTGACGGATGCTCACCTGGTCTCGATGGGCATCACAGAGGAGGCGCACAGGGGGCGGATTCTCCAGGCCATCGCGAGTCTGGGGGTTGATGGGTCCCTGGGGGATTCGTCGGAGATGGAGGTCACCGGCCCGCTGGACAGCGCGCCGTTGCCAGGTGACGGCTCCAGAGCACCGATGGAGGAAGACGAGGACGATGGCGACGAGGCCAGCCTGGACCAGTTCGACGGCACCGTCTCCTTCCAGGTCGAGGAGGATGACATCACAGAGGTGCCTTTCCAGGACGTGATGGTCGCCGATGCCGGGGAGGAGGGTTCGGATCCTCCTGCTGCGGTGATGGGAAAACTGCTGGTGGTGCTGGTGGTGCTGGTGGTGCTGGTCCTGTTGGCTGGTGTGGGCGGGTGGTTCGTGGTCCGGAAGACCCTACAGGCCGGTGAAGACCCTTCAGATGTCTTCACTCAGCCTTCGGTGCCGGTGGAGGTCGTTGAAACGGTCTCCAGCCCACCGGTTCCCCGAGAGCCGGTGGAAGAGCCCCAGTTGCCGACGGAAATCGAGGAATCCCCGGTCACCCCGGCTCCCCAGGAGGAGATCCGGCCCAGTTTCTCCTGCGAAAAGGCAGGGACGAGGGCCGAACTCCTGATCTGTCAAAGTGCCGAGCTGGCATCGCTCGATCGAGAAATGAACCTGGTCTTCGGAACTTCGCGGGGCTCTCTGGACAGAGCGGCCTTCGAGGAGTTGCGTGAGGCCCAGGTGCAGTGGTTGCGCTCTCGTGATGCCTGCGTCGACGAGGGCTGTGTGGCCAGGCGCTACCGGGAGCGTCTCGCGGTACTCAAATAGCCGGGTCTTCCTTGTTTCCCGGGCAGGCCATGATCGCCAACAGCGGGAGTGTGCCTCAGGCCTGGTCCGAGAGCGCCTCGACGGCCTCGAGTTGTACGGCCACTGCGAACTCGATGGATCGAATGACGGTGTCCTTCCAGGTGTCGATGGCGTGGAAGAGTGCGGACCCCACCCGGTCACTGTGGCCGGCCTGTCCGAAGTCCTTCCGCAGTTGTGCAGCGGCTTCGGCCAATTGTTGGCCCAGCCTCGGCCCCTCGGCCTGAATGCGGTTCTTGATGGCCCCTGCATTTGGAAGGGTGTCCAGGATCGGGTCCACGTGCCCCAGAGTACGCAGCCACCCCTCCGCGGTCAGTGGCCCCAGTTCCTCGATGCGGGTCAGCAGGACCTCGGTGAGGGGGGCGAGCTTTCCGGTGGCCTCGGCCTGGGCGAGTCCCTGGGTCAGGAGAGCGGGACAGTTGCGGATGAGTGCCTGGTAGGGCGTCTCGATGGGCACCAGGGCATCACTCCAACGGTTCACCATCTCCCCCCCCGCTTCCTGCCCGTTGAAGCGAACCAGGGTCGGCCGCAACTCGGCCAGGGTCACCTCCCAGGACTGGACCAGGCTCGCGCCCACGAGCTTCAGGCCCTGCTCGGCCACGCTCGTCCATTCCTCCAACTCTCGCTTGAGGTCGGGGTGGAAGGCCTCGGGATCCCTGTGGTCTCTCCGAAAGCGATTCCGTAGACGGCGGAGCCGTCCTCGAACCGAGGGGGGGGATGGGGGTGGCACGGCCGGCCCTTTAACCCCTCCGGGCGATGGGTCCTGGAGACCCCAACGGGTACAGGTGGGGTATGCATGCCCCACTCGGAGATCCCAGTGAGGGAGGTGTGGACCCCGGATAGCGCTCTGGCCGGTTTGGCCCCGATGGGCATGGTGGGCGGATCCACACGGATTTGAGAAGTTGGCACGTCTCTTGAAGAGGAACCCGGGTGAACGAGGGCTATTCCTCGACCTGCCAAGACGTACTTTCAAGGAGCCTCATCATGCGCACCAGCCACTTCCTCATTGGACTTGGGACCCTGTCGGCACTCACAGCCTGTGGCAACAACCCGGACGGGGCCAACAGCGCAGACGACCCCCACGGTCGCATCAGCGGCATGGTGGTCGATGTCGGCCAGGATGCTCTTGCAGGGGTGGAAGTCACCGCCCAGGGACAGATGGTCCTGACGGACGAGGCCGGCCACTACACGCTGGAGATGGTGGACCCCGGCCAGGAGATCCTGATCAAGTTCCAGAAGAATGGCTACAGCGAGAACGCTCGCTACGCGAACATCGTCTCCTGGGAGACCGCCAGCGCCAACGCGACCCTGAAGGCCCATGACTGGGTCCAGACCTTCAATCCCGCGTTTGGCGGCGACATGGAACAGGACGGAATGCGCGTCAGCGTTCCTGGGGGCGCCATGCTCCTCGACGGGCAGGTCTACACCGGCGATGTCGAGGTCTCTGTGACCTATTTCGACCCCTACAGCGACGAGCTCGCAGCGGCGCCAGGCGACCTGACGGCCTTGCGGAAGTCGACAGACAGTTCCGGCGCCGGAAAGAACGTGCTTGAACAAGCCCAGTTGCTCTCCTTTGGGATGGTCGAGGTCATTTTCCGAGCCGATGACCGGGAACAACTGATGCTTGGCGAGCCCATCGAGGTGGAGATCCCGATCAGCCAGACCGGCGTGCCCGACTACTACCAGGTGAGCGACGGCCAGGAGATCCTGCTCTGGGACTGGAGTGACGATGCAGGCGCATGGCTGGAAGAGGGCACCGGTCGTGTGACGAGCGATGAATCCGGCAACAGCACATACACCTTCTCGACATCGAGTCCTGGTGGCAAGAACCCCGACTCGCCGATCGAGTACACCTGTGTCCAGGGCAAGGTGGTCGACACCATCGACTTCCCCGTCCGGAGTGCCCAGGTCGAGTGCCGTGGCCAGCTGACCAGCAGCACGGTCACCGCCGATGAGAACGGCAACTTCGAGTGCACCGTGGCCGTGGGCGACACGGTCTACATCGTTCCCAACACCTACGTGGCCGACCAGACCTGGTACGGGTTTGACAGTCTCGTGGCCACTTCCAAGGAGTGCGACGATGTGGGCGATGTGACCATCGAGGTCTGCCGGGAATCCGGCGTGATGATGGCGGACAACGTCAAGGCGTACTCGGACACGGGCAGCTGGGATGCGGACAACCTCCGCGCCTGGTTCTGGGAGCCCAAGGGCTACGTCGAGTACTGCAACAACCCATGGGATGACATCCCCCTGGACGACTGCCAGTTGCTGAACATCGATCTCGCCAGCACCTGGTTCCCGGACATGGACCCGGAGACGGGAATCATGAAGGAGACCAAGAGCGTGGGTTCCCGCCTGACGGTCGAGACCGGGCGTGATGTCTACGCCCTGGAGTCCCAGCTCACCGATTCCGGTGTGCCGGTCTACCACCACGAGCGTCACGATGGCCAGGGTGGCAACTACGACGATGACGGCCAGTTGAGCATCGATGGCTCCAACAACGTCGACCTGCGCGGTGGCGATGTTCTGGTGACCTCAGCCCCAGGGAACGCCTCTGACTACATGGGTGCCTGGAGCAACGAGGAATGGATTCGACTGCCTTCCGAGATGAGCCTCGGTACCAGCGCGGCGAGCATCCAGATCCGGCGTGGCCAGACCCTGACTCTGAACTACAACGGTGCGGACAACAACGAGGACGATGTCCTGGTGTTCGCCCTGACCGACGACAAGGACACTGCGATGGTGTGCAGGGCCGCCGATGACGGCACCATCACCATCTCGGGTGCCTACACCTCCCAGTTCGCCGCCGATGAGGATGGCACCATCAGCTTCTACAAGGCGGATGTGGGTTGGGAAGCCGGTCCAGACGGCCTGCCGATTCGGATGCAGGGCCTCACCGGCGCCACGCTGTCGCTCGATATCCAGTAGCGCGACCCTCCTGCTGGACCCTTGGGACCCGGTCGCCAACGTGGCGGCCGGGTCCTTCCTGCTCTGCGGGTTACCCCTGCCCGACCAAGGAGGAGGCCCTTTTGAAGTGGGTTGCCAGCCTGTCCACCCGGACCCGCTACGAGGATGCCTTTCAGGAGGCGGCTTCGTCGATCGCCCGACAGTTCGACGGACAACAGCCGGACCTTGTCCTGGTATTTCTCTCCAGTCATTTCGAAGAGGACTACGAGCGGGTGCCGCTCGACGTGAAGTCCCACTTCAAGGGAGCAATCCTGCTGGGGTGTTCGGGGGGAGGCATCATCGGCAAGGGCCAGGAAGTGGAGGATCGGGCCGCTCTTTCCATCACGGCCGCCATCCTGCCTGATGTGGTCATCGTTCCCTTTCACCTGGGACCCGCGGAGTTGCCGGATGTGGACGTGGCCCCCGAGACGTGGGGTGAGAAGCTGGGCCTGGTGGCAGAACAGGAGCCGGATTTCATCGTTCTCCCGGACCCATTCAGCTCCGACGCCCAGCAACTTGCCTGGGGGCTGGACGCCGCCTACCCCCGGAGCACGGTGGTCGGAGGACTGGCCAGTGGTGCCCGGGCCCCTGGCGAGAATGCACTCTTTATCGGTCAGCGGACCTACAGCAGCGGAGTGGTGGGGATCGCGGTCTATGGGGACATCAAGGTCGACACCGTGGTGGCCCAGGGCTGTCGCCCCCTGGGGGACCCCATGCGCATCAGCCGTTGCCAGCGCAACCTGCTGTTCGAGCTCGATGGCAAGCCCGCCGTGGAGGTCCTTGATCGCCTATTCAACGAGCTGACAGAGGAGGAGCAGCGTGCGTTTCGGCTCTCTCCGATGATCGGTATCGCCATGGACAGCGACCGGGACGTCTTTGGTCCCGGGGACTACTTGATTCGCAACCTGGTCGGGCTGGATCGATCCGAAGGTGTCCTGGCGTTGGCCGCCATGCTGGAAGGCGAGAAGGTGGTTCAGTTCCATGTCCGGGACCCAGCGGCTTCGGCCCAGGACCTGGCGGGGGTGCTGGCACGGCATCGCATGGGAGAAGGGGGAACCCGCGCCATGGGGGCGCTTCTCTTCTCCTGTCTGGGCCGCGGTCGGAACTTCTACGGGGCGGTGGACCACGACACCTCGATGTTCCGAGAACACTTTGGGGACATTCCCCTGGGGGGCTTCTTCTGTTCCGGGGAGATCGGTCCCGTCCACGGCAAGACGTTCTTGCACGGGTACACCAGTAGCTTCGGGCTGTTTCGGCCCCGGGGTTGGAACTAGTTCTTCGGTCGCCCCTCTTAGATGTTAAGATCAAACCTGTGCGGGGGTTCTCCTCGCTGCCCCGAGAAGACCTGTGCCTGACCCGAAAAGGTGCAGACAGGCCTCTTGACCTCCAGTCCTCGTAGTTGGAGTGAGCGTGCGCAAAGTCGGTCCTGCCGCTCTGGTCGAGGCTTTCAAGTCCGATCCTGCAGGGCCCTCCGAGTCGGAGCAGGACTTCAAGCGAGCCCTGACCGAGGTGCAGGCCGTCAGCGGTGCCCTGGAGGTCTGTTACGGCAAGGGCGAGGCCTCGGTGACCGAGCGAGTGGCGGTTCCCGAAGTGGCGGAGTTCAGCCAGGAAGAGCCGACGCTGGAAGAGCATCCGGGCATTGTCGACCCCCTCGAGGAGCGACGGACGCTCCTCCCGATCGACACGGAGGTGGAGGGGTACCTGGTGGGCCTGGAGTTCTCACGTCCCCTGGCAAGCCGCCAACGCGCGGTCAACCTGTTGGAGCGGGGTCGAACCCCAGGCCAGGAGACCACGGGCAAGAAGGCCGACATCAAGGCTTGAGCCTTTGCCGGAAGAGGCAAGGCCCGTCCGCTCCTGAAGGTCGGCTTTCTCGACATCGGGGTCTGAACCAATAAGGGAAGTCCTTCTCCCGGAGATTCCCAAGGCCTGTCGCTGCTGCGGACTTCAAGGCCGCTCTTGGTCGCTTCCCCGCGGGGGTCACCGTGGTGACCGTGGCGACTCCCGAAGGGGACCATGGCATGACCGCCAGTGCCTTCTGCAGCCTGAGCCTGGATCCGCCCCTTGTCCTGGTCTGCGTCAAAAAGGGCAACCGGACCCATGGGTTGCTCGAGGGGGCAGAGGGGTTTGCCGTCAACCTGCTCGCCCAGGAACAGATGGACCTGTCCAACCGCTTTGCGGGATGGGGTCCTCAGCCCGAGGACCGATTTGAGGACCAGGGTGATGCGCGGGGTCCAGTGTCCGGCGCCCGCCTTCTTCCCGGTGCGATGGCCAGCCTGGATTGCACCAAGTACGGCACCCGGGATGGGGGGGGACCACACCATCTTTCTGGGCCAGGTCGAGGGCACCGTGCTCCAGGGAGACGACGCCGATCTTGCTCCGCTGCTCTACTTCAAGGGCTACAAGGCGGTCGGAGACGCGCTCTGATCAGTCCCCACCGGTGGTGTAGAAGGCACCGGTCTGAGAGTGGGCGCCCAGGACCCGGAATTCGGCGTCGTTGAAGGGAATCACTGTAGAGCCCTCACGCACTGCGATGAGGGTGGCCAGGATGTAGTCACCGCTGTGGTAGCGGTTGAAGGCGTTGGAGGGCACCTGGAAGTTCCCGTCATTCCTCGCCCGACAGGTGACGGTCTCCTTGACGGTGCTGGTGTCCCCATCGACGTAGCGCAACTCGATCAGCACCATCTCTGCGTCGTCGGCACCGCCCCAGGAAAATGCGATCTCGTCCTTGGCCAGGGTCTCCGCGCGATCCGTGTCCATGGCAGGACCCAGAATCTCCAGGGCCATCGGCATGAGCAGTGCCTCCAGGAGACTCAGCTCGGGCAGGACGCCGGACACCATCGTGTCCAGGTCGTACACGGTGTTCAGTCGTACATTGGAGACGTCGACCGCGGTGTTCGTCCAGGCCCCTTCCTCGGCATCCAGGTCCATCTCGATCAACGCACCTCCGTCGTTGCTGAGGGTCGTGACCGCGGGTTCCGCCAGGTCCACCAGGGCTGGAAACGCCAGGCCTGGCTCGAAATCGGAGGCGCACTCGTCGTCGTTTGTGGCGAAGACGTCCCACCAGTGCACATCGGCCGGTTCGATGAGTTTCCACCAGGCGTATCCGTGGTCCTCGGGTCGCACTGTCCAGTAGTCGCCCAGGTACTCCACGCGAACGACCCAGCCCACGGCGCCGGCCTTGTCGGGGTGGCTTCCCCATTGCGTGTCGGTGTCGGTGTCTCCATCCACGTCAGCGTCGGTGTCACCATCCACGTCGGTGTCGGCGTCGGCGTCGGTGCCGGTGTCACCATCCGTGTGGGTGTCGGTGACCTGGCCGGGGTTGTGATCCGTCCGAGGGGATTCGCTGATCTCGAGAACCGGCGTACAGGCGATCCAGAGGGGAAGGAGGGCGATCATCGTGCTTCAAGATAGGCGGAGCACGTCCAACCGCCAACCCTCGACAAGGTCTCAAGCCCTCCGATGTCCAAGCCTCCCGTTGCCCCGCGGCGCGATCAACAGGTCCTCCTGCATGGGGAGTCCCGTGTGGATTCCTATGGTTGGCTGCGCAACCGGGAGGATCCGGAGATGCTCGCCTACCTGGAGGCGGAGAATGCCTACACGGAACAGGCCTGCGCCCACCTGAAGGACTTTGAAAAGACCCTCTACGACGAGATGCTCGCTCGCATCCAGCAGACGGATCTGTCCGTGCCTGTCGAGCATGGGCCCTACACCTACTACCAGCGCACCGAGGAGGGCCAGGACTACCCGATTCGCTGTCGGAAACCCCGGGGAGGTGGACCGGAACAGGTCCTCCTGGACCCGAATGTCGAGAGCCTGGGCCAGGACTTCTACAAGGTCCATGCGGTCCGGGTCAGCCCTGACCACAAGCGGCTCGCCTGGGCAGTGGACACCACCGGCTACGAGCAGTTCGTGGTGCATATCCGGGATCTCACGACCGGCGAGACGCTGGCGGAGACCATCGAGAACGTCGGCTGGTCCCTGGAGTGGGCCAACGACAACCGCACGCTGTTCTACTCCCGGCGAAATGACGCCCAGCGGCCCTACCAGGCCTGGCGATACACCCTGGGAGACAGCCAGGACACCCTGGTCTACCAGGAGGACGATGATCGCTTCTTCCTGTATGTCTCCCGAACGCGCAGTGAACGCTTCCTGGCGCTGAGCCTGAAGTCCAAGATCACCTGTGAGGTTCACCTGCTCGAGGCGGACGACCCGACCGGGACTTTCCGGGTGGTGGCCCCCCGGGTCCAGGGGCGGGAGTACGACCTGACCCACCATGAAGATCACCTCTACGTGGTCAGCAACGAGGACGCGCTCAATTTCCGACTCTTTGCAGTGCCCCTGGACAACTGGGACCGGTCAGCCTGGCGGGAGGTCAAGCCCCATCGGTCCGACGTTCACCTGTTGGATGCCACGGCCTTTTCCGGACACCTGGTGCTGTCGGAACGCGGGGATGGCCTGCCACAACTGACGATCATCGACCTGGAGACATGGGACGAGCATCGTGTGGCCTTTGACGAGGAAGCCTGGTCCGTCGAGCTGTCCAGCAACCCCGAGTTCCACACCTCGACCCTCCGATTCACCTATGAATCCCTGGTCACGCCGGCCTCGGTCTTCGACTACGACATGCGGTCTCGGAAGCGGGTCCTCCGAAAGGAAACCCCTGTACTTGGGGGCTTCGAGCGGGGGGACTGGATGACGCGGCGGACCTGGGCCACGGCCCGGGACGGGGTCCGGATTCCCATCACCCTGGTGCACCGGCGAGGATTGGAGTTGGATGGGTCCCACCCGCTCTGGCTGGATGGGTACGGGTCCTATGGGCATTGCTATGACCCCTATTTTTCCGCCCTCCGACTCAGCCTTCTCGAGCGAGACGTCGTGTTCGGGATTGCCCACATTCGGGGAGGAGGGGAGCTTGGCCGGCACTGGTATGAGTCCGGAAAGATGGCCACCAAGGTGACGACTTTTGGGGACTATGTCGCCTGCGCCGAACACCTGGTTGCAGGAGGCTGGACTGCTCCGGACCGGCTGGTGGCCCAGGGAGCTTCCGCCGGGGGGCTTTTGATGGGCGCCATTGCAAACATGCGACCGGACCTGTTCGAGGTCATCGTGGCCAAGGTCCCCTTTGTCGACGTGGTGAACACGATGCTCGACGAGACCATCCCGCTCACCGTCATCGAGTGGGAGGAGTGGGGCAACCCGAACCTGGAGGAGCAGTTCCGTTGGATCCGCGCCTACAGCCCCTATGACAACGTCTCGGCCCAGGACTACCCCCACATGTTCGTCCAGGCCGGCTTGAACGATCCCCGGGTCCAGTACTGGGAGCCGGCCAAGTGGGTAGCGAAGCTCCGTGTGCGCAAGACCGATGACAACATCTTGCTGCTGAAGACGCTGATGGGTGCGGGACATGGTGGCTCTTCGGGGCGCTATGGGCGCATCGCCGAGATCGCTTCGGAGTATGCCTTTGTGCTGGACCGGCTTGGGCTGGTCGACTGATTCGCAGCAGATCCAGGGAGCGGCTGGAATACTGTGAGGTGTGTGGCTGCTCTTGCTGGCGATCGGATGTGCAACGGCTGACTTCCAGGCTGTGCTGGAAGAGGCTGTCGAGGACTGGGAATTGCCCGGAGCCACCGCGGTGGTTCGAGAAGCCGATGAGGTGATCTTCGAGGGATCCAGCGGTGTTTCGGATCGGCAGGAGGAGACTCCCATGACGCCGGAGGATCGCTTTCGAATCGGAAGCCTGACCAAGCCCTTCACTGCGGTCCTGGTCCACCAGCTGGACCAGGAGGGGATTCTGTCATTGGACGATCCCGTGGGTGACTGGGTCGAGGAGGTTCCGAATGGTGAGCACGTCACCCTCCGGCACCTGTTGGGCCACACCAGTGGCCTGGGGGATTTTGTCGACCACGACACCTACTGGACCACTGCCGAGACGGCCTGGGCAATCGATGACCTGCTGGCCCTGGCCTTCCAGAACACCAGCGGGGATCCGGGAGAGCGGGGGGACTATTCCAACGCGGGCTACATCCTGCTTGGACTGGCGCTCGAAGGGGCCACAGGGATGGCCTGGGAGGAACTGGTTCGACTGCGGATCACGGACCCCCTCGCCCTGGAGTCGACGGGGCTGTTTTCAGAAGGCCCGGAACCTGCTCGTGGCTACCAGAAGGAGTCAGGAGCAGTGGTCGACACCACGGATCACCTGCACTCGGAAAATTCCTGGGCAGCGGGTGCCCTGGTTTCCACGGCACCGGACCTGGCGGCATTTGCCGATGGCCTGTGGAGGGGGGACCTGCTGGATGCCGAGCACCTGGCTCTTCTCCTGGTCCCCAATCCGACCACGGGCTCCACGGACTGGTTTCGGAGCCTTGGTTTGCGAATCGACCTGGAAGAAGGGGAGGTGAATGTGGGCCACCAGGGAAAGTCCATCGGGTACCGCGGCGACTGGTCCACTCGGGCGGGTCGTGAAACCACCATCGTTGTCCTGCACAACGGCGGTTGGGTGGGGGCCCGGAGTCTGACCAATCGGCTGTGGGATGAGCACGACAGGGCCCGGCCCTGATCGGCCTGTGGGGGTTGTGCGGATCTGGAGAGCCGAGGTACTGACCACCTGAATGCAAGACGGCCGAACCCCGCTGTACCCGGGGGCCCGGCCGCTGCCGCTATCTGTGGGAATGTCCTCTCGTTTCTAAGGGGTGTTCAAGCACAAGGTGTAGTCCCCTGAACCGCTGTAGGAGTAGACGCCCCAGAGGTAATACCCGGCACCGCCGTCGTAGCTGACGGACTCGTCCGAATTCGAACCGAGACTGCTGGCGACCTCGCGCCAGGAGTTTCGTTGGTACTTGTACAGGTACAGATCGAAGTCGGAGCCGTTCCCGGCGAGTTGGGCGACGTGATCGCCGCGAGAATTGGTCTGGTAGTAGGTTCCGTTCGGCTCGTAGACGTAGTCTCCGGACCCGGACAACTGGCCCTCAAAGGAGGCATCAGAGCCGGAGCAAGCCCCGGAGGAGGAGCCGCCACTGGAGGAGGAGCCGCCACTGGAGGAGGAGCCGCCACTGGAGGAGGAACTGCCGCTGGAGGTCAGGCTTCCCGTGTACCCCAGAATCCAGGATTCGTAGGCATCCACCTTGGTCGAGACTCCGTAGGAACGGCACTGGGAGTCGCCGTAGGAGGTGACGCCGGCGACGGTGATGTTTCCGTTACGTTCGAAGAAGGCGGGACCACCGGAGTCTCCCGAGCACGGGCCTCCCTGTCCCTGTGTGTAGTAGATCTGTTCGGACCAGACCTGGGAAAGAGGAAGATCCACCTGGAGTTTTTCGCCATAGCCATTGCGCTCGGTGACGCCGAACCCGGCGAAATTAAGGTTTGCACCTGCGTCGGCGCTGGTCAGCTTCTCGGCCTGGGTGAGTGGCAGGACCGGAGTGATGGACTCGCTCACTTCGGTGGACAGCTGGATGAGAGCGATGTCATCGGTCAGCTGGCGGCTGTCGTAGCCGCTGTGCTGGATGACGTTGTCCACGGTGTAGACGTGCTGGTTGAGATCCCGCGACGGGTCGTCGCCCACGTAGACAGCGATCGAGCCAGGGCTCATCGAGCCTCCTCTGGACTCTACACAGTGACCAGCGGTGAGGACCCAGTCCCGGGCGATGAGTGTTCCGGAGCAGAACGGCGAACCATAGACGTTGTTACCACTGCGTTCGTGCAGGGAGACGACCGCGTCGTGCCACCAGGCGTCCGGGCTGTCCCCGTTGATGATCTTTCCTTCTGGGTTGTGGTCTCCGATCCCCTCGATCGCATTCAACTGGGGATCCTCCAGGGATCCGCAAGCGGTGGCCATCAAAGTTAGAGCCAGGATCGAGAGGTTTTGACCAGTCGTCATCATGGGGGAAGGTCCTCGAGTGCGGTGAGCGGCGGGGTGGACTTTCAAACGGTACACGGTCTTTTGGGTTTTCAAACACCGAGAAGTAAAGGCTCCGTTACGTCCCCATCCGTTTTTTGTAAAATTGGTACGGATTGGCCATGGGGGCGGATCTGCGATCGTCCAAGGTTTGTCTGCAGAGTGTCATGAGAAAGTCAGGCAGAAGCTTGAGTGGACGGAGTTCTGGCCGTAACGGTGAACACGAATGGGTGTGCCGAGCCCTTCCCAAAGGGGGGTTGGAACTGTGGAATCGTGCGGGATAGGTGTGCCTCCACACTGTGAGGCGTGATGATGATTTTGGGATGGACCTTCAGCCTGCTCCTGGTGGCCTGCAATGGAAGCGATGGAGGGGACACGGGGGTGGAGGACTCCAGCGCGGACACTGAGGACTCGGGGACCACGGACGTCGCAGTCGAGTTGGGGTTGGTCTACTCGGCTCCGGCAGGAACCCAGGACGCCGGTTCGGTGAGTCTTGGGCTTGTGCAGACCCTCGATGATGGCGGCGCACTGGTCGCTGGCGAGACGCTGGCGAGCGCCGATCCCGGCGTGGAGAGTGTCACATTTACTCTACCGGATGAGGCCCCAGAGGCTCACCTGGTGGAGGACCCCGATCACGCGGGTCTCTGGGCAGCCAGCTACGCGGCCACGGCCTGGGTGGACACCGACTTCGACAACGGGTTGACCGAGGGCACGGACGTGGTCCTGGGGGCGGATAGTGACGCCTTGCTGGTCTTCCTGACAGGTGAGGTGCCCGAGGGTTGGCCCTCGGGCTGGAGCCTGGTGGACAACCACTTCGATCTCGGCGACGAGGCCGGCGACCCCACTTTCTCCGACGTCGGCGAGGGGACCACGGTCCTGGGCCGAGGCCTGTTGGATCTGGGCCTGAGCCTGTCGGGCACCTACCAGTCGTTTGGCGGGCAGTCCCAGGGGTTGGTGGGCCTTGCTGTGGATGAGGAAGGGGATGCTGATCTGGATGAGGCCGTCTTTGACTTTCCTCTGTCTGGCAACACCTTTGACGCATCCCTGAGTGCGGCGCCGGACCCGGGGTTTCAGTACTACAGCGCCGATGCCGGCGGACGCATCGCCGTCATTGGCATGGTGCTCTACAACGACGGCGACAACAGTGGCCACTACACCTGGTTCCTGGAACTCGACGCCGATGCCCACACCGCGTGTCAGGCCGGCAAGCCTGTGGGATTGCTTTTCATGGGGCAGTCCACCTCCCTCCAGGCGGTGCTGGGGCTGGACATCGTGGGCTGGCAGGCGGGCTGGATGGCCTTTACGGGGAATCCGGGTGCCGGTGAGGACCTGGTTCGCCTGACGGAGACCCAGACAACGAGCCTGGCCATCGGGCCGGCCTGTACCCTCGAATAGAGCCTGAGAGTCCCGCGAGGTAGTCTCGGAGACCCATGCTTTCGCCTGTCTTGATCGGGGCGCTGACTGGCTGTCCCGCACCCACCCTGACCCTCTCTTCGCCTCCCATCCCAGCCTCGGGCGTCCAGACGGTTTCGGTCCACGTCCTGGGTGGCACGGGCGCGGAAGTGGCGTTGTTTCTGGACGGGGTGGAGACAGACGTGATCACCTGTGATCCGGGTGGTGAGTTCACCGTTGACACGGAGACGCTCTCGGATGGATCCCATGTGGTCGTCCTGGAGTCCCGTGGGTGGTTTCGAGGCAAGGCCCGGGTGGAGCAGTCATGGCTGGTGGACAACACCGCTCCCGAGTTGATCATGGCGACGAGTTCCCTGCGGGTGGGGCAGGGGCGGACCCTGGGGGTCTTTGCCCGCGCGGATGAGCGAGTGAGCGAGGCGGAAGTGACCTTCCTGGATGCCACATGGTCCCTGGAGAGGCTCGAGGACGGCCTGCTGCGGGGCGTCAAGGGCATTTCGGTCTCCCAGGCGCCGGGCCCGGTTCCGTTGTCCCTGCGGGTGGTCGACGATGCGGGGAACGAGACCACGGCAAGCTGGAAGGTGTTGGTCGAGGAGACGAAGTTTCCCAAGGGAGGATTTGTCCAGCTCTCTACCCGGAAGAAGCGGGACATGGGCAACGAGGAACGCTCCCGCCAGGCCAATGAGCTCCGCTGGCAGGCATACATCAAGGATCTGGGCCTGCCCCTGGTAGAAGGCCTCTTTCTCTGGCCGGTGGAGGGCAAGGTCTCCAGCGCCTTTGGCAAGCAGCGGCGGTACAACACCGGGGTGGTCCGGCACCACCTGGGCACCGACCTGCGGGGTTCGACCGGGACCCCGGTTGTGGCCGCACATGACGGTGTGGTCACCCTGGCGGAAGAACTCCACATCTACGGGAATGCGGTCATCCTGAAGCATGGACCCAATGTGTCCACCAGCTACAACCACCTGGCCCAGATCGCTGTGGAGGAGGGCCAGGAGGTCACCCGGGGGATGATGGTCGGCCGGGTGGGGTCCACCGGGCAGTCCACAGGCCCTCACCTGCACTGGGGCATGGAGGTCGGTGGCACAGCTGTGGCCCCCGAGGAGTGGATCGAGCGGGACTTCTCCCAGCCGCTTCCCGGGGATTTTGAGCCCGGAGTTCCAGCCGAACCCGGTGGAGATCTGCCCACTGTCCCCTGATCCGGGGGCTACTCCTCCTCGACAGTGACCTCTTCCCAGCTCGGCTCGTGGTCCTCCCACCAGTCCAGGTCCCGGCTGTCTCCGACCACGCTGCGGCGTAGCCAGCTGGTGGTCGCTGTTCGCACGATCTCCTGGCCGATCGCCAGGTCGATGAACCCGATGTCCTCTGTGCATTCATCGCTGATGAAAGGTGCCACCCGGCACAGGTCGGAGAAGACGAAGTGCCCTGCATTGGCCAGGGTCCACAGGGCCTTGGGGGAGTCCAGGGCGTCATAGGTGCCCCGGATCTCGTCGACATAGTCGGTCATCTCATCCATCGTCCCGCCCCAGATCATGGCGGGCTGGAGGCTCTGAAGGCCGTCGTTCAGAAAGGCGTACCAGCCGCCCGGGGCCATGGCCAGGGCGTGGGTGGCCCGGGGATCGGGGGAACCGGGGACTTCCAGGAACTCCTCTCCGAGTCGGCAGAACTCCCAGCCGGGTTCAGCCGTGCAGAAATCCAGCATGGCCGCGTAGTCCACCACGCCGCCTGCCACGGCCAGGGTGGTCCAGGCCCCAAAACTATGTCCGGTCATGGCATAGGCTTCCCCCTGGGTCAGCCCGGCAAGGGGGTCATCTGGATCGGCGGTGCGGTCGAGAAGGGCATCCACCGAGGCCACGACCTGGCTCGGGCGGGCATTGGCCACCAGGGAGTGCGCCAGTTGCTCGGTGTCCAGGAAGGTGTTTCCGGGGTGGTCCGTGGCCACCACCACGAAACCGTGGGAGGCCCAGTGCTCGGTCAGGTAGACGGACTGGTAGCGGATGCCGTTGCTTCCGTGGCTGAAGGCGACCAGGGGAAAGGGACCGTCCGAAAGGGCGGGCTCTGCGTCGCGGAAGGCGGTTCCGGCAATCGGTATCTCCAGGTAGCGGCTGGGTTCCTCTCCCTGGGGAGCGTGGGCCGGGTACCAGACCTCGACGGTGAGCGTCTCGCCACCTGGCCCGGGGGTGGTGAAGGTGGTCACCCCGGGGTCCCAGGGCCCGACTTCGGTGGGCGCGCACCAGGGCTCCGAGACAGTCTCCTGTTCAGCACAGGCCAGGATCAGGGCAAGGAGGGGCAACACGGGGAGAGGATACCGCCGGGCACCTGCTAGGATGTGGTCCTGTGGATTTTCGAACCGGGAGACATCCATGGAAGTGCCGGCCGTCCTTCGCAAGTGGTTCATCTTTCACTTTGTGGCCGACTACGTCTTTGCCATTCCCTTGTTGGTGGCTCCGGTCTGGTTCATGGGCCTGTTTGGCTGGGACTGTGTTGATCCCATCACGGCCCGGCTGGTCGGTGCAGCCCTGGTGGGTATCGGGGGGGAGTCCCTGCTGGGCCGCAATGGGGACATCGAGAGCTTTCGCACCATGCTCCGGATGAAGGTGCTGTGGTCGTCGACGGCGGTGTTGGGAATCGGACTCTCCATGCTTCAGGGCGCCCCCACCGCCGGCTGGATCTTCTTTGGGATCTTCGTGCTCTTCAATGCGCTCTGGGTGAGCTGGATGCTCCGTCTGCGGGAAAGGGGCTGAGCCCGGAGTCCGGGTCACTCCCCGATGCGCACCCCTTCTTCGAGGAAGGGCCCCATCCTGCGCCCGGCTGTCATCTCCGACTCGTGCGCCAGGCGCAACCACAAGGGGTCGTGGGGCCCCTCGATCACAAGGCCCACGCTGCCGGTGGAACGGGTGCGGCGCAGGCCGGTGCGCTGTCGAGGCAGGCGTCGCACCAGGATCCAGACCCCCTCCTCGTCGATACGAGAACGCACCTCGATGGAGACCCCCAGCACTGTGGACCGCAGGCCATCCACCAGCACCCAGCCTGGACCCAGCCGGATGGGTCCGTGGAGGTTCTTGATGCGCAGCCCCTGGCCCTGGCGGTAGCCGAAGATCTCGAGGACGCCTCGCAACACCGGGGCGAGGCTGTTGGCCTCGATGTCCAGCGGAATGAACAATTCTGGGATGCGCACCTGGGCAGTCAGGACCCCGGATCCCTTCTCGGCATCGGGGTCGGACTGCAGGGAAGCGGTGGCAGAGACCCGTCCGTACACAGGTGAAGGTCGGTCCGAACTGGCCTGGATGATGTCCTGGATGTTCAGGCTGGTGACCGTGGCATCCAGTGCCACGGAGGAAGCGGTCTTCAGCAACCCCTCGAAGTGCAGGGTGGCCAGCCCCTCGCCACCGGCGAGCCCGAAATCCAACTGGTCCAGCACGACCCCTCGGCTGTCTGCCACGATGGAGCCCACCTCGGCGCTGGAAAAGGTCAGGTCGCCATACTGCAACGCTCCGATTCGGGCCTGCCCGAGTCCGGTGAGATCTCGGGTGCCTGGCTGAAAGCTCAGGGCCTGGAATTCGGCGTAGACATCGCCGGCGGTCAGGGCGGGCAGCAGACCGTCCTCCTCGACCTGGAGTGCAGCATCCCAGGCCTCGACATGGTCGACTCGCAGTTTCAGTGGCCTGTCGGTGGGCTCCCAGGGTGGGGGTGGGCGTTGGGTCGGCAAGTGGAGGTCCAGGCCCACCACACGGGCCCAGGCCAGGTGGACCTCCTGGCGCTGGTTCCAGGCCTCCCAGTCGGGCACGGAGCAGGCCACTCGTTCGGCGCTAAAGGCCGGACGGGTGGGATCGTCCGGGGTCCATCTCAGCCCGAGCAGCGTGATCTCCCAGGAGTCCGGGTCCCACAGTTGTCCGGGCCCGGTCAGGTCGATGTCCTGGACCTCGATCCGACCAGGGAGGTCTCGGACAAGATGCTCGGCGAGGAGGCTCCAGGGCTTCGGTGAGGTGGCCATCCACAGGCCACCAGCGAACAGCAGGAGCATTCCCAGCAGACCAAGACGCAACAGTGCCCGGGACAGAGGCCCCAGGGATGCTTCGCGCTGTCCCACTTCACTGAACACGCCGCTCGCCTATCCCGATTACGCAAGATGCTCGCGGTGGAGGTCGTCCCGTGCTCGTGCTCGTGGTCAACAGTGGCAGCTCCAGCATCAAGGCCGACATCCTGGAGCCCTCTTCGGGCCGACGAGTCGTCTCGGCTCGCATCCAGCGCCTGGGAACCGCCGAGGCCGTTCGAACCCTGGGCAAGGAAACCGAGCCCTGTTCCTCCCAAGACCACGCCGAAGCGTTGTCCGACCTGCTGCCTCGGCTTCTCCAGTCGCTGCCTGCAGGCGAGTCGATCCAGGCCGTGGGTCACCGGGTGGTGCATGGAGGGGAACGATTTGTCGAACCCACGGTGATCGACGGGGCCGTGGAGGAGGCCATCGAAGGACTCGCCGCACTCGCGCCCCTGCACAACCCACCGAACCTTGCCGGCATTCGGGCGGCCCGCACACTGTTGCCGGACCTTCCCCACGTGGCGGTCTTCGACACGGCCTTCCACAGCACGCTGCCACGAAGAGCGCGAGCCTATGCCCTGGACACCGAACTCGCGGCGGAAAAGGGGCTGCGCCGGTATGGCTTCCACGGCACCAGCCACGCCTGGGTGTCACGGCGAGCGGCGGAGTTCCTGGGCGAGGACGCCCGGGATCTACGCACCATCACCTTGCATCTCGGCAATGGGTGCAGCGCTGCGGCAGTCGAGTACGGGCGGTCGATCGAGACCTCGATGGGGCTCACGCCCCTGGAGGGGCTGGTCATGGGGACCCGTTCCGGTGACGTGGACCCGGGCATTCTCCTGGCGCTGCTGCGCGATGGCATGAGCGTGGACGAGTTGGATGAACTTCTGAACCGTCGCTCCGGTCTCGCCGGCCTGAGCGGGGTGGGCAATGACCTGCGAGACATCGAGACGCGGGCCGGCGAGGGAGACGAGCGGGCCCGGCTCGCGCTGCATGTCTTCACCCACAGAGCTCGAAAGTACGTGGGCGCCTATGCGGCTCTGATGGGGGGAGTCGATGCGATCGTGTTCACTGGAGGCATCGGGGAGAATTCCGCCCTGGTGCGCCACCGAGTCGCCCAGAGGTTGGAGTTCCTGGGGGCCCGTCTACACGAGGACCGGAACAGGGCGGTTCGGGTTGATCGGGACCAGGACGTGGCGGTGTTCAGCACGGATCACAGTCGCGTGAAGCTCATGGCCATCGCCACCGACGAGGAGCGGGAGATCGCGCGGCAGGTGGTCCAGCGCGTCCAGCCGAGCGAGGTGGACACCGTCAGGCCGATTCCGGTCAGCGTCAGTGCCCGGCACGTTCACCTGACCCAGGAGGCGGTCGAGGTGTTGTTTGGTCCGGGCCATGCCCTGACCTCGCGCAACCCGCTCACGCAGCCGGGGCAGTTCGCCTGCGAGGAAGTGGTGGAAATCGTGGGCCCCAAGCGGAGCCTGAAGGCCCGGATCCTGGGACCGGTCCGGCCGGCGATCCAGATCGAGGTCAGCACCACAGACGAGTTCCACCTGGGGTTGGATGCCCCGGTGCGGCCCAGTGGAGACGTGCGGAACACGCCGGGGTGCACGCTGGTGGGCCCTGCTGGGCGCCTGGTGCTCGAAGAAGGCGTCATCTGTGCATGGCGGCACATTCACATGACCCCCGAGGACGCCCTCCGCTATGGCGTGAATGACCGGGACATGGTCGAGGTCGCCATCGACAGCCTGGATCGGGATCTCACCTTTGGCGACGTGCTGGTGCGGGTCAAGGACACCTACAAGCTGGAGATGCACCTGGACACGGACGAGGCGAATGCGGCGGGAATCGCTCGCGGTTCCCACGGCCTCCTGGTGCCCACCGATCGCCGGGCCCGGATCACGAGAAAGCACACCCGGTAGCGGAAAGGGCTTCCCTAGAGGTCGGCGGAAAAGGTGCCCGTGTAATCCAGGGTGAACATCCCGTAGGTCAGGGTCCCCTCGGCGTCGCCGGACAGGTTCGTGGTGGACGTGAACTGGCCGGTCCAGGGCGCGGCTGTCAGTCCGCCGATGTCGATGTCCCCGGAGCAGTCCGGGTCGGTGTCGATGTTGCCTTCCAGGCTGGTGGACACCGTTCCGAGAAGGCCCGAGAAGGCCCCTGAGAAGGTACAGGTGCCCACACCGCTGATCTGCGGAGAGTCGGTCTCGACCACGTCCAGGGCGATACCGCCAGTGCAGGTGTCGCTGAGACCCGAGGTGGTCTCTGTGGCCGTGACGCTGACGGTGCCGGTGTAGGTGCCGTCACGAGCCCCGCAGGAGTCGAAGACGTCCTTGTCACCGTCGTCACAGTCGTCGTAGTTGTCCACGTACCCGCTGGGGGCATCGCAGGCCTCGCTGGTACTGGAAGGCGTGCCGTAGCCGTCTTCGTCGTCGTCCTCGTACCAGGTCTCGGGATCGGTCACGCCGGAACCGGCGTCGTCATCGGCCAACCCGTCGCAGTCGTTGTCGACGTTGCCGTCACAGACTTCGATGCCATCTGGATTGACATCGATGTCTCCGTCGTCGCAATCCTCGTGATTGGAAACATGGTCACTGGGCTGGTCACAGGCGGAGATTCCTGCGGAGACGTCGTCGTTGCCAAAGCCATCCTTGTCGTCGTCCTCGTACCAGACGGCGCTGTCGACCACGTCGTTGTCTTCATCGTCGGCGTCCAGGTCGCAGTCGTTGTCGATGTCGTCGCAGACCTCCTCGGCGCCGGGATTGACCTCCGCGTCCAGGTCGTCGCAGTCCGTGCCGTCGGCGACGGTTCCGCTGGGACCACTGCAGGCCTGCAGGCTGGCGTCGGGGTCCCCATAGCCATCGGAGTCCGCGTCCACGTAGAAGCTCGTCTTTCCGCCCACGCTCGCGTCATCGTCGTCGCAGTCGTCTTCGGCCGGGACGCCGTCATTGTCGGCGTCGATCACGGTGTCGGTGTCGGTGTCGGTGTCCGCATCCGCATCCGCATCGCTATCGGCATCCGTGTCGGCATCCGTGTCGGCATCCGTGTCGGCATCCGTGTCGGTGT
>CAZMNK010000049.1:0-34648 GCA_964567625.1 uncultured Enterobacterales bacterium | reverse complement strand
CTATCCCATGCCTTCGGGCTTCGTCAACTGCGCTTCCAGGGAGGGACGAATTCTGGGCGTGTCAGGAGAGGAAGGCGGTTCTTCAGGACGCTGATTCGAAAGTGATCGCCAGAGATCCACTCCTCGCCGTCCAACTGGCTTGGAACCTCGAATCTTCCGGGGCGGGTCAACTGCAGATCAAAGGAGTCTGCGGAGAACCCTTCGCTGTGGTGGACCCCCAGTGCATCCAGGTGCTCCTGCCAGACGGGGAAGTGGGAGAAGTCCCGGATGACCTTGGAGAGCAGCTCTCGGCGACCCCGGAAGGGCACCAGTTCCATCCGCCCATCGTCGGGCTCCGTGTCCCGGTTCAGCACCCATTCTCCCGCGTAGATCGGGGTGTTGTTGATGACCAGGTCCGTCAGTCCTGTCAGTCGATGGTGCACGTCATGGCTGACCACGACGGCGTCGAACATGGTGGGTTCCAGCCACGACTCCAGGACCTTGCGGATAGCGGCTCCCGCATAGACGGCCTGGTCCCGGTAGACCTCGCGCAGCAGTGGGATCCGTTGGACCTTCTCCCGGGCGACATTCCTCTGGTGGAGGACGTCGGCCTGGAAGCCAAAGCCCACACAGTCGAAGAACAACTCCTTGTCGCTCTCGCGATCGTGCTCGTCCAACCGTTGCACCAGGCCGACATCGAGCATCGTCACGTGGTCTGCCGCGATGACATCCACGTTGTCCCGGATTGCCGAGGAATCACTGGCCAGCCCAAAAGAGCCGCCCTGGTTGTTGGCTGTGCCGGATGGCAAGAGTCCCATCTTGCGGGTTCGTTGCGCCGCAAGGACGCCCTTGGCGACCTCGGCAAAGGTGCCGTCGCCCCCCAGGGAGATGACAATTTCCACCTGGGAGTCTGGCAGGTTGAGCCGCTGGCGCAACAGTTCGACCGTTCGACCTTCGGGTTCGGTCTCCATCAGGTCTGCCTGCAAGCCTCGCTCGGCCAGGGCGTCAAGCGCCAGCTTGATGCGTTGTCTGGCCTTGCCAGACCGTGCCGTGGGGTTTCCCACCAACAGGACGCGGTTCGCCATGACCTGACTCTAGAGGACAATGCCAGTTCATGCACATCGCGGAAGTCCCGACCCCTGCTGCCGTCGTCGATCTGGACGTTGTTGAAGGCAATTGCCAGCGGATGTCGACGCGGCTCGCAGCACTGGGGGTCGAGCTGCGCCCCCATGTCAAGACCCACAAGTGCGTCGAACTGGCACGGCTCCAGGGAGGCCATGGCATCACGGTTTCGACCCTGGCCGAGGCGCGGGCCTTCTTCGAAGCAGGATTTCATGACCAGCTCCTGGCGGTTCCCCTGGCACCGCATCGCATCCCGGAGGCACTGTCCCTGGGGGAGGACATGAAGTTGTCCCTCCTGGTGGACGATGCCCGGGTGGTTTCTCGACTGGACGGCGCGGCCAGGGCTCGGGGGCAACGGGTTCCCGTCTGGCTCAAGGTGGACTGTGGCTACCACCGGTCCGGGGTGGATCCGGAGAGTCCGGCGGCAGTCGCGCTGGTGCGCCAGCTGAATGAGACGGCCAGCCTGGAGTTCCAGGGACTGTTGACCCACGCCGGACACAGCTATGACTGCGTGGAACGCTCGGAGATCGCCCGGGTGGCGGCCCAGGAAGTCTCGGTGACGACGGCCCTGGCAGAGCGGATGCGGGCCCTGGGCTTCGGCGTCTCTGGGGTCAGTGTGGGATCGACGCCGACCCTGTCCGTGGTGGAGGATCTGACCGGGGTGACGGAGGGTCGTCCGGGCAACTATGTCTTCCACGACCTCCACCAGGCGAGCATCGGGACCTGTCGTCTGCAGGATGTGGCGCTGTCGGTGTTGTCGACTGTCATCGGGGTCTACGAGGACCGTCAAAGCCTGGTCCTGGATGCGGGGGCTCTGGCCCTGTCCAAGGACGCCGGGCCGACCCACCTGGATGCCTTCCGCGACTATGGGCGTCTCTCTGACCTGGAGGGTCAGCCGCTGGCGGGCCTGCGACTGGTGGGCCTGAGCCAGGAGCACGGCAAGATCCGGGTGGCGCCAGGTGCGCCGGCGCACGGTCTGCAGGTGGGAGACCAGGTACGCATTCTGCCGAACCACAGTTGCCTGGTGGCAGCCCAGCACCCGGTGCTGTTTGTGGCACGGGGTCAGCAAGTGGTCGATCGGTGGCGGCCGGTACGAGGCTGGTCCCTGCACTGAGGGTTAGGTCCCCGAGATGATCGCCAGAGACTTCAGGATGGTTTCGGAAGCGGACGGGGTGGACCTCCAGGTCCACACGTGGCGCCCGAAGGGACCGGTTCGCGGCCTGGTCCAGATCCACCATGGAATGGCGGAGCATGGGGCTCGCTATGCCCAGCTGGCAGAGGCACTGGTGGAGCGGGGCCTCGTGGCCTGGGCCCCCGACCACCGAGGGCACGGGAAGTCGGTGCCCGCTGGTGCCGAGCCCGGCCACTTTGGAGACACAGGAGGGTGGGACCATGCCGTGGCGGACCTGGTCCAGTTGAATCGGCGGTTCCAGGATGAACACCCCGGACTGCCCGTCTTTGTCATTGGCCACAGCATGGGCTCATTCCTGACCATGCAGTTCTTGATGGAGCACGGTCAGCACCTGGCAGGGGCGGTGTTGACGGGCTCCAACGGGGACCCGGGGCCGCTGCGGCATGTTGGCGCGGTCGTGGCCCGCATGGAGGAACGCCGGCTGGGCCCCCTGGGAAAGAGCGCCCTGATCGACCGGATGTCTTTCGGGGCCTTCAATCAGGGCATTGAGAATCCCCGCACGGACTTCGACTGGCTGAGCCGTGATCCGGTCCAGGTGGACGCCTACGTGGCGGATGCCCGGTGTGGCTTCCCACTCACGACGCGTGCCTGGCGGCAGTTTCTGCATGCCTTGAGACTGATCCACCGAGATGACCACATCGCTCGGCTTCCCCGGGGGGTGCCGATGCTGGTCCTGAGTGGTGATGCCGATCCAGTGGGGGAGCATGGCCGCGGGGTAGAGCGCCTGGTCCGGGCCTGGGAGGAGCGTGGACTCTGGAATGTCGAGTTGCGCCTGGTCCCGGGGGCTCGGCACGAGGTTTTCAACGAGACCGACCGGGAGGAGACCATCGGGTTTGTGGCGGATTGGCTGGCCGGTAAGATCGAGAACTGACTTTCCCGGACGACCGAAGGTAAGCTCTCCTCGGAGGTGCCGTGACAGTTTCGAGCAAGAGAGGGCTGCTGGTCTTCGGGTGGGTCGGGTTGATTCCGCTGGCACTGGTGGGCTGTACCAATGAATGTGGTCCGGGCTACCAGGAAGGAAACCTGGGGGTCTGCTACCCGGTTCCGCCCGGTTCAGAAACCGGACTCTCGGACTCCGGGGAGACCAACAACAATGGAAACAATTCCGGCGGGAACCTGGACGAGGACTGCGTCAACCCCAGCAATCTCAAGGGCACCGTCGGCACAAACTCGGTGGACTTTACGACCCTGGCCTGGGGGACCCCAGGCCCCTCCCTGGTCGTGTATGGATTCGAGGAGGGCCATGGCTGCGAACAGGCGGAAGCCCTCGACGATGCAGGTGGGCATGTCCTCATGATCAACCTGGACGCCAGGGGCGAGGAACTCGAAGAGGGCACCATCTACGATGTCTTCAGCCTGTCAGGAGGAAATCCAGGCGACCCTGGGGCGATCGTCACCGTGACCTCGCCGGCGACGGAGGGCACTGACAGCGCAGAGTTTGAGGCCTCGGAGGGTTCATTGAAACTGACCAGCATGGAGGACGGAGGGGTTCTTGTCATTGAAGAGATCACCTTCATCTTCGGCGAAGATGGGGACCTGTCCGGTTCCTTTTCGGCCTGTCCCTGCGATGACCACATCGACGATGGCGCAGGCGGCGGAGATGGTGGAAAGGGCGAAAAGGGCTAGAACTCCCATCCGTTTCCGGGACTTCAGGGCTTTGTTCACTGAGACCTGACCAAAACGGATTCGAACCCGGCAGCGATTCCTGTATTTTTCGGTCGATCTCGTCACGGGACGGGTGTGCCGACCTCAGGAGACCGCCCTTGAGACACAGGCCACAAATGCTCTGCCTGCCCCTGCTTCTCTCGGTGGCATGCCACAGTGGCTATGGCTTTTCCGACCTGACTGGTGAACCCCTCGGCGGAGCCATTGATTCTTGGGATGACACCGGGTTCCTGGACACCGCTGTCCCCGATACCGAAGCGGACACCGACACCGACACCGACACCGACACCGACACCGACACCGACACCGACACCGACACGGAGCCTCTCCCCTCCGCCAACCCGGTTCTCAGCAGCCTCTCCCTGGTCGAAGTCGCCAACCGGCTGGAAGTCCACATGGTGGTCTCGGACCCGGACAACGACATGAAAGGCGGTCTGGTTTCGCTGGATGTCGATGGGGCCACCTCCACCTGGGCAGTACCCGGGGACCTGGCTGTCTGGAACCCGGGCGGCACTTCCAAGATCTACCTGGACATCGCGCCGTGTGATGACGCCGGGCAGACCCGGACCGTGGGGGGCGTTCCCCAGGACTCGGCGGGCAACTGGGGCTCCAGGCTCGAGGATTCCATCACCCTCTCGGGGTCAGGCGCCCGGACTGTGGAGATGGGAGACGATATCGCCAGCGCAGTTCCAGCGGGAACGCTGACGATTCCTTCCACCATCTGCGGTGACATCTACGCCACGGGTCACGCTGGCAGCAGCTACAGCGGAGACATGGACTACATCGAGTTCACCCCCGATTCCACAGGAACCTGGACCTTTGACCTGACCTGGTCAGGGAAGGCCGACTACGACCTCTGGCTCATGGAGTCCTCGGGGTTCGTCCTCGGGACGGCCCAGGCCCTGGGCACGACACAGCCCGAGTCGATCTCCTACAGCCTGAGCACCCGCAAGACCTATGTGCTCATGGTGGCTGGATGGAGTGGTGCCGGAGGTTCCTGGGAGATCAGCGGGAACTGATCAGCGGGATTGAGGACGTTCCGAGGTGAGCGGGCGGCCGCCGTCTGCGCTCCATTCCCACATTGAACCGTCGTAGTTGGCGACCTGTGGGTACCCCAGGTGCCGCAGTACTGCATAGGCGAATCCGCTGCGAACGCCTCCGGTGCAGGTCGTGATGATCGACGTTTCGGGCCGGATGCCGTGACTCGCGAGCAGACTCCTCATCTCCTCGTCGGGAAGGAGTCGGCCGTCGGGGCCCAACAGGTCGCCGTACCAGAGCCCTGCGGCACCGGGAATGTGACCCCCTCGTGCCTCCCCGTAGGGTGTCTCTCCGGTGTATTCCCGGTCCTCCCGGGTATCCCAGACCAGGGTTGTCCCGGTCCGACTCGCCTGGGCAACCTCTTCCGTGCGGGCCCTTCGGGAGGGCTCGATACGCGGGGTGAAGGACCCGCGGATGGGGGGACGGGACTCCAGGGTCGTGGCCCCTCCAGCAGCAACCCAGGCGGGCCAGCCACCGTTGAACACGTGGACGCTGGGGTGGCCCAGGTATTCCAGGGCCCAGTACCATCGGCCTTCTTCGCCCCAGCCATCTCTGCCCGCGCCGATGACCAGGACCGACTGGTCGTCCCGCACGCCGGCCTTCTCCAGGGCCTTCTCCAGGGCGGTGGTGTCATCGGTCAACAGGCCGCTCTTCCTCCAGCCCTGCCGGTGGTGGGTCCAGTCCAGGGGCCAGGAGTCGGGCAGGTGGCCGTCCTTCCAGGCCGCCTCACCGCGAGCATCGATGACGGCGGCTCCCTCTGCCAGCAGTGTCTGGGCATCCTGGAGGTCGATGAAGACCGGTCCAGCGTGGACCAGGCTTCCGATCAGGAGCAGCCAGGCAAGCATGAAGGATGTCTATCTCTTGCCCTTCAGGGCCAGACCACTCGAACCGTGCCGGTGCGTTCCTCGGCGTTGCGAAGGCTGGAGCGGGCCAGGCCCGAGACCATGAAGTAAAACACCTCGCCCGAGCTGGGAACCCAGCCTCCATCCTCAGAAAAAGGGGACACCTTGATGTGGCTTCCAGCGACGGCCTCGATGGACTTGCAGGTCTGGCCGGGTCTCAGCCACTCAAAGGTGCCTCCGTACCACTGTTCGTCCTGGTAGATGAAGACCCAGGGGTTGCCCACGACTTCCACGCCGTTGTAGTCGGTGATGGGCCAGGAATCGGCCTTGTTGTAGTCCAGGCAGATCTCGGAACTGGAAAGGGAGACGCTGCTCAACGTGCCTGTTTCCGACCAGTGGCTCACGTCGGTGTGCAGCCAGGTGACCTGGGAGAGGTCCAGGGGCGGTGGCTCGTCGGGTTGCTCGGCCGCCGCGCAACTGACCTGGATGTCGACGGAGGCGGTGTCCCCGAACCACCGGACATGCTCGTGCACCATCTGCCAGTCGGTCGTCCAGGTCCCCTCGGAGTCGGGCGCGGTCAACTCGAACTCAAAGGACCAGGCAGCACCCGGTGGCACCTCCGTTCCCTCAGCCATCCAGATCCGGGTGTCCTGGTCATAGAAGGGATCAGTGTCATCGACGGCACCCAGCTTGTACCCATCGTCGTGGGTCCAGGTGGCTGTGCCGGTGTTGCGCATGCTGACCCGGGTAGCAATGGTCTCCCCGCATTCCAGTTGCGTGGGCAGCAAGTGGGTGACCAGTTCCGCAGCGTCAGGCTCCACGACGGGATCCGTCGAGTTGAAGGGATCGGAGTCCACCGGTGCAGGAGCGCTGTCCTCCAGTGAAGGGTCTGAATCGAAAGTGGCCGTGTCCGTACGCAGGTCCTGGTACCCCGCCGGTTCTGGGGGCTCGGAAAAGGACGTGCAGGCCAAGAGCAGCATGGGCAGGCAAAGGTTCATGGGTCTGCCGGGGTGCCGGCCGGGAGGATACACTGCCCGGCCCCACTTTTGCGCCCGAGTCGTCCGGGTTCTGTCAAGGAGCACAGATGTCCCTCTGTCTGACCCTGTCTGATGAACAGCAGGCCCTGAAGAACCTGGCACACGAGTTCGCCCGAGACGTCATACGGCCTGTCTCCAACCACCACGACAAGACGGGCGAGTATCCCTGGGAGGTCCTGCGACAGGCCCATGAGATCGGGCTGATGAATACCCATGTCCCTGAGGCCAATGGAGGACTTGGGCTGAGTTGCCTCGACAGTGTCCTCATCGGGGAGGAGTTGGCCTGGGGTTGTACAGGCATCGGCACGGCGATCGAGGCCAATGGCCTGGCCCAGCAACCCGTCATCCTGGCGGGTTCCGAGGCCCTGAAGAAGAAGTACCTGGAACCGATGATCGCGGAACCGAAGATGTGCGCCTATGCGGTCACTGAGCCGGAGGCCGGGTCCGACGTCCAGGGGCTGAAGACCACGGCCATTCGTCAGGGGGACAAGTGGGTCCTCAACGGGTCCAAGATTTGGATCACGAACGGGGGCGTCTCGGACTGGTTCTTCGTCCTGACCTTGACCGACTCCGAGAAGAAGGCCCGAGGTGGGATGACCGCCTTTGTGGTCGACGCGGACACACCCGGTGTCACCGTCGGCAAGAAGGAACTGAACATGGGTCAGAGATGCTCGGATACCCGGGGCATCAGCTTTGAGAACGTGGTCGTGCCCGAAGAGAACATGGTGGGCCAACAAGGCGATGGTTGGAAGCTGGCCATGGCGGCCTTTGACATGACGAGGGCCCCGGTGGCCTCCGGTGCCGTGGGACTGGCCAGGGCCGCCTACGAACATGCCGTTCGCTATGCTTCGGAACGTCGGACCTTTGGAAAACCCATTGCAGCCCACCAGGCCATTGCCTTCATGATCGCGGACATGGCGATGAGCATCGAGGCGGGTCGGTGGCTGGTCTGGAACGCTGCCTACCGAAAGGACCAGGGCCTGCGAAACACGAGCCAGTCCTCCATGGCCAAGGCCTTCTGCGCAGACATGGCGATGAAGGTGGCCACCGACGCTGTCCAGGTCTTCGGTGGGTACGGCTACTCCGAGGAGTACCCGGTCGAAAAGCTCATGCGGGACGCCAAGATCTTCCAGATCTACGAGGGCACCAGCCAGATTCAGCGCCTGATCATCTCTCGCGAGATCTTCGTCCGGAACCAATAAAGAGTGGCCCGCCCCTCCCATGAACGCCGGTTGCACGGCGATGGACGCAAGGTCCTGGTGACCGGGGGCACCGGGTTCATCGGTGCCAATGTGGTTCGCCTGCTGGTCGGAAGAGGGGACCGAGTGACCTGCACCGTGAGGGCCAATTCCCCGGGACTGGCACTGGCTGGACTGCAGGTGAAGCGGGTGCGTCTGGACCTTTCGGACCCGACGGCGGTGGGCAAGGCCTTGAGGGGTGTGGACGAGGTCTACCACCTGGCGGGGGTCTTCGATCCAGGCCCGGAGGGGGCGCAGCGAATGCGCCAGGTCCACGTGGACGCGGCTCGTGTGCTCTGTGATGCCAGCCTGGCCGAGGGGGTACGACGGCTGCTGTACTGCTCCTCTTCGGTGACCGTGGGATTCGGGCCACGGGAGGCGCCGGGCGATGAAGACACGCCCTTGCCGGACCTGGACAGCTTTTATGGCCGAGACACGGCACTGAGGGCCTACCACGACACAAAACTGGAAGGGGAGCAGCTGGTGTCCAGCTACGTGTCACGGGGCCTGGAGACGGTGATCGTGAACCCGGACTACGTCATCGGACCCTGGGACATCAAGCCGACCTCCGGCGCCTTGATCGTGGCGATGGCCAGGCGCTGGATTCCCTTTCATCCTGTCGGAGGGAAGTGCTTCATTGGGTCCGGCGACTGTGCCCTGGGGCACCTGAGAGCCATGGAGCGGGGCCTGCCTGGCCGTCGCTACCTGCTCGGCAACCACAACCTCTCCTACGCCGAGTTCATGGGATTGGTGTCCGAGGTGGTCGGACGTCGTCCGCCGCTTGGCCCGGTCCCGGACACGATGAACCGCGTCCTGGGGCGTGTGGGCCCGCTGTTGAACAGGGTGGACTCCCATCGCTTTGCCGGGCTGGACCCGATGGTCCTGCGGTCGATGACCGAACAGCGCTACCGGAGTGGTCGGCGGTCCTGGGAGGAACTCGACGTTCCTCGAACCCCCATTGTGGAGGCTGTCAGGGCAGCCCACGACTGGTTCAGGAATCAGCGGTACATCTGAACTGGGGGGTACACCCCCGAAGCAGAAGAGCCGGACCCTGTCACGGTGGACAGGAGCCGGCCCTTGGAAGGACTTGGACTGAACCCTATTCGGTGGCGCCGCCCATGACCCACTGGACGATGATGTCATCGTCTGCCTTGGTCAGGCTGCCGCCCTTGGGCATCTGTTCACCGCCACCATCGGAGAACATCTCGTGGTCTCCGTGGATCTTCATGATCATGTAGCTGTTGTTGAAGTCGCCGGGCTCGATGTAGTTCAAGGTGGAGCCGGAATCGGTGCTGGTGTAGCCGGACGACACGCCCACCGTGTCGTTGTACACGTCGGTCAGGCTCAGTCCACCAGCCGGGCTCGAAGTGTCGTGGCAGGAACTGGTGGCGCAACTGGCGTCCACAACGACCTGGACGTCGGCTGCAGTGGGGGCCGTCGTGTCCGTGTCCGTGTCGCCGTCAGCGTCAGCGTCGCCGTCGCCGTCAGCGTCAGCGTCGCCGTCAACGTCGCCGTCAGCGTCGCCGTCAGCGTCGCCATCGACATCACCGTCGGCATCACCGTCGACATCGCCGTCGACATCGCCGTCGGCATCACCGTCGACATCGCCGTCGGCATCGCCGTCGACATCGCCATCGACGTCGCCATCGACGTCGCCATCGACGTCACCGTCGGCATCACCGTCGGCATCGGCATCGGCATCGGCATCGGCATCGGCATCGGCATCGGCGTCAGCGTCGGCATCGGCGTCGGTGTCCGCATCGGCGTCAGTGTCTGCGTCGGTTTCGGTGGCGGAGTCGCCAGTGTCAGTGTCAGCGGTGTCGTCTCCACCGCATGCAGGCATGAAGCCGACAAGGGCAAGCATTGCCAACAGGCCAATGGGTTGCAGTTTCATGGGGTCTCCTCCCAGGCAAATCATAAAGATAAAGATAAAGTCAAGGTCATCTGTTCGGGCGGCCGCACCTTATCATGGTGATCGGTGGTGTTCACGGGGATTGGACATTTTGCCGGGACAGGTGGACGGCCAGCGGTGCCATCAACTGTTGATTCCCCAACCGGTTGAAGTGTCCGGGGTCTCCGGGCAGGGTGAACTCCTCGAATTCCTCCGGTGACCACTTGGGGGAGAGATCGAGCCAGGAGGCGCCGATCCTTTCGGCCGTCTGCTCCAGTTCGATGGCCAGCGGGCTCTTGCCGACGTCGATTGCGGTGATGTCATTGGGAAGGAGCACGACCAGGAGCGCACGGTCACGACAGGCCAGGGCCAGGGCGGCCAGGTTCTCCGAACGCTGCGCTCTGGGGACCCGCTGGGTCTGTCCGGGCGTCGCGTGTCGGAGTGGCATCAGGGCATTGTTCTGGAGTCCTGTTCCACGGCGGCCGGACGGATCGGCCAGCCAGGTCAGCAGCCGGCTGTTTCGCCAGAACGTCGGCCCGGACAGGACCGCTGGGAGACGGTCTCGGTCGGTGGCCTGGGCGGGGGTCAGGTCGCTCCAGGGATGGAACCAGACCACCACTTCCGGGTCGTAGACGGGCACCAGTGCTTCGGCCAATCGACGGGCCTGCTCGGAGCTGTAGCCGGGCTGCCCGGCGTTCACGACCTCCCAATCGGAGCCCAGCAAGGCTTCCAGGACTCCGGCTGGGGCCTCTTCGGGTGGAAGACCCCAGCCGAAAACAGTGGACTCACCGAGGGTGACGACACGGCGGGCACGGCGTGTCCTTTCGTGCCGGGTGCGAAGACCGTCGGGGTTCGTGCTGACGGTGAAGTCGACCTGGGGATCGGCCTGGTCGACCGGGTGATCGCGGAGGTCCGGACGCATGGTCCAGCCCAGTGGACCGCTTCGGACCAGGGCGGGCTCGGGCAGAAACGCCCTCGCCCCAAGCTCGGCGGAACCCACCAGGAGCAGCATGGGGGCAGTGGCGAAGAGGAGGAGGTGCCGTCCAAGTCGCCGTCGGGCCCGTCTGCTCATGGGACTAGTCGCAGAATCCTTCCCGTACGCCCTGGCAGATGCCGTCGCAGTACTGGTTCACCACGCCCTCCACCAGGAAGTCGAGGAGTTGTTGCTTGGCGGCCCACTCCCGGCGTGGACACTCGTGGGTGTCGAACTCCGGGTCCGGAGGCAGGTTCTCGTCGGGTTCCGTGGCGCCGTCCGGGTAGTACCACTCCACGAGCGCTGAACCGACGAAACCGCCATCGGCTTCTTCGACGCCCCAGATGGGCCTCGTCTCGGGTGCGATGGTCTTGGCGCCGTAGGCTCGGGCCATGATGTGCGCTCCCAGGGTGGAGACCTGGGCGTCCCCGATACCTGCCTGGAGCAGGACCTGCTTGGCAGGAGCGCCGGGCCCGGGAGTCTCGTTCATGGAGCGCAGCCAGCCACCGGCCTCGGTGGGCTCCCAGATCATGCTCATCAGCCCGATGTTGAGCATGATGTCCCGGTGGTCCTCCCACTTGTTGAGGAGGATCAGGAAGTAGGGACTGAAGTCCGAGGAACGGGGAAGAAGCAGTCCGTAGGGGGCTCCCGGAACACCCAGGATGCCCCGGGTCAGGTCGGTTGACATCCCCAGGTATCCACCGCCGTAGATGCCGCCCTGGCTGTTGCCGTAGTAGCCAAAGGTGTCCACGTCGACCAGGGGCATTCCATCCCGGTAGAGCTCTTCGTCGAAGGCGAGCTGGTCTCGCATCACTCGCAAGGCCACGGCGAATTCGACAAAGCCCTGGTGTGAGCGTTCGGCCACGAAGGGAAAGTCCGCCAGGTCTGTGGCAGTCATCACGATGATGCTGTTGTAGTCATCCTCGCTCATGCCCTTCCAGTCGGTGGCGAAGGTGACGACACCAAGCTCGTTGGCCATGGTCCGGGTCCAGCCGTACCCGATCTCTTCCCGGCTTCCGAGCAGGCCGTGACCGTATTGAAGGAGAGGCGAGGGTTCAGATGCTTCCCACACGGAACAGGGCACCTTGATGATGAACGGGACCTCGGTGTCCCCGTTGTAGTAGGGCATTCCGTCGGCGTCCCGCGTGAGCTCCGTGCCCGGATCATCGGTCTCGGTGTACAGGGGCATCGCAAACCGGCCCTCGATCGTGCGTGCGATCTCGGCTCCTGCTTCACAGTCCTCGACCTGGATCTCGTCCAGCCAGTAGTCGGTGCCCTCGGCCGTGCGCTCCAGGGCGTCGTCCCGCATCCACTCCAGGCGGCCCAGGACGTTGGTGCGAGATGCGGTGTGGAAGTCCCAGGCCAGCTGGAGTTCCTCGCGCGGAAATCCCGCGGTTTCCAGGGCGGGAAAGACGTCGCTGTCGAAGTGGTCCCGGCGGCCCTCCACATCCCAGGTGTTGCTCGCCGTCCCATCCCGCAGGGCAAGGAAGGCCTCCGAGGAGGACACCGGCTCACCACCGATGGTCACAAGGCCTCTCACGCCAACCGCATAGGAACGATCGTGGTGGAGGGGCACCGCGGGCTGGAGAACGAGCAGTCGTTCCCCGTCATAGGCCGCGCTCGCATCGAGTTCGGCCCAGTGGGGCACTCGCTCGCCGGTCTCCAGATCCAGGAGGACGGTGGTGGCGTCGGCATCCTCGTAGGCGCCGATGTCCTGGTGGCCGACCAGGCCTTCGGTGGAGAGATCCTGGAAGAAGGCCAGCAGGGGCCCGATGGTCGAGAACCCGTCTCGTTCATTCCAACGGGTGGGAACCATCCGGTTGCCGTCCCGATCGATCCCCAGGCTGTCGGATCGAAAGGCCACCTGGAACCCGGTCTCGGTGGCGCTCTCCTCCAGGAAGAAGTTCGAAGGGAAGGGAAGGGCGCACAAGGCGGGATCCAGTGGATCGCAAGAGGAGAAGACCTCTTCCAGGTCGGGGGAACTGTCGCAGCTCGCGAGCAGGCTCAGAATCGTGAGAACCACGGTTGGCTCCGGGAAGAGACGGAACATAGCCAGCCAGTGGCGATTCCACATCTCCGACGGGGCGGCGATCCGCAGAAAACAGGGAGGGCTTCGAGGGGCCTGTGGTGGAGCGCTCTCTAGGCAGGGAATTGGTCCCACGCTTCGAGCAGGCGGGAGACGTCCTGGAAGTCGTTGTAGCCGTGCAGGGAGAAGCGCAGGGTCCGGGCACCTCTGAGCGACTGGACCACACCCTGTTGGAGTGCCCAGGTGTGCCAGGATTCTGCATCGGGTCTCAGGGCCGAGACAATGCCGGCCCGGTGGGCGTCCTTGGCGGGGGTCAGCACCGCCACTCCTCGGTTCGCCAGGCCCTCGCGAAGAGTTCGGGTGAGGGCCAGGGTGTGAGCCTGGAGGGCTGCCGGTCCGACCTCTTCGAGAAGGGAGAGACTGGCGTCCAGGGCATGGAGACGAGCCATCCCCACTCCGCCCAACTCCACGCTGCCAGCGTCGGGCACCGGGGCCAGGCGGTCATTCCGCATGGCCATGAAGTCCTGCTGGGAGATCCATCCCTGGTCTGGGAGAGCAACCGCCTCTCGGAGTTCCGGCGAGAGGTGCAGGATCCCGGTGCCAAAACCTCCGCAGAGCCACTTCAGTGCCGTGACCGTGGTGGCGGTGTGTAGGGAGACATCCTGGGGCACCACGCCGGCGGCCTGGGTCGCGTTGACCACCAGCCAGGGGCTCCGATTTCGCAGGGCATGGCCCAGGGCCGCCACATCGAGTCGGGCCCCTGTGCGGTACTGGACTTGGCTGACCACCACGGCCCGGGTGTCCGGGGAGATGGCGTCCAGGATTGCTTCGATCGGGTAGTGGCCATCGTCGGCGGGTTTGACCCAGCGGGGGCTGAATCCGTGGTGGAGCCAGGGCAGGGTGCTCGAGGGAAACTCGTCTCGGAGGGTCACAAAGGAGCGCTGGGCGGGGGCATCCTTGGCGGCCATCCGAGCCAGGATGTTCATGCTGCTGCTGGTGCAGTCCGTGAAACCGATGTCCTGGGGGGCACAGCCCAGCAACGCGGCCGAGCGCACCCGCGCCTGTTCGCACCGCTGCAACATTTCCGGAATGACCAGGGACCCCCGCTCGCTCAACGCAGTGTGGAGGGCGGCGGCGGCGACGGCGGCGACCCGAGGCATGGGACCGACCGCTGCTGCGTCGGCGTAGGTGCAGCGTGTCACAGCCGGGAAGTGGACCCGGAAGGCCGCCAGGTCCACGGTGGGGGTCAGGACTCGGTCCCGCCTGTGCTGGTGTCGTTTGGATCGTCCTCTCGGAAGACCGTGTGGTTCAGCTTCCAGGGCTCCGAGTGCCCTGTGGTCTGGTACCAGGCCACTCCGTAGCCCTCCACCAACCAGTAGGTCCCGGCGATGGGAGAAGCCATGTCTCCTTCGTTCTCATCGTCGGTCAGCTCGATGCGGCGGCAGGACTCCCAGGTTTCCGTGTAGGGATTGGGGCACGCCTCGGTGCCGACAAAGGTGGAGGTGTAGGTCGTGCCACCGGCCGAGGTGGTCTCCAGGTCGCCATTGCCCATGTTGGGGGTACCGAAGATCACCGGGGGATCGAACTCGGCGGAGCCCTTGTTCTGGAGGCTGCTGCCATCACCGGCGGCCAGGACTTCGTAGCCGTGAATGAGCACGCCGTCGTCGCCGTCGCTGGACCAGTCCACATGGCGCAGAACCTCGTCGGTCTCGGTCACGGTGGTGGTCAGGGTGTAGACGTCGTAGCCACTGGTCGTGTCCGGCTCGAAGGTCTTGTCCACGCGTGCGACCCAGTTGGAAAATGGATCCTCGCTCTCGTACTCCCAGTAGCGGTATCCATCCAGCGGGAGGTAGCGTTCAAAAGCTTGGCCGGTGGTGGCGACAGTGTCATCCCCGTTGCAGGCGATGCCGATGGCGAGCAGTACAAAGGTCATGGGTGCGTCCTGGGGCCGTTCCCCGACCCTTAACGCCAGGGCGATTCGTCCGCGAGGGGGCCTTCAGGGGTCGGGCCCCGCCCACATCGGTTGCCTCCAGGTAGACTCCAGGGCCCTGGAGGCGTCTGTGGCCGGGTTTTCCCTGGTACCCCTGGGTCCTTTCGAGCTGGTTGCGGTGATCGGCAAGGGTGGAATGGGCGAGGTCTGGCACGCCGTCCACAAGGCCCAACAGTTGCCCGTCGCCGTCAAAGTGGTGACCCGCAAGTTCGCTCGAAACCCCTGGTACCTGGCGGCGATACGCAGTGAAGTGCGGTCGGTCGCCGCCCTGGACCATCCCAATATTCTGAGGGTGTTCGATCAGGGGCTGGTGACCGCCCAGGCGGCTGCCAGCAGTGACAGGCTCGTCGAGGGTAGCCCCTGGCTGGCCATGGAACTGGTCCGGGGAGGATCCCTCAGTCGGTGGACCGGTCGGATGCCCTGGCCGGTCCTGTCCGACATCTTGTTGCGGGTGCTGGATGCCCTGGCCCATGCCCACGCCCGCGGGGTGATCCACCGAGACCTGAAGCCGGGCAATGTGTTGCTGGGCGACACCGTCAAGTTGATGGACTTCGGCCTGGCCGGGGCCTTCGGAGAAACCAACGATGCGCTGCCCAGCAAGGAGAAGGAGGTGGTGGGCACTCCGGGCTACATGGCGCCGGAACAGGTCACGGGCACCTGGAGGGACCAGGGGCCATGGACTGACCTCTATGCCCTCGGTTGCCTGGCCTGGGCACTGGCCACCGGGACGCCTCCTTTTGGCAAGGGGCCTCCCAAGCTGGTGATGAGGGCCCAGTGCGTCATCCCACCGCCGCCGATGGCGGCCATTACCGGTCTGCCCGAAGGCTTTGAGGCCTGGTGCAGGCGGTTGTTGGAGAAGAATCCCCGAGAGCGTTTCCGGTGTGCCTCGGATGCCGCATGGGCACTGGTGCAGCTGGGTGAGCCGATGGAAGAGTTTGCCTCGGTCGACTTGATCGAGCAGCCCGTCATGCCGGTCTACCTGACCTCGGAAAATCAGCGCCGGCTGCCGACGACCACCACGCGCCTGGTCTCCACCGCCTCCTTCGCCACAGACTCCCTGGAGATTTCCACCATGCGTGTCGAGAGCGGGGTGCCGCCTCGTCGCGGGGAAAGCCCCAAGACTCGACGGCATGTGCCTCCACCCTTGCCCGAGGACTGGCGTCCGCTGGAAGGCGTGGATCGAGCGCCGAGCCAACTCGTGGGCGCTGGCCTGGCCCTTTTTGGGCTCCGCGCTGTGCCCATGGTGAACCGTGAACCGGAGAGGGATGGTCTGTACAAGGCCCTGGCCGAGGTCGTACAGGGAACGAGCTCTCGAATGGTGGTGCTCCAGGGACCACGAGGGTACGGCAAGAGTCGACTTGCCAGTTGGATTGGAGAACGTGCCCACGAACTGGGTGCTGCGGTCTCGTTGAAGGCCCTCCACGGGCCTCGCTCGGGACCGGAAGATGGCCTTGCCGGAATGGTCCGGCGCCACCTGCGCTGCACGGGGCTGGGCTCGGACCAGACCCGAGAGCGGGTGACATTCGCCCTGAAACAACAGGGCTGCGATGACCGGGAGGAGGCTGCCGCGGTGGTTGCGCTCATTGCCCCGGGTGACGCCGGCGATCCCAGCAGAGGAGGGGTTTCCGTGCGTCTGGGCAGCATTCCCGAGCGGCACCTTGTGGTCCGTCGTGTGTTGGAGCGTGCCTGCCAGGAGCGGCCGGTGATCGTCTGGCTGGACGATGCTCAGTGGGGTGGGGATGCCCTGGACTTTGCGTGGTCCACCCTCACGGACCCGGACCCGCTGCCGGTCCTGTTCGTGGCCACGGTGCGCTCCGAAGATCTGGAACGGAGTGGGTCTGCCCAGGCATGGCTTGAGGGGCTGCTGGCGTTGCAAGAGGTCACGATGCAGCCGGTTTGGGCGCTGGAGGAGGAGCACCGCGCGGAGTTGGTTCGGGAGATTCTGGGCCTGGAAGGGGACCTGGCTGCCAGGGTGGAAACCCGGACGGCAGGCAACCCGCTTTTTGCCACCCAGCTGGTCGCAGACTGGGTCTCCCGTGGGGTCCTGGTGACCTCAACGAACGGCTTTCGCCTCCAGTCCGGGGAGGCCGCAGAGATCCCCGACGATCTTCACCAGGTCTGGTCTGCCACCCTGGAGCGCCTGTCCGAGCAGTTGGGCTCAGACTCCCTGGCTGCCCTCGAGACGGCGGCGGCACTGGGCTCCCCTGTGGACCCCGAAGAGTGGCGGGAGGCCTGTGCCCAGGCCGGGCAGGCCATTCACCCGGACCTGTTGGAAGCGCTGGTGGAAGCGCAGTTGGCGGTGTTGCCCGAGGGACACAGGGCCGGCAGTTGGTGTTTTCTGAACGGCATGTTCCAGGAGAGCCTGGAGCGTCGATCGCGAGAGGCCGGTCGCTGGTCGGAGCTGCACCGGGCGTGTGCCCGTATGCTTCGGGCTCGTCGGGGAGCCGGTCGCCAGGAGCGGCGGGGAGCACATCTTCTCGCAGCCAACGCCCTCGAGGAGGCCCTGGAACCTCTGTTGGCGGGGGCCCGAGAGCGCATGCACTCCGGGGACACGCCGTTGACCCGCCAGCATCTCCAGGAGTGGCGAGAGACCGTCTCGGCCCTGGGGCTCTCCCCCTCTGACCCGCGCATGGGAGAGGGCCGTCTGCTCGAGGCGCAGTTCCTTCGGGTCCAGGGGCTTCAGGACCAGGCTGCGGTGGCCTCCGAGGAACTGGTTGTGGATGCTCAGCGCCATGGCTGGCGAGCACTCCTGGGATGGGCGCTGCGGGAACGGGGACAGGCCCATGTACTCGCCGGTGACCCCGAGACCGGGCAGGCCTGTCTGGAGCAGGCGGTGACCCTGGCGCGGGAGTCTCGAGACCGGTTCCTGTTGGCCAACTGCACCCGGGAACTGGGGGCATTGCACCTGGACCAGGGTTCCTGGGTTGAGGCGACCCGGTGCCTCGTCCGCGCCCGGGATGCCTTTGTCCTGGCCGGAGACTGGACCCGGCTCGGCGTCACCCATGTGGGACTCTCGGAACTCTCCAAGCGCCAAGGGCTCCTGTTCGAGGCTGCAGAAGAGCTTCACACGGCGCGGCGTTGCTTCGAGCGGAGCGGTTTTCGCTACGGGGTAGCGGAGTGTGTCAACCACCTGGGCGATGTGGCTCGACACCAGGGGGAGTTGGCCTGGGCCGAGCTGCTATACGCCGAGTCCCGGGATCGCTTTGAGGTGCTCGGGGCCCCCAGTGGTGCCCTTCCCGCCACGAACCTGGGGTTGGTGCAGTTGGCGATGGGGCGTCACGCAGAGGCGCGGTCGATCCTGGAAGGTGGACTCGAACAACTGCACAGCCAGGGGCGGCTGCACCTGGCGGCTTCGGTTCATGCCTGTCTTCTGCCCTGCCTGGCCCAGGGGGAGGACTGGGAGGCCTTTGCCCACCACATGGCACAGGCACGGGAACTGTTTGATCGCACCGGCGCCGTCGAGGTGGACGCGGCCCGGTTTGCCGCCCAGGGGGGAGACGACGCCCTTCTCGCAGGTCAGCACCAGTTGGGACAGGATGCGAAGGCGCTGGCCAGCCATCTCCGGACACGCCTGGGGCATTCGGCGAGGCACGGAGAGGCCTAGGAGGCTGGAGTCCGCGGGTCGTGGCAGCGGTGGCGTTGCTCCAGGTGGACGGGGCCGGCAACCTGCCCGAACCCTTGGAGCCCGACTGCCGACGCGCCACGCGTCTCACCCCCGCATCTTCAGAAGGCCTCCAGCACAGTGGTCTCGACGGCGACCGCATCGAGTTCGGCCCGCCGGAAGGGAAGGAGCCGGTAGCCGCCTTCCAGGTAGTCGGTCATCGCTGTCTGACTCACGGCACTGTCAGGATCCGCCGACGAGGCGTAGGGAAAGTTCACCCAGGCCCTTGGAACGCCCTCGGAGTCGAACTCCACCACCATTCGTTCCGCGCTCACATGGGTGCTGATCCATGGTCCGCCATCGCGCTCATTGGTGATGTTCTGACTGACATTGATGGTGTCTTCGCCGCCATCCGTGGGGTGATCGTCGAGGGGGATGCCGTAGCCAAGTGCATGGTCGAACCGGGTGGCCTTGACCTCGCCAAGGGCCATGTCACCGACGCCGCCTGTCCGGTCGACCAGCCACCTGGCGGTGCTGGTGGCAGCGCTGAGCAGGGTGTGGTCCACCCCGTCCTCCACCACGTCGGCGTCTGCCCACACCCCCTGCATCGCCAGCGCGGCGATCTTCATCATGAAGACGCTCTTGAGCGTGATCGCGAAGTCGTAGGCCAGGGTCATCTCGTCTTCGAGCACCGCCTGGGTCATGTCATGCAGATAGGCCTGGAAGGCGAGTGCCCCCGGACTGTCCCGTGTCATGCGTCGATCCCAGTCGATCGTCAACAGGGTGACCAGGGCGTCCAGGTCGGGGAGATCGGCGAATTCCTCCAGGTCCGGATCGCTCCCCACCCGCTGGTAGGCGTCGGCCAGGAGGGGCAGCAGGTTGTCCGCCAGCGTGCTGTGGGTGTCCAGTTGCAGGGTCATCATGTCTGCGGCAGCGAGGGGGCCGGTGCCGGTCAACCGTGTCAGTTCGCTCTCGATGCGGTGGGCGCGGTAGCCGGGTGCAAAAAGAGCCCCGTAGTACCAGGGGTCGTCGTCCAGGCGCCCATTGGCGGTGAATCCGAACGGGTCATTGTTGGCCGTGGCGAGCCATCCGCGGTCCGGGGCCCGGCTTGCAGGAATGTACGAACGGTCCAGCATTTCGCCGGTCCACCAGGTGCTTGGATCATCCCCATCCATCGCTTCCCATGGCGTGATGGAGCCGCCCACAAGGCCCCGGTCCGGTACCTCGATCCCGACCCGGTAGGAGATGCCGTCGGCGCTGGCCGCCACCAGGTTCTGGTTCATCTCGACCATGCGATCGACAGCGTCCTCGAACTCCTGGATCGAGGTGGCCTGGTTCAACTCAAGGAACCAGCTTGCCCTGCGACAGGACAGCCCGGTCCAGCGCACCAGGAAGTCGCCGATCGGCAGGGGCAGGAACTCGGGGGGGACCATCACCCCGATCCCCGGAACGTCTTCGTAGAACACCGTGACGATCGTCCCTTCACCGGCCGGGTCATTGGATCCACGAACCAGGAATTCCTCTTTACGGGTCTCGATGGGAGCCACCTCGTGGCCCACGACCACCCCGCCTCCTTCCCGGGTCACCATCCAGGTGTCCATCACGTCGGCAAAGGAGGTGGTGGCGCTCCAGGCGACCTGGTCCGTGTGTCCCAGGGCGATCCCGGGGGTGCCCGGAAAGGCGAAGCCTGCGACGTCATAGTTGCCGTCGGCGTCCTTGCTGTTGAGATGAAGCGGGTAGGGTGACCCGAAGAAGTCGAAGCCCATGTGGGGGTCTCCGGCCAGCATCGGCATCCCCGAGGTGGTGTGGCGGCCGTCGACCGCCCAGTTGTTGCTGCCCTGGGCCCTGGGCAGGGAGGACAGCGGGGAGACCGGGGAGAGGCGAGTCTCGGGAATCCCTGGGATTCGCATGGATGAGGAAGCGGCCCGGGAGTCCGTGCTGTCTTGCACCTGTCGTTCTGAGTCGGGAATGCTGAAGGTTGGCTGGCCCGGGCGAAGGATCTCGACCTCTTCCATCAGGTCGCCGTAGAGCGAGCCCACCAGGGTGAGGGCGATCTCGAATTCGAGGGTCGAATCCAGGGCGAAATTGGCCCCCTTGAGGACCGTGTAGGGGTCGTCAAAGGACCAGTGCTCGGGCAGGAAGTCGAGGTGATCTGGCCCAAATCCGAAGGGAAGCGGGACCGAGCCTTCCAGGACCTCGTCGATCCGGCGATTGATGCCGGAGACCCAGGCTCGCAACAGGCGGGACCGTTCCGGATCGTGGACCGCCATCCATTGCGCGTCTGCGGCGCCCAGAGCAGGGAAATCGAAGATCCGGGCTTGCTGGTCTCGGGGCAGTGCTTCTTCGCCCAGGACCTCGGACATTCGACCGTGGGAGAAGCGGCGAAGCATCTGGGTCTGGTACAGCCGGTCGACGGCCATCTGGTACCCGGCCGCATGGAAGAGATCGAGATCGGTCTCGGCGTACAGATGAGGAATGCCGAGCTCGTCGACGACGACTTCGACGGGGTCGAGGTTTCCGATGGTCAGGTCGGGGTCTTCCGCCTGGGTGGAAGGCGTGCATCCCCACGAGAACAGGAGCCAGAAACTCACTTGGATCATGAGTGTCTCCGGGGTGCCGAGGGCCGCAGACTAAAGTGGACGCTCGGTCCTGGCGAGGGCCTGCTGCAAGGCGCGGGTAAACATCCTGTATGCCTGGTGCCAAAGTGGCTCAGGGCGCTTGAGTTGGGGTGATCAGTCCTCGATCAGCAGGGCTTCTCCGGCCGCCGCCAGTTCCCGCTCCACCTGGGCCACGTTCTCCCTGGCCCGGGTCAACTGTCCCTGGATGTCTTCGAGCACGTCCGCCTCGGGGCGCTCCGCCCCCTGGCGCAATTCCCGGGAGAGGGTCTCGATGGCCGCGGCCTGGGCTGCGACCTCGGCGGCGGCGTGGCCGGCCCGGACCATGGCGTCGGCGGCCTCCGCCGCTGCTGTGCCGTCGATGGGCGGTGGGGGAGCAGGCGCCCCACAAGCCAGCCAGAGCCATGGCAACCACATGAACAAGGAGGATAGCGGACGTCACCAGACGAGGCCCCCCATGCACATCGATTCCGCGACCCTGGACACCCGAGCTGCCTACTTCCTGATGACCTCGCTGCTGGTCCCGCGTCCGGTGGCCTGGACCGGTACCAGGTCCAGGGACGGTCGTGACAACCTGGCGCCGTTCTCCTACTTCATGGGGGTCGGCAGTACTCCCCCCAGGGTGGCCATCTCGGTGGCTCGCGGTCGCCGTGGCGCTCTCAAGGACACCGCGCGGAATCTGTTGGAAACCGGAGAGGCCACGATCTCCATCTGCTCGATGCCGGGGCTGGAGGCACTTCACCAGACCAGTGCGACCTATCCCCCGGAGGTCTCGGAATTCGAGGCCGTGGGGTTGACACCAGTGGAGGCGGAGCGAGTCGCGGCCTGCCGACCTTCCGAGGCAGGGGTCAGCCTGGAGGTTGTTCTGGACCAGACCCTGGACCTGGGCGATGTGCACCTGTTTGTGCTCGAGGTGGTCGGATTCCATGTGAGGGAGGACTGGCTGCTTCCCGGGGACTCCTTGCGGGTCGATCCCGAAAAGCTGGACCCGGTGGCCCGAATGGGTGGCACCTATGCGAGGCTCGGTCCGGCGGTCGTGCTTCCCCGTCCCCTGGTGGGATAGATTGATCGGGGAGGTGGGAATGCCGCTCTACGAATATGCCTGCCAGACCTGTGGCGAAGTGGTCGAAGTGCTCCAGCGCCATGGGGACAAGTCGCCCACGCGGTGTGGCTCGGACTGCGCTCGTTTCGATGGCCCGATGGGTGGAGGAAAGCTGATCAAGGTGATGAGTGTGCCTGGCGGCCACAGTATCGGGGCTTCTCGCGGGCCCGCTCCGGCGGCGCCGGCGCCTTGTGGGGCCTGTGGCAATCCTGGAGGCCCGGGCAGCTGCGAAAACTGATCGGCTGGGGACTTGGTTGTCTCTGGGCCTGCAGTGGCGGGACCAGTGGGGACCACTACCTGGCGGCCCTGGACCCCACGGTCTCTCTCGAAGGGGCTCTCAAGGGGTGTGAGCGGCTTCGAACCCTGGACGCCCGGGGTGACTGCGCCACGGCAGCGGTCGAGATCCGGGGCTCGGTCTCCCAGGATGCCTGCCAGGGGGTGCCGTCGGGGCTCTGGCGCGAGGAGTGTAGCTTCATGCTCGCCGAGCGTCAGCGTGGGGCGGGTCTGCTGGCCGAGGGGCTGGACAGTTGTCTGGGGATTCGATTTGGCCGGGAGTGCACCTTTCACCTGATCCGAGCCGAGGCCTGGGAGGTCCTGGACCTCCCCTCAGACCAGGCGGCTGTCCGCCTTGCGGGCTTGCATGGACTGCCCCATGCCCGGGACGCCGAGCGGCTGTTCTGGCGGGAGTGGCATCACCGAGGTCTTGTGCTGGGCAGATCCGTGGATCCTGAGCGTTGCGAGGGGTTGGCAGACCCGGATGTCTGCCGTGGTGTGGTCGGCGAACTGTTCCGGGATGCTGCCGCGACGCTGGGCTGGCCCGAGGTCTGTGAACGGGCCGCGAGGGGACAGACTCTCCTGACACGGGCGGGTGGCGAGCCGGCCTATCTGCCCTCTCCGGAGGTGGATGGCTGGGTGGCCCGCTCCTGCGAGGAACGATAGCCGCGCGCGGCAGACTGGAGGACAAGGATGACATCGGTGCCCGTGGTACTGACAGCCCTGGTTCAGGAGGCCCTCGCCACCCTGGACACCGGGGACGTTGATCTGGAAGGGGTCCTTCGAGGGGGACTCGTGATGGCCAGCAAGGGCGAGGGGCATGGGGACTACCAGAGCAACCTGGCTCTTCGGCTGGCCAAGCCCTTGCGTACCAATCCCCGTGCCCTGGGTCAGAAACTCGCAGACGCGCTGCCGGACCATCCCGCGGTCGCCAGCATCGAGGTCGCCGGCCCGGGGTTTGTGAACCTGACGTTGTCGGATGCCTGGCTGGGCGAACAGGTCGCGGAACTGGCCGCAGACCCGCACCTCGGGGTCCTGCAGCGGGAGGGCACGGTGGTCATCGACTACTCGAGCCCCAACGTGGCGAAGCGCATGCATGTGGGGCATCTGCGCAGCACTGTCATCGGCGCGGCTCTGGACCGCATGTACCGGTATGCGGGCCACCGGGTCATCGCGGACAACCACATCGGGGACTGGGGGACCCAGTTCGGCAAGCTGATCGTGGCCTGGAGGGCCTGGCTGGACGAGGCGGCATTTGCCGAAGACCCGGTGGGGGAGCTTCAGCGGCTCTATGTGAAGTTCGCCCGCGCCTGTGAACAAGCCCCGGAGCTGGAAGACCAGGCCCGGGCGGAGACCGCCAGGCTCCAGGCAGGCGATGCGGAGAACCTGGCCCTCTGGAAGCGTTTCATCCAGGTCTCGCTGGAGGACTTCGAGCGCATCTACTCGCGCATGGACATCTCCTTTGACGAGGTCCTGGGCGAGAGTGCCTACAACGACATGCTCGGACCCATCGTGGACACCCTCCTGGAAACCGGGGTGGCGGAGCAGTCCGAGGGGGCGGTCATCCTTCCCTTTGCAGCCGAGGACGGCAAGGGCCTCGAGGACACCCCCTTCCTGATTCGCAAGCGAGACGGGGCCTTTCTCTATGCCACGACGGACATCGCGACCCTTCGTTATCGACTGGACACCTGGTCCCCCACGCGGATCGTCTACGTCACCGACACCCGGCAGCAACTCCACTTCCGCCAGCTCTTTGCCTGTGTCGCCAAGCTCGGCTGGGTAGAACCCAAACAACTGGAGCACGTCTGGTTTGGCCTGTTGTCGTTGCCCGGCGGAGCGATGTCCACGCGCAAGGGCAATGTCATCAACCTGGAAGATGTGCTGGACGAGGCGGTTCGAAGGGCTCGCCAGGTCGTGGACGAGAAGTCTCCCCAGATCCCTGAGGCCGAGCGCGCGGCGGTCGCGGAGGCCGTGGGGATTGGATCCGTTCGCTATGCCGATCTCTCCCAGAATCCGCAGTCCAATGTGACCTTTGATTGGGAACGCATGTTGTCCCTGGATGGCAACACTGCCCCGTTCCTGCTCTACAGCTACGCACGAGGGCGGTCCATCCAGAGGAAGGGGGGGGTCACGGAACCCGTGGTGGGGACCGCCGCTCCGGAACATGCCCTGGAGCGGGAACTCGTGCTCGCACTGCTGCGTTTCGGCGAGAGCTTTGACTCCGCGCTGCGTTCCTCTCGTCCAAACCTGCTCTGTGACTACCTGTTCAACCTGGCGACACGCTTCAATCGCTTCTATTTCGAGCTCAATGTGCTCCAGGCAGAACCAGCGGATCGGGAGAGGAGGCTCTCATTGGTGGAGGCCACTGCACGGGTTCTGTCGACGGGAATGTCCCTCTTGGGGGTCAGAACCCTGGAACGCATGTAAGCACCAGTGCATGGGAGCGTTTCCTACGGGCTAAGATCGGACGTGAATTGAGGCCTCCTGATGCCTGAGAACCCTGGAGCCGGGGAAACCCTCCCCAACAGCGAGCCGGAGCGTCTGGGACGCTATCGACTGGTGCGCCTGATCTCCAAGGGTGGAATGGCCCGGGTCTACGAGGCTCGGCGGGAGAGCCTGGCGGGGGTCTCACCGCGGGTCGCGCTCAAGGTCATCCTGCCCGAGCACGCGGACAACGAGGACTTTCAGCAGCTGTTTGTGAACGAGGCCCGGGTGGGGTCGGTACTGCAGCACCAGAACCTGGTCCAGATCCAGGACTTCGACCGGGATGGGGACCGGTTCTTCCTGGTCATGGAGTACGTCGAGGGCCCGACCTTTCGACGCATGTTCTCGCTGTGCAAGCGAAACGCCATGCCCATTCCACCTGCGCTGATTGCCGAGTTCGGCCGCCAGGTCAGTGAGGGCCTGTTCTATGCCCACCAGGCTCGGTCCGAGGAAGGCAAGCACCTGGGAATGGTTCACCGGGACATCAAGCCTTCCAACCTGATCCTGAATCCGCAGGGGGTGGTCAAGGTCCTGGACTTCGGGGTCTCCCAGGCCCTCTGGGCCGCCGGTCACAAGGGCGGGATCAAGGGAACCTGGGGCTACATGAGCCCGGAACAGGCGGTCGGCAGCAACGTCAACGGAGCCTCGGACCAGTGGGGTGTCGCCGCCGTGCTCTACGAGATGGCGACCTTCAAGCCGCTGTTCCCGAGTCGGGACCGGGGCAAGATCATGGAGTGGATGGCGAGCGATGAGGGCGCTCGCAGGGCTGCCTCTTTGAGCGGACCCTATCGCCAACTCTCCAGCGTGTTCGTGCGGGCGCTCCAGCGAGACCCGGCGGATCGCTACCCGAGTGCACAGGTGATGGCCCGGGCGCTGGCCGAACGGATCCCGGATCCGATCAGCGTCCGAGAGCAGACCCTGCAGTTCCTGTCCACGATCAACCGTTTCCAGAAGGTCGTGCAGAAGGTGGGGCCCCCCCCACCCGCCAAGACTGGCAACCGGAGCAATTCCACCTTCCAGGTCGGGAGCATCGATCCCTACCAGGAAGGCATTCCGGTCCGTGCTGGCAACCATGAGCGCCCGTTCTCGCCTGGGGAGATCGCCCCGGACCAGGGCGCTGACCCTCAAGAATCCCGTCAGGAACGCCGGTCCTTTCCACTGAAGCGGGCCGGGCTGGGGCTGTTGTTCGTCGGAGCGGTGGCCTGGATCGGCTGGCAGATAGGGAACCGGGTTCCGGGACAGGAACTCACGACCGTCGAGACAACCTCTCGGCCGTTGATTCCCGCAGCTCCACCGGGAACTCCATCCTCTTCGGCGGTGGATGAAGACCCTGGATTCTACGAGCTCGAGCCCCAGGTGATCGTGCCGGCCACCCGGCCTCGAACCGTCGCCGCCAGGCCTGTGCCAGCTGCGGCACCGTCAACGCCCCAGCCGACGCCGTCTCCGGCCTCGGAACCACTGCCCATCGACCCGGTGGTGAAGGCCGAACAGCAGCCATCGACCGAGCCCGAGTCGACCATGGCGCCCGAGGAGCCGGTGTCGCCGTCTCCAGAGGACAAGGTCTTGGTCGCAGAGGTCGAATCGCCTCAGGTCGCGGAGTCCCCGGCGGTGGCGGAAGCAGTTGCACCCACCCCGGCTGGGGGCGAAGGGCCCGTGGCCGCCGACGGACTGGGCCTGGTGACAATCTCCTCCTTGCCCAAGTCCCGGGTCTTCATAGACGGCAGCTTCATCAAGCACACACCGCTGTTTCGCCACGAGATGCCGGCGGGCAGGCATGTCGTCCAGCTCAAGACCGATGACGGTCGCGAGACCCGGTTCATCGTCGACGTGGTCCAGGACGATGAACTGCGTCGGGTCTGGCACTTCGACCAGGGCGCGTGGATCGAGCAGTAGCCCGGGTCGTCAGGTGTTCTGCACTGGCGATTCTGGCGTTGACGGCCTTCTGGATGCCGGACAAGGCCTGGGCTGAGAGCGTGGTGGTGGTCATCACCGGGCCTGAGGCCGAAGAGCCCGATGCCGCGTGGCGGGTCCTGGTCGAGTTGGAGGAGGAGCCAGAGAACGTTCGGATCCTGGACCTCCAGCAGATCCGGGAGCAGGTTCGTGTGATCAGCCTGGCTCGCCGGAGCGATGATGCGGGGTGCGGGGGACCTGTCCGGCTCGAGGATTGGCTCGCGGGCCTGGTGCAGGCCGAGGCTTTCGTCCAGTTGCTGGACTTCAACGGGGCCCTGGACCGGGTGAACGAGCTCGAACTGGAGTCAGCGTGCCTGGATCAAGTTCCTCAGCGAGGGGATCTCCAGCGGCTTCACCTGGTCGCAGCCAGTGCGGCCCTGCTGGCATCCTGGGACGCCAGCGAGGCCGTCCGGACTTCGAATGATGAGCGCATGGTGCAGGCGGCACGGGCCGCACGTTCCCTGGGCGACGATCTCCTGCTTCCGGCGGGGCTGGACCCGCAGATCGAGGAACTCCTGGAGACAGTCGAGCTACCGAAGGCCGTGCCAGTCGCCGCGACGGGACCTGGCGGAAGGGTCTATGTGGACGGCGTACCGCTGGCGCGGTCAGGGGCACGATTGGTACCAGGACTGCGATTGGTCCAGGTTCAGGGGAATGGTGGTCCGATCGAGGTGACGGCAGCCACGCTCTACCCGCTTGCGCGTTCGTCTCTGCTCTATGCGGGGACGTTGCCCGAGGACCGGCTGGCCCAGGACCTGGCAGCAGTAGGCCAGGGGCTTCCCGCCAGTGAGCTGGTCCGGGCGCTCGAACGCCTTCTGGGACTGCCCTTGCTGGTCGCTCACCTGGGTCCCGGCGGGGTGACCGTGTGGACCCCAGAGGGGACCAGGCTCGGTGAAACGGAGCCGGAAGCGCTGGCCATCGAGGTCTCTCCCACGGCCGCCGTGCGCGAGGTCGACCCGGGCTGGGTGGACCGATTCACCGTGGGTGGCAAGGGCCGGACAAGGGTGATCGGTGCGGGCGTGTCCAGCGCCTGGACGACGTTGAAGGACCCGGTGGCCGGTGATCTCTCAGGACTGGTGGGCGGACTGGCCCTCTGGTTGCGTGTTCCGACCTCGAGCTGGGTGACCCTTGCTGTGACCCTGAACCCGGTGGCAAGCCGTGCTCCCCTGCCGGATGGCTATGATGCGGACTGGCTCTATCGTGCCTGGATCCCCCTGCGGGTCGGCCTTCGGGTCGAGGGCACCTTGGATGATCGTCGGTGGGAGGTGGGGGTGGATGGCCTGGCGGCGTGGCTCGGCTCCTATGAAGAGGCTCCTCGGGTACTGCCTGGTGTGGCCGTGGCGGGGTCCGTGACACGCCCGGTCATCGATCAGCGTTTCGCCTTGCGCCTGGAACTGAATGGCGTCGCAGGAATCGGCTTTGCGGGGGGCGGTGTTGTCGCGGGTCTGGACACCACCTTTTAGGACGGATCCGATGCCACCGACTCCTCCACCCACCAGCGATCTCGATGGAGATGGTTGGGTGTCTCCGGATGACTGTGACGACAACGACGCCAGCATCAACCCTGATGCCGTGGACGTTCCCTACAACGGGATCGACGAGGACTGCAGCGGGTCCGATGAGCGTGATGTGGATGGGGATGGCCACGAGGCGGTTCTCGTCGGGGGAGAGGATTGCAACGACGCCAATGCCCAGGTCTTTCCGGGCGCAGAAGAGTTCTGCGACAACGGCACCGATGAAGACTGCGACGAAGAGATCGACGAGGCTTGCGACCCCAACCCGGATCCGGGAGATCCGGGAGGCCTGGCCTGGGCCTGTGGTGTGACCGGAGGCTTGCCGTGTTCGTGGCTCGTCTTGCTGGCGGGGCTCTTCTGTCTCAGTCGGAGGCGGCTCCCCAGGTTCCGGCGATGACCGACACCGGAAGTCGTCCCTCTCCCTGAAGCATCGGGAGCGCCAGTCGAACCCGAGAGGCAAAGAACGATTGCTTTCGGGCACCTGCTGGGGCAGGCGCCTCTCCATCGTCCCTCAGACGGCAGAGGGTGCTCTCGCCATCTTTTCGTGGAATGACGAAGCGCAATTCGTCCCCTTCTCCCGGTTCCCAGTGGAGACGAGTCCCGACCACCTGGATGACGGGAGCAGTGGACAATGGAGGTATCGAGAAGCTCTGACCGTCCACCTCGATTTCGCAGACGGTGCCGGGGGGAGGAGTGCCCGAAAAGAGGTGCTCTGCCAGCCCGTCCTGGTTCCCGGTGAGTGACAGTTCCTCGTCCTGACACCAGGCGCGAACCTGGGCGGGTCGCAGCTGTTGTCCCTCCAGCGGTACCAACGGCTTGAGGGTCGCGCAATGGTCCAATGTCAGTCCGTGACGCTCCGCTGGAAGGGGCCCAGGTGCCGGCTCGATGGTGCGAATCCGAAGCCTTGCACGACGGGCGGTCACGTCCACGGAGAGGGTCACACTGCCTGCAAGCACCTCTTCTTGGGGTTTCTGGAGCGGAGGCATGAAGCCACAGGAGGCCAGCAGCCACAGCGCGGGGATCACCGCTGTGGCAACCGGTCGATGAAGGTCTCGACGCAGTGCTGGAGCTCGTCTCGGCAGATGCGGAATCGCCGACGCCAGCCGCCCAGCGGATCCCTGATCTCGACCATGCCCCCATAGGTTCCCAGCAGCATGATCTTCTCGTCGGCGGCCGGGTACCGTTCCCGGAGCGCTGCAGCGTGCTGGATCTCCATCACGAGGATGTGGGCTGCATCCTCTACCAGGGCATCAGTCACCGGTTGGGCCCTGTGTTCGGAGATGTCCAGATCGATCTCCGACATCACTCGAATGGCGTGCTTGTGGGCCTTGCGGCCATCCAGCCCCAGGACCGAAGCCGATGCCACGCGTACGGGAATGCCACGCCTGGCGCCGTAGGCCTGGGCCAGGCCCTCCGCCATGGGAGACCGGCAGATGTTGCCGGTGCATATGAACAGCAAGGACCAGGGCTCAAGGGGCATGAGCGATGGCTATCAGGTTTGGGCGTGTTCAGAGACCGCGGCAGGCATTCGCCTGGCGTTCACCGTCCACGGTCAACTCGGCGCAGCCATCGCAGGCGTTGCTTCCGTGGAAGACCAACGTGACCTCCTGTTGGCCGATCAGGGTGAGTTCTCCCGCGGGCTCGAGGACGCAGTCGTCCTCGCTCAGGTTTCCCGTGGCCTGGAAACCGCCCAGGTCGCCCAGGTCCACGGAGGCATCCAGCTGGATCACCTGCTGGCCCTCCACGACCTGGCCCTCCCATCGGCCGCTGACTGCCAGTCGCGACCAGGCCTGCTCCAGTTGGTCTTCGAATCCCCTTGACCAGTACCCCGCCGCCTGGATGACGAGGTTGCTCTGGCTGCTGCGGACCATGGGCGAATCGTCTCCGTCCACGTAGAACATGGAGCCGTCCAGTTTCAGGTGGTCGAAGACGCGATCGTCGACCTCGCTGGAGACGCTGAGATCAAAGGCGTAATCAAAGAGCAACCAGTCTTCGTCCTGGGTCTCGCCTACCGTGTATTCCCCCTCCCAGTCGTACCCGTCCTGGCTGCGGCAATCCGTCCGCCAGGTGAGTGAGCCGCCGCTGGCAGTCATGTAGGGACAACTTCCCTCGTCACTGACGTTCTCTCCCATCAGCACGTCCTCCCAAAGAAAGAGGGGGATGTTGCTGGGGGGCCAGCTCCAGGTCAGGCCGGGCACGACGTGCTCCGCTGCGAGCCATGCGGACTGGGGGGTTTCGAATTCGTAGCCGGTCCCGTTTGCGACGGGCGCTCCCAACTCGGCGGCCTCCACCAGCCAGTTCTCCTGGGGCTCAGTCTCGGCGGAGCAGGCAATCCACAGGGCCAGGGTCCAAGGCATTCCCATATGCGCAAAGATACTTGGTCTCATGTCTTTCGTCTTGTGGTTCACCGCCGCGCTCGCGGCCACGATGGGTGCTCCGTCCTCTTCCGAGGCTTCGGCCTACGTGGAGGCCGTGGTGGACGTTGTGGCGGATGGGAGAGCCCGTGGCCAGTGGATTCGCCGGACCTTTTTGCCCCTGGAGTTGGAAGAAGCCCCGCCCGCCACGCGCATCGCCTGGGAGGACCACGTCCAGGTCAGGCTGGATCGGGATGGGGACTGGCGGTCGATCCTGGCGCAGCGACCCCGGATCCAGGGCACGGTCTCGGGCCCGGACTACATCCGAGTCGTGCTCCAGGACGTGGGTTGGACCTTTGTGGTTCGTGGGACCTGGGACGGCCCGGTGGTGGAGGAGTTCATTCCCAGTACCTGTGGCCTGTGCAGTGAACCGGTTCGTTTCCTGACCGACCTCTTCGCCCAGGTCGACAGTCGTCAGGAGGCGGGGCGCCGGCTCCTACCGGGGTCGGAGCTTGCGGTTCAGCCATGGCTGGATGAGGACGGTCCTCGGGACCAGCAGCAGTGGTTCTGGGCACTTCAGAATCGCAATGCCAGAGCCGGCTACCTGTGGTGGCTTCTCCGGGAAGCCGAGGTCCTTGAGCAGGTGGACGAAGACGTGGTTCGGGTGCAACTGGCAACCGGGACGGAGGACTGGGCGTTGGTCTACCGTGACCACCGCTGGCAGGTGGACTATGGCCGCCTGCCCGAGGACTCGGCTCTGCGGCTTTCTGAAGAGCGCGTGCGGCACTGGACCACGATTGCCAAGGTCGACCAGGAGACCCTGGCCTACTGGCGACCCACCTGGCGACCCATGGGTGACAGTGTGCTTGTCGACGAGGGGGCGCTCTTTGTGGGGCCAAGGGCCCTGCATGGGGATGTGGTCGTCTACCACCAGGACATGGGCTCGAGGTGGGCGATGATTGCCACCCTGGATCCCGAGACAGGAGACGTGCGCTCGGCCGTGGCCGCTCCCCGGATTCCCATGAGCTACTTCCTGCCCACCCACGGCTGGTGGGATTGGCTCGAGGTGGACCTGTCCCCGGATGGCCGCTACCTGGCCGTCGGCGTTCAGACCCGGATCTGGGTCCTGGAGGTCGAGACCGGCGACGTGGTGCTGTTTCTGAACCAGTTGCCTCGGATCACGGCGCTGTCCTGGTCTCCCGACGGCTGGCACCTGGCGTCTGGCGATGTCTTTGGGGGCACCAGCCTCTACCGGGGTCCCAAGCTCACCAAGGTGGCCCAGGCGAGGTCATCGGGGCGTCCCGTCCATGGCTTTGCCTGGCTTGCGGATGGCCTGCTGGCCGTGGACGAAGTGGGGGCAGTGCATCACTACCGCCTGCCGTCCCTGGCTTCCTACGGGGTTGTCCACAAGGCCTGCTGTGGGGCCGTGCGCGGTGTGGACCGGCTGCCCTATACCGGGGAGGTTGTTGTGGGCTGTGCGGGGAGATGCTCGCCAGCCTGGCTCTGGCGGTGGGATCCCCTGGGCCCGGCCCCTCCGGAGGTCCTGGCCGATGCCCGGTTGGACGCCTCGACGGGGGCGGTCTCGGTCGACCCCACCGGTCGGTGGTTGGTGGTTGGCCACCATGGAGGTGAGGGGGCAATGGCCCTCTGGGACCTGAGAGAAGCCCGCATCGTGTCCACCTTTTCCGCGGTTCCCCTGCGACAGATCTCCTGGTCTCCAGAGGGGGAACAGATCTGGGCAATCGACCGGTTGGGCCGATCCTGGCGATGGGAGGTGGCGGAGTTGCTGGCCGGCGGCTGAGACTTCTGCAGGACAGATGACCTGCCATGACTGCGAGACTCGACTGGGGATGCTACCTTCCTGGGCCCTCCTGACAGGGAGATTCGATGCTTGGCCTGGGACTGCTGGTGCCCCTGATGACCCAGGGCTGCCTCCTCTTTCGATGCTCGGAGGAGGACTGCCCGGATTCCGGGGGTGACAGCAGCATCGGCACCGATGACAGCGGGGAGACGGGATCGCCTTTTGTGGGCGTGCCCACGTCGCTGACCGAGAGCGGGGTCCTGGTCTGTGAGGACAGTTCCCTGCGCGAGAGCGAAGGCCCGATGCGGGTGGCTCATGGGGGTGACGACTGGCAGGTTCAGGCCGTGGATCCCGATGGGGCTGGGGGCCTGTCCAAGGGTCGAGGAGTGTCCATCGGAGACTTTGACGCGGATGGCAACCTGGACATCTTCCTGCCGAACCTGGGCCCGGACCAGCTCTACAGGAGCGTCAGTCTCGGGGTCTACGAGGACGTCACCTCGGTGAAGTGGCCTGCGGGAATCGAGTACACCTCGGCCTCGGTGGCTGTGGACTACGACGACGATGGCGACCTGGATCTGACCGCGGTGAATCGGGGTGGCCCCAATGCCCTCTGGCAGAATGACGGCACAGGCAAGTTCGTCCGCCTGCCCAACACCGGGTGGACCACCGAGTTCCATGGGACGACCGGAGCCGCCTGGGGCGACGTGGACGACGATGGGGACCTGGATGTGGTGCTCTACGCCCACTTTGTGGCGCCGACGAGCGACTGGGATGAGAACAACCCCGGTCCGGCCGATCCCAGCGAGCTCTACCTGAACAATGGGGATGGCACCTTCATGGATGTCTCCCATGTGCTCGATGCCGCCAACAGCGATCTCATGGGCGCCTACACCTATGCGGGTGGATTCCACGACATCGATCTGGACGGTGACCTCGACCTGGTCTTCGTCAATGACCTGGGCAGTCTGCGCAAGGGCAACGTGGTGTTGCGCAACGACAGCGAGGACGGGAGCCTGGTCCTGGTCGATGTCACCAGTGACTGGGGACTGGAGTTGGCGATCTTCGGAATGGGGTTGGGGGTCGGCGAGATCAACGGTGACGGTCGGCCGGACCTGGTGCATGCCAGCTGGGATGCACTCCCTCTCCAGGAGTCCCTGCCCGATGGCACCTACTATCGGAACGAGGCGGTTCGAAGTCTGGAGCCCGAGATCGGGGTGAGTGACGTGGCCTGGGGAACCCAGTTTGCGGACATGGACAATGATGGGCTCGAGGACCTGATCGTGGCCTTTGGGTACATCCGTGAGGATCATGAGGGCCTGGGCAACCCCGAGTTGCAGCCGGACAACCTCTTCCTTCAACAGGTGGATGGCACCTTTGTCGAGGTGGGCGCGGAGTGGGGTGTTGACCACGATGGGATGAACCGAGGTCTCTCTACCGCGGACCTCAATGGCGATGGCTACCTGGACATCGTGCGCCGGGATCTGGAAGGCGATGCCATCATCGACATGAGCCGATGTGGAGACAATGCCTGGCTGCGAATCCAGTTGAAACAGCCCGCACCCAACGTGGACGCTGTGGGTGCCAGGGTCGAAATCAGGGTGGATGGGGTGACCCAGACCCGCTGGATACGGGCCGGTGGCACCAGCTATGCGAGCAGTGACCCCCTGGAAGTTCACTTTGGGCTGGGGGACAATGAGACCGTGGAGCGGATCCTGGTGACCTGGCCCGACGGTAAACAGTCCCTTGAACGGGATGTCGAGACACGCCAGTCCGTGGAGATCACCCGGCAGGGCGGTTGATCGGGCTCCTGGCCGCTTGTGTGTCGGCAGGAGGACCTGGACCGACGGCACTGCCGGTTCCGATCCCGGTGGAAGAGGCCTATGTGCTTCTCCACAAGTCCGATCTCCTGTTCCAGGCCCCCGATCCCGAGGCGCACCGAGGCCGGCTCGGCGTGGCACTCA
>CAZMNK010000048.1:0-34749 GCA_964567625.1 uncultured Enterobacterales bacterium | reverse complement strand
CGATGCCCAGGCTCTGATCGACGAAATCGACACCATGGGTGGCATGGTCACCGCCATCGAACGGGGTTTCCCTCAACGGGAGATCCAGACGGCGGCCTATGCCTGTCAACGAGCCCAGGACCGTGAGGAGTTGAAGGTCGTCGGAGTCAACGCCTTTCAGGAAGGGGACGAGGAGCCACCGGAGCTTCTGCGGGTCGACCCCGCCCTCGAGCGGGAACAGGTGCTCCGGCTCCAGGCCGTTCGCAGTGGGCGGCAGGCCGAAGAGGCCACACAGGCCATCGATACCATTCAGCAGGCGGCGTCCGGAACCGACAACCTGATGGTGCCCATCCTCGCAGCGGTCAAGGCCGACTGCTCACTGGGCGAAATCGCCGATGGCCTGCGGGCCGTCTTTGGCAACTACCAGGAAAACGTGGTCGTCTGATTCAGAAGTCCAGGTCGTCCGGGTCGCTGTCCGGATCCTCGAGCCTGTTCTTCGTGCTGAAGAACCGGGCGACCAGGATGCTCACGCCGTACAAGAGAGTCAACGGCGCGGCCATCAGGCTCTGGGTCAACGGGTCCGGCGGGGTGATCAGGGCTGCGACCAGGAAGATTCCGACAATGGCGTAGCGGAACTTCGAGGTCATGTCCTGGGAATCCACCACGCCCATTCGAGCCAGGAAGAAGACGATCACCGGCAGCTGGAAACAGAAGCCAAATGCCAGGAGCAGTCGCGTGGAGGTGCCCAGGTACGAGGCGATGGAGATGTTTGCCTGCACCTCTTCGGGTGAGAGCGCCATCAGGAACTGGAACCCGAAGGGAAAGATGACCCAGTAGGCAAAGGATGCACCCGCCAGGAACAGCGTCGTGGAGGCCACCACCAGGGGCAAGACCGTGGTCCGCTCCGTGTCGTAGAGGCCCGGCGCTACGAAAAGCCACATCTGGTGAAAGAGCACCGGTGAAGACAGCCCGACACCAGCGAGCACGGCCACCTTCAGGTAGGTCAGGATCGTCTCCATGGGGTCCAGCACCACAAAGGTGTTCTCGACGTCGTCTCCGAGCACGGACTTCATCGGTGCGGCCAGCAGCAGGTAGAGTTCCTCTGCAAAAAAGAAGCAGGCCACGACGGCGACCAGCAGCGCTGCCAGGCTGATCACCAGCCGGGTCCGGAGCTCTCGCAGGTGGTCGAGCAGGGGCATCCGGTAATCGTCCACCGGGGTACTCGGCGGAAGCACCTTCACGAGGCCCCCCCCTCTTCCGACTCAGGCGCCTGTTCGTTTCCGGACCCAGGTTCCTGGCCGTTTCCGGGCGCCGACTCCTCCTCCCCGGTCTCCGGTTCCTGGGGGTCCTCGAGCAGGGGAGCCTCTGGGCGGGCAACGGCCCGGGTAGGCGTCTCCTCCTGGGAAGTCCCTCGACGCTGCAGCAGGTCCTCTCTGCGCCGACGGATCTCCTCTGCACGATGGTCTGCGTCGACACGATCAACTTCGAGTTGGAAGGCTCGTCGCAATTCATCGGAGGCCCTTCGAAGGCGACCATACTGCCGTCCCACGAAGCGCATCAGGTCGGGAAGGCGATCTGGTCCAACGAAGACGATGACCAGAACACCGATGACCAGCAACTCGGTGAAGCCCAGGCTGATCAGGCCAAAGGGGACCAAGGGAGGCTCCTCATGTGCGGGCTACTGGTATGGCGACTCGGATCCGAGGTCAACCGGCCCTCGGGGGACTATGATCCGCAGCACGTCCTATGTGCCGTCTGTTTGGATTTCGCAGCAATGTCCTGTCAAGGGCCCACCGGTCCCTTGTCGAGGCAGAGAACGCCCTGGTGGAGCAGTCCAGCCAGCATCCCGACGGCTGGGGCATCGGGTACTTCATCCAGAAGGACGCCTACATTCTCAAGTCCGGCGAGCCGGCACACGAGTCTGAGCGCTTCCGGCTGGCCAGCAGTCGTCTCCAGTCCCAGGCCTTTGTCGTCCACGTTCGCCGCGCCACCGTGGGTGAGCGCGACTACATGAATTCCCACCCGTTTCGGTTCGGGCGCTGGATCATGGCCCACAACGGAACCATCTTCTCCTTCGACCGACTGCGGCAATGGGTCGTCGACCGAATTCGCCCGGAGCAGCAGCCGCTCATCTTCGGCACCACGGACTCGGAGCACCTCTTTCACTACCTGGTCAGCGCCATGGCCCGGGCAGGTGTCGACCCGACCGGGCATGGCGCCATCGATGCGCCAGTGGCCGCACGAGCCCTGCGAGATGCTGTGGATGAGCTCTACCTAAAAGCGCTCGAAGTGGCGGAAGACCACCCGATCGTGAATTTCATCCTCACCAACGGGGACACCTTTTTCGCGCTGCGTGCCGGCAAGGAACTCTACCTGTCTACCCAGAAGGTCCACTGCCAGGACGCCGGGACCTGTCCGGTGGAACCCAAGGTATGCCTGGAGGCCGTGCGTCCGGACCCCATGGTGAACCACCTGATCGTCTCGAGTGAACGCATCGGAATCGAGGACATCTGGGAGCCGCTGGATCAGGGGCAGATGGTCTACCTGGGGAGTGACTTCCAGATGGGCTTCTTGGATGCGCCACCCAATTTTCGGCTCTCCAAGATCGCCTGCTGAGGCGGCACAGTGCGGCCCTGAGGCCTCCTCGACCGGGATTACCGGGGGGACTTGAGGATGCCAGGGAACTGGACTCCCGCCCGCGGATCGATGCCCTGGTAGCTCGCCCGGGCCTGGCCAATGTTCACGGTGAAACTGAAGGTCGGCAGCCGTGCGATGCCATCCGGATCGACCAGTCCCTGAGGAGGGGCAGGGTAGGGACCAGCGATCCTGAAGGCGTCCACGACAGCATGGTCCAGCGGCGGTGAGCCACAGTCCTCCGTGACCCGCACCAGGTAGAGGGAACCGTCCGAGGCCAGTTCGATTCGAACCACTGTCGTGTAGCTGGGCTTGGCCAGCCGGATGGTCCCCGGCACATTGTCCAGGTTCTGTTGCCAGTAGAAATTCACCAGTCTGCGGATGGTGTTCAGGTAGCCCGCAAAGGCGAATTCCTTGGTGCTCAACAGGGTGGCTGTACCGCGGTCTTCCTCCAACAGGTCGTTGTTGGGTGCTCCGGCAATGTCCTGGGTGGAGTGAGACGCCGCGATGGGCGCCTGCAGCCCTTCCTTGTTGGTGAAACGGTACTGGCTGGGGAGGGACGCCATCGTCCCGTCCTTGCCAGCATCAAAGGTTTCCTGGCCAGGGGTGGCCCCGGTGGAGGGGTCCTCGAAGCCAAGGTCCACCACATCCGCGAATTCCAGCTTGTCCTCCCGTGAGTAGGTGGGGGCCAGCACTTCGGGGTTTACCCGGTAGCGCTCGCTCCGGGTTTCTTCCTCGACGGTGCGGGAATGTTCAGCCAGGTAGTCGGCCTCCAGGGGCTCCTCCTCTTCCAGGGGCCTGGGCAGGTCCACGATCTGCCCCCTGTCCGGACGCTCCGTTTCCGGCTCGGGCTCAGGCACCTCCTCCGGCTGGATGACGACCAGCTGGACCGGCGTGACGGTGGACCCCTCAGGAAGCTCGGTCAGGGCGGGCCAGAAGGGGGCCAGTGCCCCCAGCCCTGCGACATGCAGAAAGAGGGCAAGGCACAGGGCGGTGACTGGCCCAGAAACCCGAACCTGGTCCCGTCGCCGATCAGCGCCATGGCGTGAACTCAGGCTCTCCCCGTCGGTCCGGTCGAACGGTGGCATCTGCGTGGTCCTACCGAACACCGGTTCGGGACACGATCGGTGAGCTGTGACGGAAGGTGTAGGTCACCTCCAGGTTCTTGCCGGGAGAGATGACGCCAGTCTGGGGCCGAGGGAACCGCTCAGGCACGGCGGCGAGCGCAGCGGCGTCCAGGCCGGGGACCCCGCTGTGACGCTGAAGTTCCTTGTGGAGCACCTTTCCCCTGGCATTCAGGCGAAACACAACTGTGGTCACGCCATAGCCGGACATCACCTGGGCCTCGACGGGGGGGGACCAGCGATCTCGCAAGGCCTGATCCAGCTTCCCTGCATAGCGACCCGCAGGGGTTTCGATGGCCGAAATGGCTGACTGGACATCCAGGAAGGCATCCTCGGAAACCACCAGGGCACTGTCGGTCCTGGCGCTACCCCGTCCACCCGCTGCAGAACGACTGCCCTTCTGCGGCAGGACCTCTCCGAGATCCGACGATGTGGCGGCGGTGCCCGGCCCGGACAGGGCCTGTCCGTCCCCGGTGGCCTCCTCTCCGGAGATGGGGGCGACTCGCTGGCCTTCTCCCGCCTCTGTCCGAGGCTTCCCGCCATCGGCGGCCTCCGCAGGAGCGATCCAGTTCAGGGTCCCCGGAGACAACAGTGGCCGAATGGCCTGTTTGCTCCGAGACGGCAGGTCTGGCCCCTCGGGCCGTGGGTCGGCAGGATCCGCGCCACCGGTGGCAGGGACTGGGAAATCCCCGTCACTGGCAAATGCCAGCCCGTCCCGTGTGGGGGCATCATCACCGGCCTCACCTGGATCCCTGACGCCTCTCGCATCCATCGCCTCTGCGCCCTGGGAGGCGACTCGCTGGAGGTCGAGTCCTCCGGGAGCCCCTGTTTCGGTGGCCATCGGGGCCTCGGCCCTGGACTCCTCCGGCTGCCCACCACTTCTGACGCCAGGCTGTGAGGCTTCCTCGAGGTTCTCTCGACGTGGTTCCTTCTCGCTGTCGCGCTCGACCTGGGGCATCGAGACACGGTCGGGTATCGCCGCTGCCCCCGCATGATCGGGGGACGAGGGGTCTCCGGAGTTGTGCGGGCCTATGCGCACGGTGGAGACCTCTCGGCGCACCTCCTTGGGCGCCGTCAGGGTCCTGTCCGAGATGACGTCGGTGTCGGGTGTCTCCACCCGTGGAACGTCCGGGTCGGCCCGGACAAAGCGATGGGTCTTCGGGTCGTCTACTGGTGCTTCCTCGTCCTCCAGGGGCTTCGGGAGACGCTTCTCGAGGCGTGCCTTCTCTGACACGGGAGCTGGCGGGTCCATCCACTTTCGGTGGGTGGGATGGACCGGCACCACAGGCGTGCTCGAACCACCATCCAGGTGATCCGCCAGGGCCTGGCGCGGTGGAGTGGGGGGCAGCGTGACCGGTTCAGTGGCAATCAATTCCACCGACACCAGCTTTTCGGCTCCGTGGATTGGAGGCATCGTCGGCGTTCCGAACCAGTCGAACGGCAGAAGCAGCACAACGGCGTGGAGAGAGATCGCCAGCCCGATGGATTCGGGCCACCGATGACCTGGGGATCGCCCCGGGGTGTTGCGCTTTCCTGCCACGCCCGTCCCGTGAGCCCCTGGAACTCCCGGCACGCCTCTGGAGACCTCATTCGTCATTTGCACGCAGTGTATCGGCCCGCGGTGTGCCCTCGTTTCCTCATTTTGTCAACGCTTCTCCCTTCCCAGGCCCCCCCGCTGGGAGGTGCTGGCCTTCTCCTCCTCATCACCCCCCCCAGGACGACAGCCCAAGGTGCGCGTAGACTGCCGGAACTGTGGCAGGGGAAAAACGAAAGCGACTGCGTGGCCTGCTCCGTCAAAGCGGAGAGGCAGTGCTGCGCCAGCTCACAGGAAAGGGAACACTTCCGGAAGGCCCCCAAGAGGTCCGTTTTGAGGAGAACGCCAGGGGCCTGGTGGCTCCGGGGACCACCCTCCTGCAGGCAGCGCTGGCCCTGGATGTGGAACTGGACCATTTCTGCGGAGGACATTGTTCCTGTGGAACCTGCCGTCTGGAGATCCTCGACGGTGCCGACCACCTCACCACCATGAGACCCTCGGAGTCCATCGTGTTGGGGCATGAGGCGGTGGAAGCCGGTGATCGCCTGGGCTGTCAGGCCGGGGTCCTTGGACCGGTCGAGGTCCGGATTCCGGACTTCTTCATGCGCGGCGCCTGATCGGGCGCGAAGCATCATCGCCACTCAGGGGTGGGTCCTGGGGTGCTTCTCGCCATCCTCATCGGGGACCCAGCTGGCACCGGTGAGCAGGCTCTGCTGACCGGCTGTCACCGCCGTGGTGATCACCGTCGCTGTCGCAAAAGCGGCGGCAAGGCCCAGGGCAGCCCATCGAACCCAGGGTGGAAACCGCTCTACCTGCAGCAGGTCATCGTCCTCCACCAGGCGAAGGGGTGGTGGCAGCGGACCGTCCACGGGTTCTGGTTCGGCCCGAAACTCAAGGCGGTAGGGGTCGTAGTGGCCCACAAGGACAGGATACCCCTGAATCATGGCGCCTCATCCCACCCATCGGTTGAATGCCTGGCTGGTGCCCGCCGACCCTGATCGCCAGTGCCCGGGCAAGTCCCAGGAGGCGCTGGATCAGTTCATCCGGGAACATCAACCCATGAAATCCAAACGGTGGGGAGGGGCTTTCCTGACGGGAGGCTGGGTGGTTGCACGGCTGGACCTCCCACCAAGCGCCCACCTCTATGGCAACAAGCAAGGTGGCTACCAGGTCCGGTGTTCGGGCTGTGAGGCCGCCATGGTCCAGGAAGCCATTGGCGGTCTTCGGCGGTGGCAGGAAGGAGGACACCGGAGATTGCAGTGTCCCAACTGCGGGATGGAGCAGGACCTGGCAGGACTCCAGTTCCGGCCCCCTGCAGCGCCAGGACGGTTTGCCATCGAGCTTCGCGATGTCCAGGGCCTCGGCCTCACCTCGCACGGAAAGGACGTCTTCACCAAACTGCTGGGGGGCGACTTTCGGGTGATTGGGAGCCGTGGGTGAACGACCTTTCGGAAATGCTGGACCGTGAACTGGAAGCCCTGAGCCAGGAGCAGTCCGAGCCCAGGACTCTCGCGCTCTTCAACGCGCTGCACTTCCTCCGTGAGGCCATGGGAGAAGGAAAGGACGGGAAGAAGGAACTCCAGGTTCTCTCCGCGCTTCACCGCGCCCACCCCGATCCCCGGTCCGGGGCCGTGTTGACCGCCATGGGCGAGCTGTCAGGAGACCTCACTCCAGACCCACTGGAACCCCTGTTGCAGGCGGCATCCTTGCCTCGTGACACCCCTGAACCTGTGGAGGCCCTGGAGAACTGGATCAAGCGCCAGGCGCTGATCAATCAGGGGCAACAGCTTCGACTGGAAGAGACAGCACGGAGCCTGGCGCGAGCACAACAAGCGACCCAGGTGGGGTCCGCAGTGGTGGTGGTGCTGTTGGCGATCGTGGGACTTCTGCTGTTGATCGAGGGCGGGTGGTTGGACGTGCCCGATCCGATTCAAACCCCGACCCTCGAATCCTCGCCTGGAGCGCCTGTCCAACCTGGTCCGGGGGGGCAGCAGTGAACTGGCGGCTGGGGCGCCTGTGGGGCACGGAACTCCAGGTAAACATCTCTGCCCTGATCATCGTGGGCTTCCTGGTCCTGCCAGGATTCCAACGTGGAGACTGGGTGCGTCCCACACTCTTCGCGGTGGTGCTCGTCCTGAGCATCCTGGTCCATGAGCTCGGCCACGCAGTGGTGGCAAATCTCCATGGATTGGGTCCCTGTCGCATTCTGATCCACGGCTTCGGAGGCCTCTGCAGCTTCACAACCGCACCCCGACACGCCCAGGGATTCAGGGTCAGCCTCGCGGGTCCCGCAGCAGGGCTGGCCCTCGGGGCCCTTGCCTATGGGCTGGGCCAGTTCTTCGAGGGACAGTTGCCACCGTGGGCTCTCCTGGCACTGGAGCTGACCATCCACATCAACCTGTTCTGGTCCCTGTTCAACCTTCTCCCGATGTACCCCCTGGATGGGGGCCAGGCGCTGCGGCATTTCCTGTACCTGTGGTGGTCTCCTGAGCGGGCAGAACGCACCACACGCAGGCTCGGAATGTTCCTGGGCTTGCTCGTGGGGGCACTCGGGATCTGGCAACAATCCCTGTTCATGGGCTTCATCGGCCTGATGGTCATCGGCCAGAACCGGAAACCCAGGCCGGTCAACGCATGAGTTGATCCACTCGTCCGGCCCCCTCGTCAGCGATGGGCGCTCCGATCCACATGGCGCCTGCTTCAAGGGCCAGTGCCGCCCCGAAGTGCTCGCCGGCCTGTCGGCCTTCCGCCGTGGCCTCGTCGACCTGCCAGGTCTCCGGCGACCCTTCCAGAAGCCAGACGGCCCCTCGTCCCTCCGCGGCCAGTGGAGCGCCGACCAGGAGGGTCTCCTCGGCGCAGGCCAGGCTGTGCCCGAAGCGTCCGCCGGGTCCAGTGAGGACCCGTTCGGAAAGGTCCCATGAGTCCGTTGAGCCGAACAGGAGGTGAACCCGCCCGGACCCGGGGGCCCCTACCACCACGTCATCGATGCCATCGCCGTCGAGATCGCTGACACAGAGGGCAAAGCCCGCCTCATCCTGGTCCTCGAGGCGAGGCCATGTCACCCCGTCGAACCAGAGCGCATCGGGCCCCCGCGGCAGACCGATGAGGGGCCTGCCATCCAGGAGACCCAGGGCTCCTGCCCGCTCGGGAAGCGTGATCGGATCAGTGGGGTGCCAGAGCGTGCTTCCCCCCACGGACCAGAGTTCTTCTCCCCAGGCGAGGGCGCCACCACGCAAGTCGCCCCCTGTTCCGGTCAACGTCGTCCCGGTGCTGACCGCGATGTGACCGGCCCCCAGGTCCCCCAGTGGGGCACCCGCGGCCAGGTGACCGTCGTGGGACAGGGCCAGGGCAAACCCCAGAGTGGCCTGCATCACCTCGGGGAAGACCGAGGAGAGGTCGGTGGACAGTTCCCAGACGGCCCCCGTCTCTCCCCAGGGTGCACCTGCCCAGGCCAGGTCATCCAGGGCCACGACACTCGCACCGAGGCCTCCACCTGGACTCTCTCCATGCCAGGAGCGGACGTCGGTTTCACCTGTCTCCGTGTTGGAATCAGGGGGGGCCGAGCCGACAATATCGCTTCTGGAGTCGCCCCCCAGGCCCTGCCCGGTACATCCCCATCCAAGCCAGAGGGTGACCCACATCGGAGGAAGGTATCCCGGTGCGTGGTGGGCCCGCCGGGTTAGAACGCGCCGGGTATGGCCTCCATCCGTCAACAGATCAACATCGACGCCACTCCACGGGAAGTCTGGCGAGCGCTCAGCACGGCCGAGGGCTGGACCTCCTGGTACGCCGACGAGGCCCGGGTGGATCCGCGCAAGGGCGGACGGATCACACTGAGTGTCATCGGCGATGACGGGGAGTCACTGGACGAGGTGGGAATCTTTCACACCTATCGGCCCATTCGAAAACTCGAGGTCGCCTGGGATTCCACAAGCCCGGCCCTCACCAAGGGCACCAGTCTTCGATTCCAGGTTGCGCGCGACGGCAACGAGACCCGAGTGGCGCTCGTCCACTCGGGGGGCGGCATCCTGGAGGATGAAGAGGCACGGGAGGTCCTGGTTCGGGAATGGCGCCAGGCCTTCCTCGCACTGCGTGACTACCTGGAGACCGAAGCAGCCTCCAACGGTTGACCACACCCCGAGCACGGGCTAATTCCCGCGGCTCTCAGGCATCCCGATCTTCAGGAGTTCCCGATGGCCATCTACGGCAAGACCAAGGAACCGATCAACTACAAAGACCCGGAAACGCTCAAGCGGTTTCTCACCGAGGGTGGCAAGATCCTGCCCCGTCGACGGACCGGCTTGAATGCAAAGCAACAGCGAAGGCTGACAACCGCTATCAAGCGGGCTCGGCACCTGGCGCTGCTTCCATACGTCCGTAGCGAATAGACCGCAGGCGATGAGGCCTCGGCCAGACGCCATCCCCAGCTCGGAGCTTCGATGCTGACACGCATCTTCATGGCCTGGGGCGTCATAGGCCGGACATTTGGCCTGTGGGTAGCCCCCGCCATCACGCTCGTCCTGTTCCTGAATCTACGCCTGATGGTGGCGCTCGGCATGATGGTCGACCACCTCTTCTTCGGAAGGAGGCTCCGGTCCGCCCGCGTTGAACGACCGATCATCATCGTCGGCACCCCTCGATCGGGCACCACGTTCATCCACCGCTACCTGACGGACGACCTCCAGGTGGGAACCGGACTCCAACTGTTCCGGGGCCTGTACCCCTCGCTGACGCTGCAGATCTTCATCAAACCGCTGCTGCCCATTCTCGAGCGTTTCAGTCCGACTCGGTACCACTCCAAGGATGCCCACGACACCGGCCTCACCAAGGTGGAGACCGACGACTCCTCGATCTTCCTGCGCTTCCTGGACGGCATCTTCTTCTATTGTTTCCTGCTCTCCTTCGACGAAAAGGACCATGTGGACCTGGTCGATCCACGGAAGCGGGACACCTCGGCCCGTGACTTTGCCTGGATCCGGCGAGTCTGGAAGGCAAACCTTGCGGCGACCAGGGGCAATCGCGTTGTCGCCAAGATGTTTACGGCCTCCCTTCGTCTGCCGGAACTCTTCAAGCACTTTCCCGATGCCTGCGTGCTCTACACCGTGCGGGATCCACTCTCGGTCATGCCCTCGACCATGAGCCTGGTCACCACACCGCTGGAGAATCGTTTCAAGTTCTGGTCTCTTCCCGAAGAGGTTCGTGAACGCTTCCTGGGACGAATGTACAAGGGCAACATGCTCCTCTACAGGGGGTTCTACGACCACCTCCAGGCCGGCGTCTTCGACACCAGCAAGGTCTTCATGGTGCCCTATGAGCGCATGATGCAGGACTTCGATGGACTGATGGAGGAGCTCCTGCCTTTCATCGGGGAGGAAATGACCGAGGACCGGCAATCCCAGATCCGGGCCACTGCGGACAAACAGCGGGCCAGAGTCAGCAAACACAAGTACAGCCTGGAACGCTTTGGGCTTGACGCTGACCGGATTCGCCAGGATTGTGCCTTCGTGTACGAGGACCTCCTGGAGAAGCCATCGGCCCGCGCAAGCGAGGGGTGAAAGCCCACCAGGGGTTCCAGGTGCTTCTCTGCGGAGCGGCCGCCTTCGTTTTCGCTGGATGTGGGCTCGTCCGGAACATCTCGGCCACCCCAGTGCCGGGCCTTTCGACGGTCGTGAAGGTCACCTGGACCACCTCCGCCGAGCTGGATGGGTATGTCGAGTTCGGGCCGGAAGGCGACTGCAGTCGCTACCAGACCCCCGCCGTGGGTGTAGGGACCAAGCACGAGGCCTTGCTACTGGGCCTCCCATCCAACACCGACAGCTGCTTTCGGGTGGTGGCTACTGATGCCTCCTTCGAGTGGCCAGAGGCCCACCGGTCAATTCGGACGGGAAATCTCCCTGCAGCCATCCCGAACCTCCAGGTACCCATTCACGCAGAGGGGGAAGTCGAGGACGGGTTCTTTCTCGCGGCGAGCGGCACCTCGCCCGCCCTTGTGCTCATCTTCAACCGAGAGGGCCAGGTGGTCTGGTACCAGCCCTCCGATGAGGGGTTCATCAGTCCTCAGGCACTCCTGGACCCGGAATCCGGAGACATCTTCTACAACCGTTTCTCCAAGGACTTCAGCCTGGATGAGGGGACTGTTCGCAGGGTCGCAATGGACGGCACCCTGGTGGAGGAGGTCCGCACACCGCTCGCCCACCACAGCTTTTCTCGACTCGAAGACGGAACGCTGAGTTGGTTGGCCATCGATGTTCGGGAAACTTCCGTCTGGGGGTCGGTGGTCGGAGACGTGATCCGGGAGGTCTCACCGGAAGGTGTGGATCGGGCGATCTGGTCGACGTGGGATGACTGGGAGATCCGGGGACTCGATGAATTTCAAATGGAGTTCTACAGCCAGGGTGCGGACTGGACCCATGGGAACTTCCTGTCCTGGGATCCGGTGCGGCAGACCTACACCCTCTCGTGCCGAAACGCGAACATCATCGTAGAGTTCGACCGAGAGGGCCAGCTTCTGCGGGGGGTGGGGGATTACGGAGACCACGCCCTGGATGACCGCGACAAGTTGATCCAGTACCCCCACAGCGCAACGTGGACGGAGAACGGGACCTTGTTGTTCACCACCACGCCGCTTCTGGGGGAGGAGACATGGGCCGTGGAACTCGCCCTGGACGAGAGCACCGGGACCGCAGAACGGGTCTGGAGTTGGGGCGAGGGCGAGGGCCTGTACGCCAAGGTGCTCGGGGAGGCCTTTCGTCTTGCCAATGGGAACACCGTCATCAACTTCGGGAGCGAGGGCGTGGTGGTCGAGGTCACCGCCGATGGCGAGGTGGAGTGGCGCATGGAGTCTCCCGCCGGCTACTTCCCTGGACACCTGAATTTCATCCGGGATCTCTATGACCCGGCCTCAGAGGATGGAGACACATGATCACGCTACTGTTGGCCCTGATGGGCTGTGGGGAGGAAGACATTCTTCTCGAGGACGCCAACAACTACACGTTCACTTCCACACTGAACATAGGCACGGTGGAGATCCTGGAGAAGACCGACATCATTGTCGACTGGTGCGATCTGACCGTGGATTTCCTGGGTCTGGCCATGGCGCCAACAGACGTGGACTACGTGGTGCTGTCCCGGTGGGAACTCAGCCAGGCGGAGTTGGAGTCCACCCTGGTGGCCACGAACCTGCCCCAGAAAGACCTCTCCGGCAGTGCGGACTACACCCCGACAGGCGGGGAGTGTTCTGCGCCACTGAGTGATTTCCAATTCCTGGGAACGCCCATCCTGGTGGAGGACGAGATTTACGCATCCGACACCGAGACCTACATCCTGACGGCCTTCGCCGCCGACCGGGCGAAGATGCTCACCTTCTTCCTGCCCACAGAGACGGGGCCGACGGATCCGATTGCCCTGGCAAATGGCAGTGGGGCGGTCTCCTTCGAAGTAGACCTCGACGCCGGGACGCCCGTCACCTCCAGCGGACCTCTCGTGGACTGGTCTGCCCTGACCATGGACGGGGCCGGCGAGGAGTTCCCGTTGAACAAGATGGACCGCATGTACATCGCCAACTACGACCTTGCCGCCCAGGAAATCGAGAGTGATTTCGTGAACCTGGAGACACTCGCCATTGAACAGCACGTGCTGAACACCGAGGCCCTGTTGGATTACGACACCAGTACAGTCAGCGACTTCGGCGGCTTCGACAGCTCTGGATTGTGGGTGCTCGCGATGCGCTGCAGCACCTGCTACAACCCGGCCCCGCCATTCCTGACACTTGTAGAGGTCGAGTAGAGCCCTCGGATCAGGTCTTCACCCGGAACCGAAGAAGGGTGTCGACGAGGAAACTCCCTCCGGCCAGGCCGAACACAATTTGCGGATCCCCGGGGTGACCGAGGCCCTGGGCGACCAGGAGCCCTCCCAGGAGCGGAATGACGACCCGCAGCATGGCTCGATAGAGGCCCGGAAACATCAGGAGCCCAATCGCGGCCCCGAGGAATGGGACCCACCAGGGTGTGACCGAACCCCCGGTCATCACCACCGGCCAGATGGTCTGGGCCAGCGACCCCCCCAACAGGGCCCCGGCCAGGCGCACGGCAATGCTCTCCAAGAGGCTGGCCACGATGCCAACCACAAGGGCTCCCACCAGGCTCGCCACAAACCTCGACATCGGAGGAAGGTCGGACCCCACCACGATATCGACGATCATCATGCCTAGCACCGCAGCTGGAATCACCAGGGCCAGCCTGTAGTGGCGGCTGCCCACAACCAGGAGCAGGACCCCGGCACCGAGAATCAGCCCATCGGCGGTCAGACCGGAATGGGTCAGCCAGGCGGTGAAGTCTCCTGTGGCTTCCATGGGCTACCTTGATCACATGTTCGTTCCCCTCCTATCGCTCCTGGCTTGTGAGCCATCCCCCGAACAGGGCCCGGTCCTGGGGGACGACACCGGCCCAGCTCCCGTGGTGGCCCACGAGGTATGGGCCGTGTCGGGCGGGGCAGGGGACCTGGCCTGGGACGGAACCGGACTGCTCGCCACCGCAGAACTCGGGGATTCGGTGCTCCGTTGGGATCCAGAGACCGACCTGGAGGAGGAGCTCGGGAGTCGTCTCGGTGGTTCACCCACATCGGTGGTTCTGGGGGAGGACGGCACGATCTACGTGTCGTTGACCGACAGTGGTGTCGAAGGCGCGGTGGGCGTGCTCGAGGGAATTCATGATTTCCGGGCCCTGGCAACCGAAGCCAGCGGCGCACTGTTTCGGAGGCCGGTGGACCTCGCCTGGGACCTGGGAGGCGACCTGGTCGCGGTCGACAGTGGGGCCGAGGCGGTCTGGACGGTTCCTGTCCTGGGAGAGCCAGCCGAGGCACGCTGGACCGAGGTCTCGGCCCGGGCCGCCACCCTGCACGAAGGCGTCCTGATCCTGGCGGGAGAAGACGAGGTCTTCGAGGCGATCGACGGGAACCTGGAGGTCCTGAACGACCTGTCCGTTCGGGACCTGGTCTCCTGGGAAGGCGTCCTGCTGGGCACCACACAGGAGGGCGTCATCCGGATCAGTGACGGGTCGCTGCTGGTGGGATTGGATGCGGGTCGACCGGCAGCCATGGCGTTGGCGGGGGAAACCCTCTACGTCGCGGATGAGTCCGGCGGGCGGATCTGGGCAGCGGACCTGGGCAGTACAGGGGATTAGGGGAAGGTCATGACCGAAGATGACTCATCCGAGACAGCCACCCTCTTCGAGTTGGGAGCGGTTCCTCTGTTGACCCTCGACGGGCCGGACGCCCGCCGTTTTGCCAACGGGATGTTCACCCAGAATGTCAGGGACCTTGCGGTGGGCTCAGGGGCACGGTCAGCCATGACGGACGACCGGGGGCGGGTCCTTGGGTTGATGGACCTCTACTGCACCAGCGAGGAGAAGTTCCTGGTTCTCCTGGAAGGGGTGGACGGGGAGTGGTTCCAGGAACGCTACGGGATGTACATCGTGTTTGACGATGTGGAGATGAAGGATCTCAGCGGGGAACGCCACCTGCTCAGCATCCAGGGGCCAGCGGCTACACAGGCCATCGGACAGGCCCTGGGCGAAGAGCCGTCGCCACTTGGACACCAGGTTCTCGCCGACGTGGAGGTCCTGGCGCGAGACCGCACAGGCGATGGGGGCTGGGACCTTCTGGGCACCATTCCTGTTCTCCAGGCGCTCAAAGAACACTTTCAAGAAAATGGAACCCCTCTGGGCAGTCCAGACGAACTCAACGCCCGGCGAGTCCATGCGGGTCTGCCCAGCTGGCCCGCCGACAGGGGAGGGCAACGGTCCTTCGTCCACGAGCTCCGGTTGAGGAATGAGGTCTGCAGCTTCAACAAGGGCTGCTACGTGGGCCAGGAGGTCATCAACCGCATGGACACCATGGGCAAGTTGACCCGCCAGCTTCAAGGGCTCCAGGTCGATGGCGACGCTCCTCCGCCACTGGGAACCCCGATCCATTTGAATGGAGAGGTGGTGGGGGCTGTGGGCAGCACAGCCATCTACCAGGGGCAGATCGAGGCGCTGGCGGTGCTGCGGAAGAAGGCCTGGTCACCGGGCACCGTGGTGGACCTGGTCCTCGAATCCGGCACCCAGCAGGCCACCGTCTGCAAGCTCCCCTTCCCCTGAGCCTCGCCGTGAATGCCGCTGAAGTATTCGCGGGCTCCCTCCGAGCGGCCGAGGAGAGACTGCGAGCCGGTGGGTTGAACGGGCGAAGTGCCTACCTGGCCCTGGTTCGGCACCTGGCCCGCCGTTTGGGGCTGCCCGAAGAGCTGGTGCCAGATGGACCCGATGCCCCCCGACGAGCCAATCTCGGGGAAATTCCGCTGACAGAAAGCCTGGACCTGTTTGGGCTGACCTATGAGCGCTTCTTCCCCGACCTGTTCAAAGGGGAACGTGGCCAGTACTTCACGCCACGACCCGTCGTCGACCTGATGGTGGCCCTGGCTGACATCGGCCCCTCGGACCGGGTCCTCGATCCCACCTGCGGATCAGGGGGCTTTCTCGTTCGAGCCCTGGCCCAGGGTGCGGCGGTCCAGGGAATTGAACTCGACCCGGAGCTTGTTTCCCTGGCTCGACTCAACCTGGCCCTGGCGGGAGGGGACCCGGCCTCGGTGACGCGGGGGAATCTGTTCGACCTTCCCAGGGGAACCCGGGCGACCGTGGTGTTGGCCAACCCACCCTACTCCCTCGATATCAGTGATCCGGCCTTGTTGGAGTCCCTTGACCTTGGCAGGGGGAAGCGGTCGGTGGGGTCTGATGCGCTCTTCCTGGAGGTCGCCTGGCGACTCCTGGAGCCTGGGGGTCGCCTCTGCGCCGTGTTGCCTCATTCGCTTCTGGTCAACCGCCGGGATGACACCTCTCGCCAGTGGCTCGACCAACATTTTCTACGTCGGGCCATTGTCTCTCTGCCCGAAGGGGTCTTCCGGCCGTTTGGAGGAACCGCCACCCGGGCCTGTCTGGTTCTCTTGGAAAAGACCCCATGCCTTCCAGGCCCCATGCTGGTCGCCCGGATCCGGGAGCCCGGCTTCGACACCAATCGCCGACGCTTCCGACGCACCCAACCGGATGAATTGGCGGCGCTCAGGCAGCACCTGCTCGACGGAACGCCTTTCGCGGGGGCTCGCCTGGTTGCGGCCTCCGGGTCCTGGGCCCCCGGGGATTACCTGTCCGCAACGGGACTCGCCGAGGACATCCCCACGGTGGCTCTGGGGGACCTTGTTCGCTTTCGGCGATCTTCCCTGGATCCCACCCGGTCTCCCGGGATCTCTTTCAGTGAGATCGATCTCGGTGACCTTGACAAGTCCACAGGTGAGATCGCACGGGCTCGGATCCGTCTTGGCGAGGAATTCAGGCCCGGGCAAACGAAAACAGCCTTTCGGGAAGGGGATCTCCTGTTCGGACGCATGCGGCCCGGCCTGAACAACGTGGGGATCGCCTCCCGACCCACCCCGGATCTGCCCCAGAACATGGTGGGGAGCTCCGAGTGGATACCCATGGAAGCGCACCAGGAGCCTTGGTTTGCCTTGCTGGCGCTGCGTTCTCCGTTTGTGCGAAGCCAGCTTGGAACAACCGGGGGACAGACCCGACCGCGCGCCAGGATCGAGGATCTCCCCAGGATCCTCGTTCCTGATCCCGGGGAGCGTCTTCGCACCCGCCTGGACAGCGCATTGAGGGAGATCCACCTGGCCCGGAAGTCCCTGCGGTGGCGCTTGTCAAGAATTGAGGCCGCCTACGCCGCATTTGGAAGGGGAGACTGTGACTCAGATGCGCTGTTGGCGGCGATCGAGGGGGATTCTGAGAATCCATGAGGGCCCCCGAACAGGCCGGATCCTCTCGGTGCGATGCGATCATCGCGATTGACACGTCAATAAGTGCGTGTATGCTGACCCTGGGATCGGTGGGGCGCAGCAGCCCCGGAATTGTCAACCAGGAGACCGAAATGGCTTCTTCAAGCCCCAAAAGCAGGGAACGGGTCGCCCGAAACTTCATTCGAACCTATGGTCGAAGACGGTTCCGGCGCCTTCTGGAGGCCCTGGCCGCCAATGAGAGTGGCCAGACAATCGCCAACGAATTTGGTGTCAGCCGCGAGCGCGTGCGCCAGTGGAAGAACACATTCGGTACGGTGATCACCCTCTACCAACTGCACCCAGAGGTCGAGGCCATCCTGCGTGAACGCAGGATCGCAGTCGGCTGAGGACTCTCTCACCCGGTTAGAAGTCTTTCCGATCGCTTGGAGGGCTTCATGGCAGGCAGGGTTTTCGTGGTGGGCGGTGCCCACACACCGTTCATCGGGAAAGGTCACCCCGATTTCATCTGGAAGAGGCACCCGGACTTCGGCGTCCGGGAGAATCCCACCCTCCGCGATCACCTGACCCAGGCCGTGACGGACGCCAGCGAGGCCACGGGGATCTCGCCCGAGCGTGCCGAACGTGCCTTCTTGGGCAACTTCGTGGGCGAGCTCTTCGTCAACCAGGGGCACCTTGGCGCAGCGTTGGCCGGTGTACACCCTGGACTGGCCGGAAAGCCCTCGATGCGAGTGGAAGGGGCTTGCGCCTCTGGTGGTCTCGCCATGAGTTGCGCCGTGGATGCCATCCGCGGGGGCGCCAACGTGGTGCTGGTGGCTGGCGTGGAGGTTCAGACAACCGCCTCGGCCCGCCAGGGTGGGGACTTCCTGGCACGAGCAGCAGACTACCCCCGCCAGCGGGGTATCGATGACTTCACCTTTCCGGCCCTGTTTGCCGCGCGGACCATGGCCTACCGCCAGGCTCACGGGTTGACGGAGGCCCAGCTCGGTCACGTGGCAGTGAAGGCCTATGACAACGCGAACCGAAACCCATTGGCGCATATGCACGCCCGTAAGATGACGCTGGACTTTGCTTCAGGTAGTTCTGATAAGAACCCGCAATTCCTACAACATCCGGAACTGAAGGGGTTCATGAAGGTCACGGACTGCTCCCAGGTTTCAGATGGTGCATCGGCCATGTACCTGGTCAGCCAACAGGGCCTCAAGGATCTCGGGATCTCCGAGGCAGACGCCATCGAGCTGGTCGGACTTGGCGTTTCCACCTCCTCCCTCTACGAGGATGCAGACCCGGCCACCCTCAGCACCACGTCCATGGCTGCGGAACGGGCCTACCAGGCAGCGGGCCTCTCGGCCTCGGATGTGGCGATCGCCGAGGTGCATGACTGCTTCACGATCACGGAATTGATGATGATGGAGGCTCTGGGCCTGGCCCCCACCGGACAGGCTGTGGACATGGTGATGGACGGGTCCACCGGAATTGAGGGGACCTTGCCCGTGAACACCGGTGGCGGCCTTGTCGGTTTCGGGCATCCTGTGGGCGCCACGGGCGTGAAGCAGGTGGTGGAGATCTGGCGTCAGATGAAGGGGCGCTGCGGGGATTACCAGGTCCGCTCAGGGCCTTCCATTGGGCTGACCGCGAACATGGGCGGCGACGACAAGACCGCCGTGGTGGGGATCTACCAGAACCTTGGCTAGTGGATGCTCAGCCGTCGAAGTGCGGCAGTACGCTGGGGGCAGGACGAGGTTCCATGGCCTTGTGGGGCGCCAGCAACTCGGCCATCGGGGCCATCGGGACGCCCAACAGTTCGGCCAGGCGATCGGCTCCCCCTACCCGGAGAAAGGGCAGTGCACTGATGCCTGGGTCCTGCAGGTAGCGCCGAACGACCTCTGGATGCTCGGCTCGTCCCTGCAGGTGATCGACGAAGGCATCAAAGGCCGGTAGGAAATGGATCCCCTCCCTGGCGTCATAGAGGACGCCGACTGCGCCTGCCTGTAGCAGGGAAGGGGACAGTTCAACCTTGACCTGGACCGCCGGCTCTCCGGTGGTCAGTTGGTGGTCCTCGGCAAAGGTACGACCTCCCAGACCGGGGGGGAGATACCGGTGCAAAAGGTGCTCCAGGAAACCATTTAGATGTTGCTCCATCTCCAGGGTGTTGGGGAAGAGCAGTTGGTCTCCTCCAAAAAAGGCCAGGAAGGCCTGCCGCTGTTCCCGTTGGCGCAGGAAACCCGCCCTCAACCCGGCAAGCCATTCACAGAGGGCTCGCCTGGGGCTGTTGAGCCAGTTCTGAACCAGGCGCATTCTCTCGATAATCGGAAGGGGTCCGTAGACGTCGGGATCCCCGGACACCTGGAAACGGCCCTGCCCCTCCGGAAGCAGCCGACCCCGCAGCACCGATCCAGGTGCAAGGGCCTCGCCGACGACCACAGCCAGGTCTTCCTCGGTGGCGGCATCCCGACAGAAGGCCACGTCGCCTGCCATCGCATCCACCACGAATACGCCGTTACGCACCCCGGTCAACCACTGGCGGGCCTGGATCGTGAGGGGATCACCAACCACGGTCTCCAAGAGCGTCTGGCCCTGTTGACCCACCCATTCCAGGGCAAAGAAGTCGATGAAATCAGGCCAACCTTCTTCCTGGGGTTCTCCTTCGAACCAGGCAAGAACGGCCTTGCTCAACTCCTCTCTCTGCTCTGGCGCGTGAGCGGCCGCATAGAGCGCGCGCTTGAGGGCCTTCGGAGTCATTGCCCGGGCCTATCGTGCCCGGATCCGATGCACCTCCCAGATCTCCCCGGCCATGGCCAGGCCCATTGCCCCCTCGATCGGTCGACCGGAAACCTCGACAAGCCTCCCTTCCAGGTGGGCCGGGATGTCACCCTCCAACTGGATGGGACCCCCCTCATCCCGTTCCAGGGTCCACACCACCCCCCCGAAGAACTGTTTCCGGAGCGTGCCCACAACGGTCATCAGCGATCCTCTGCATGGTTGAGCTTGTAGAAGCCGAGCACCGCCAGGGAACAGAGCAGGCACAGGGTTCCATTGAGGCTGAGCCACATTCGGTCCAACCCAAGACCAAGCCACCAGGGATCGATGGCGCCTGCTGCGGCCCCGTGAATGAGAGCCGTTCCGAACCCAGCACAGATGCCAGCAATCCAGGGGCCCAGGTGGCGGGAGATACCCAGGAAAAAGGCGAGAATCATCACCGGCAGCGCCGACACCCAGAGGGGGAAGTGGGCCCAGTCGGGACCCACCAGCAAAGCAGGCCAGCTCACCAGTCCGCGAGACAGAAGGTCAACCAGCCAGAAGGGTCGGAGCGGGATCAACGGCAGGAAGAAGAGTCCTCCCGCCGTCGCCGCTGCGGAGAGGCACACCCGGCGCCTGGCCGACACCGGTACCCGGGCGAAGAGCCCAAGGAGCCCTCCGACCAGGGCTCCAAGCCCAAAGGGGACCCCTCGATGGCGCCAGAGGACACGGTGTACAGCCGCCCGGAGATCCAGTCGACCGTGCCCGAAGACCGGGTCCTTGCCGGGACTTCCCAGATCCACTGTCGAACGGAGCAACACCTCTGTCGTGGTTCGGGCATCCACGCCCATTCCTCGAAGCACCGCAGCGGAACCAGCCACGTGGGGAGCGGCCATGGAGGTTCCCTGGAAGGGCCGGTAGGCGTGCCCCCCCTGGCCGTCGATGGTGTCCTGAATCACACCGGCATCCTTGCCGAGCTTCAGGTCACCGCCCGGGGCCGCGAGGTCGACTCCCGGCCCATAGGAGGTGTAGCTGGCCTTCTTGTCCGTGGGGCCGACAGCGCTGACTCCCAGCACGTGTTCGGCATGTCCTGGACAGCTGACACCCTTGCGGCCCGTATTGCCTGCCGCTGCGACCACGATGACACCCCGGGCTGCAGCCTCCTCCACCGCCTTGTGCAACACCCTGGAGTGAACGCCCCCCAGGCTGAGGTTGATCACTGCGACGCCCTGGTCGGCCGCGTGATCCACGGCGGCTGCAATGCGATCCGAACCCCCGATGCCACGGGCGGAGAGCACCTTGTAGGGAACCACGGTGACCCCGGGGGCCACCCCTGCGACACCACGGCCGTTGTTCGTGGCCTGCGCAACGGTACCGGCGACGTGGGTGCCATGACCGTGGTCATCCTGGGAACTGCGCACACCCGAGACGAAGGACATTCCTTCGGCGAGCTTGATGCCCTCCAGGTCTTCCACCCGAGAGACCCCGGTGTCGAGAATCGCGACATGGACACCTGCGCCAGCCCCGACCTGCCAACCGGTCTCCACGCCGATCCGGGCCATGTTCCATTGCTGGTCCCACAACGGGTCATTCGGGTACCCCAGGGCCTCCATCCAGACCAGGGGTTCGGCCACCTCGATGAGTGGGTCCTCGGCGACCCGGGCCAGGAGTTCGGCAGGGTCGTCCACCTCTGCGCGCAGCAGGGCCTCATCCATGGAGACCTCCGTGCTGTAGACCAGGTCGATGCCATGACGGCGTTCGAAGTCCTCGATGGCCGAAAGCGAGGTGTCATCGACGAGGTCGAACACCACCACCCCGGGCTTCGCACTGGCCTCCACCGGCAACTGCGGCTCACTGGACTGGGACAGGGGCGCAGGCGCCAGGGCGCAGGCGCTGCCCAGTAGGCCTCCAAGCAGAAAGTAGGGTGCGAGCTGCCACATCAGGACTCCCTGGGACAGACAGAAGACGTTTCAGGGTCCTGGGTTCTTTCACGCCGGGACGAATTTCCTTCCCGAAGAGGCTCGATCACCCGGTGCCGAAGGGCCAATCTCAGGACATCCCTCGCCATCAACAGGCCGTCCACCCCCGGTCGCAGGCGGGAATCTGCCCGGTAGTGCCAGTCGATCGGGACCTCTCGGGTGCGAAGCCCCAGCCGTCGCGCCAGGACCAGGATCTCGACGTCGAATGCCCACCCCTCGGTGGTGCTTCCCTCAAACAAGGCCAAGGCAGCCTCTCGCCGAAGGCACTTGAAGCCGCACTGTGAATCCTCAATACCAGGAAGCACCGCGAGTTGGACGAGTCGGTTGAAGACCCTGCCGAGCAGGTGACGGCGCAGTGGCTCACCGTGTCGTACAGCACCCTGGACCTCCCGGCTTCCGATAGCGACATCGAAGTCGACCAGCGCTGGCGGAAGGAAGGCGAGCACCTGTTCCGGAGGCATCGACCAGTCTGCGTCAGCCAGGAACACGTATTCGCCCCGAGCCACCGCGACTCCCGCACGCAACGCGCCACCCTTTCCCCTGTGGGGCTCCTTCAGCAGTCGAAACCCGGACAGGCCTGCTCCAAGGCGAGCTGCGACTTCCTGGGTTCGGTCCCGGCTCCCATCGTCCACCATCACGATCTCGATGGGGTAGGGCAACGCCCCGATCAGACTCCTGAGACCGGCAAAGGTGCCTTCCAGCCGATGGGCCTCGTTGAAACATGGAATGACCATGGACAACACCGGGGGTGCTGGCTCCGGAGACTGATTCGGTGTTGGGGAGACTTCAGGTCGCACACCGGAGATCTTAGCCGGCATTGAAGAGAGTCCAACATTAAGGTCACTCTTGACATGCCAATAGGTTCTCCCCTAGGCTGAAACCGTGGGTCCTTCCCACCCCCCCCCGCCGGTCCGCTCCAGGGTCGGCAATCCTTCCCCCAACAGCCTTCTGAACATGCACAATCTGTCACTGATGGCGGCGGTAGTCCCCGCAGCCACCGAGCGCAAGACACTCGGTTCTGCCCTGGACCTCCCCCGCCTTGACCCGCGGACCACCCCCCTGCCAGAACCACGGGTCCTGGTCCGATGGCGGCAAGAGGCAGACCTCCGGTTGGAGTCAGCACTGGCCCATTTCGACGACGACCTCGTGCACGGCAAGGCCTCACTACCGGCAGCCCGGTCCTGCGTGGAGGAAGTGATGTGCTGGGTTCGAGAGTCCGTCGGCCGCTTCCAGACCGATGGTGGTTCGGCCCTTGTCGGTCGGCAATTGCGCCGCAGGGAAGCAGCACGTTGGGACAACATGGCGGACCGGGCGGTGGCTGACGCGGACGCTGATCCCGACGGCGTGGAACGCTTCCTTCGCCTCTTCCTGGGGATGTCCCACGAGGTCAGTGCCAGGGGGTTCGCCAGCCTGGTGGCGACGACTCGCGGCTGAATTGAAGGGGCTTCCGGGATAGGATCTCCGCGTGCCCGTCGAGAGATCCGTCATCTGCTCAGCCGGGATGCCCACCGGCGACCGAGTGGACATCGTCCGGCGACGTTTCCGAGGCACCGCCGGGCCCAGGGTGGTCCTGGTTGCCGGCATTCGTGGGGATGCCCCCGAAGGCATCCGGGTGGCCCACAACGTCGGCCGTGTGCTCGCTGGTTGTCACGATCAACTCCAGGGAACCGTCGACATCTACCCCTGTGTGAATCCTCTCGCGGCACACCGAGGTCTGCGGAACTGGCCCTTCTTCGACCAGGATCTGAACCGTCGCTTTCCGGGGCGTGACAACGCCCACGCTCCGGACCTGGTGGCCCGGACAGTCGTGAACGACGTTCAGGGTGCAAACCAGGTGTTCGAAGTGCGAGGGGCACATACCGCCTTTTCGGAGGCTCCCCAGGCTCAGGTCCGGGCAGGCGACAGTGCCGCAGCGCACCTTGCCAAGAACGCCAATGTCCACGTGGTCTGGGCCCGAACGCCCGGGCCCGCTGCCCCTTCAACCTTCGCCTGGCAATTTCCCAACACCATCGTGCTCGAGGGCGGAACCGGGAATCGCCTCACCCCCCAGGTGGCCACCACGCTCTCCAACGGCATCCTCAACCTGCTCAATGTGCTGGGCGTGCTTCCCGACGACGCTCTGACCTTTCACTGGGCAGGGATGTCTCGGCCGGAAATCGTGAACGACGAGAAGGTCCACCGAATCCGGTCCGATGTGAGCGGTCTCTTTCTTCCACGGCACAAGCCCTGGGATCCAGTGGCCCAGGGCGAGTCCCTGGGAGAGGTCATCGATCCGATCTCCGGGACACAACTCCAGGTCATCCCAAGCCCCGAATCCGGGCGCATCCTGGCCCTGCGCGAACAGCCGGTGGTGCTCCCAGGCACGATGGTTGCCCGGGTGGTGGAGGTGGAGGATGGGTGAGGTTCTTCGGCTTGGCGCACCCTATCGAGAGGATTTCCGCCTACAGCGTTTGAGTTTTGGGAGCGGCTCCCCCTCAGTGACGGTTGTGGCCGGCCTTCATGGCACCGAACTGAATGGGGTGCATGCCGTCAACCTGCTGGTCGGGCCCCTGAGCATGTCCCGGCTCAAAGGAACTGTGCATCTCTTTCCAGTGGTGAACTCCTTTGGGATGGACCAGGGCACCAAGCGCTGGCCCTTTGATGATCGGGACATCAACCAGGCCTTCCCCGGTGACCCAGAGGGTTCCGCCGTCCAGCGGATCGCCCACGCTCTGTTGGCCCACACTGCCGCGGATGTCTGCCTGGATGTCCACTCGGCATCCCCCCTGATGTGTGAGTTGCCCCAGGTTCGGGTCCCGCTCTCGGGCAGGGAAGTCGAACTGGCTCGAGCCATGCAACTTCCCGTGGTCTGGCGGCGAGCCGGGGACCGGCTGGAGGCCACTGGCCTGGTCGGGGCCTGGCGAAACGCCGGGAGAGCCGCCCTGCATCTCCTGGGGGGCCGCGGGGGGACCCTGGATGTGGATCACGCTGGACAGATTGCCGATGGCATCCTCCGGCTTCTTCACCACCTGGGCATCCTGTCGGTGCCACCGGATCCCGGGGAGACCGCAGTCGACACGACTCGATCGGCTGTCAGCTACCACTACGGCTCTCTGGGTGGCTTCTGGGTGCCCGAGGTTCGGGTCGGGGATCGGGTGGAACCCGGCCACCTGCTGGGAAAGATCACGGAAGTGGTGGGCGGAAACCTGCTGGAGGACGTCCGGGCAGACCGGTCCGGCATGGTCGTGACCCTGCGCACCTACCCAATCGTTCACGCCCGCGAGCTTCTTGTCCGGGTTGCGGACACCCTCTGATACTCCTTGCCGGCTTCGGTCCCTTCGGTACGGTTTCCCGGAACCCGGCCGAGAAGCTGGTGCGAAGCATGGATGGGGACCGCGTGAATGGGCACACCCTTGTCGGTCATGTGCTTCCCGTTTCCCATCGGACCGCTCACGCTGAGACCCTCCAACTCATGAGCGCTCACAATCCTCTCCTGGTGTTGGGGTGGGGTGTGGCCATGGACAGGAAGGAGGTGACCGTGGAGCGCTGTGCTCGCCGCACCCTTGGGGAGCGCCGGGATGTGGAGGGGGAAGTGCTGGCCTTGCCACGAGGTCCCCTCGTCCTGCCAGTGACTGTGAATGCCAGCAGGTTGGCCGAGGCCCTGGGAACCTCGCTCTCGGATGATGCCGGGGACTATGTCTGCAATGGGTGGCTCTACCGCGTGTTGAGAGCCAGGCCCAGGGCCCGGATCGGGTTCGTTCACCTGCCCCCTGAAGGCATGGAAGCGGACCTCCTCCGAGGGGCTCTGGCCTGTTTGCTGGAGGGATCTTGACCTGGTGGCTGCTGGCCCTGGCCCATGCGGGGAGTGTGGTCACCCCGCTGCCTGAAGGACTTGTCATCGAGCCCTCAGCCGAAACCCTGGTCCAGGACGCCCATGAGGCCCTGGGCGGTGGGCAGTTTCTGGAGGCTGCTGCCCTCTGGGGAGGGCTTGTCGAGGCCGGGTTGGGAGAGGACGCCCGATTCTGGCAGGGGCTTGCCTTCTACGAGGCCGGAAAGCTTCGGCAGGCCGTACGTGTCCTGGACGGGGTCTCTTCCCCGGAATCACGGAACCTGCTGGGCCTGGTACACCTGGACTCCGGGCGGCAACAGGAGGGCATGGCGATGCTCCAGACCCTGGAGAGGGAGGCGCCAGGTTCACGAGTGGAAGCCCATGTGGCCTTGAACCTGGGGCTTGCCTGGCTTGACCAGGGGAGCGTCGACCAGGCCGAAGCCGCCATTCGCCGCGCCAGGACCGTGGCACGGACGATTCCCGGAGGGGAGGGGCAGGGGATCCTGGAGGCCGCAGATGCGAGCCTGGCCGTGGTGGCACTCCTGCGAGGGGAAGGGGACCGAGGAGCCCGGCCCGGCCTGCTATCGGAGGTCGGTGATGCTCTTCGGCAGGGCGACCAGGTTCGGGCCCAGACCGTGTTGGATGGCGCATCGGTTCCCGTCTGGCCCAGAGCACGCATCGAACATCAATTGGCCAATGCGGCCTGGTTGCGGGCCAGCGGTCAACTGGCCGGGGCCCTCGACGCCAGCAGCCGGGCATTGACTCTGTCCAGAGCTGGGGGCCTGGCCCGCGAGACAGTGCAGGCCCTGGTGGCTTCGGCGGTGGTTCACAGTCTGGCCGGGCGTCACAGCCTGGCGCGGGAGCTCCTGGTGGAGGGAGCGGAGACAGCCCGGCGCGGGGGGTACCGGGTGCTCGAGGTGGACGCCCGCTGCAATCTGGGCCTCGTCGAGGTGCGGCTGGGCGATGGAGAATCCGGGCGCCTACAGGCGGACCTGGTGGCTGGGCTTCTCACGGAGATGCAGTATCCCGAGGGCCGGGCCCGTTTGGCCGAACTTCGTGGCGTGGTGGCTGCAGCTGCCGGCCAGGTAGAGCAGGCAAGCCAACACCTGCAAGAGGCATTGCGTTGGCATGAGGCACGCGACTACCACGCCGAAGCAGCGCGGGTGGCCAGCGCTCTGGTGGGGTCTACGGCGGGGTTGGACCCGGGAGCGGCCCAGCGCTGGGAAAAGCGCGCCCGTCGGGAATTTCGAAAGGCAGGAGACCCCCTCGGAGAAGCCCACGTGGCCATGGCCCGGGGCCTTGCCCTGGTGCGCGTCGAGGACCTTGAAGGGGCGCTCACGGCCTTTGCCCAGGCTTCCCAGTCCGCCCGCCAGGTCCAGGCACCCGGTGCCCAGGAGATCGCTGCCATCGCCGAAGCCAATGCTGCCTCAGCACTGGTGGTGATGGGCGCCTCGGTGGATGCGGCGGGTCAGGCCGCCGCCCACGGACTGGAAGCAGCCCTACACCACCACCAACAACTGCAGAAGGCCATGGTCAGCTACGACCAGGGGTTGAAGACCTACGATGAGGGCCGATTTCCAGAGGCCCGAAACTGGTTCACGGAGGCGGCAGCGAGCTTTGAGGCCCTCGATGAACGGGACTACGCCCTCCGAGCCAACCGGGGACGTCTCTGGGCCGTCTACAACCAGGCTGTGTCACTCCCGCCGGACAGGGCATGGCCGATCTACCAGGCCCTCCAGGCCGAGACCGAGGCAATCGACGATCGGGAGTTGTCGGTGCGGGTCCTGGTTGCCGGCGCACTCACTGCCAATTCAATGGACCTGGGAGACGCTCCCTCCCTTCTCGCCACCGCCGCCGAACGCGCAATGGAAGCGGGATTCTTCAGTCTGGCGGCCCGGTGTCAGGCCGCCCTGGTTGAACACGACCTGCCCCTGGAGCAGCGGGTGCGAATGGCGCGGCTGGCCTTTTCCCTCGACCCCGATGCCGTGGAAGGCGTCTACGCACTCTATTCTGTGGCTGTGGATGCGTTCAACGCCGGTGAGTTGGAACTGGCGGTGGCCCTGGCCCAGGAAGCGCTCCCACGCGCCGGTCGACTGGAGGAGAGTCTCCAGGCAATCCTGGATGCAGCCTCTACACCCTGATGCAGGGGCAATCTCCCCTGGGGTATTCGAATAGTCATGAGGGCAGGCCTCGCCAACATCTCGGTGAAGAAGCTGGCAGTCAACCTGGGCAGGCCGCTTGCCCAGGTTCTAGAGGCCCTGAAGGTCATGGGCCTGGCGGCCCACGCCCACCCGGACGCGTTCGTTCCCGTGGAGCACCTGCAGGCCCTCCAGGAAATCCTGCAGAACCCTGGCGGAGGCCCTGATTTCGAAAAGTTGATGACCTCGCTGGGAGTTGAACCCCTGGAAGCTTCCAGTCCGCCCCCAGCGAAACCCAGAGGCGCAACCCCCACCAAACCTCCCCAGGAGGACGGTGTGGGCGGGCAGTCTCAAGGCCTTGAGACCCGGGGCAAACCGTCGGCTGCACAGACTTCCGCCGCCCATAAGGCAGAGACCAGGCTGGCCCAGGCGCAGGCCGAATTGGCCCAGGTAAAGGCGGAATTGGAGACCAGGGAACAGGAACGGCGCACCGTGGAGACAGAGTTGGCGGCGTTGAGGGAACAACTGAGCACAGGCCGAAACCAGTTGGCTGATGTTCATTCCCGCATCAACGACCTTGAGGCCGATCTGGAGGTTCCCGGAAGGGCCGACGCCACCCTGCTCGCTCTTCTCGAGACCCAGGGCATCCACGGCCGTGACGAGTCGATGCGAGCCATCTCCTCACTGATGAGCAATCGCCGCCTGGAGGGGGTTGTCGGGGACCTGCTCATGCAGCGCCCCGACCGGCTCGTTCGCCTCCTCCAGAATCACATGTTGTTGCACTGTGGACGACAGGACTGTCCTCCGCCCACGAGCTGTGCCACGGTGGTGGTGTCCCAGGAACGTTGCGAGATCTGCGGTGGCACCGGCCTGAAGGGCCCACTGGAGACCTTTGCCAATGCCCTGCTTCTTCGAGGATGGACCCGGGTTGGGATCCAGGGAGGCCGGCCACTCCTGCTGCGACACCTCCAGGCCCACCTGGATACCCGGATTCAACTGACCTTTCTGGGAGAGGGCCCTCTCCCGAAGAAGAGGTCGTTTCAACTCCTCATCCGCTGGATGGACGAGGCGGGCGACTGCTCGATCCGGCATCTCGACATTCCCCCTTCCGAGCACACACTCTCTTCACTGCTTCGGCGGTCCGCAGTACAGGTGAGTCGGTGTTGAACATTGCTCGAAGCCACTCCTGGAGGAGCGCTGGAATGCAGGCAAGCTACATTCCGCCTCCTGTTTGTCCGATTTCGAGACCATGACTTCCTCCGATGTCCCCCCCGCACTGCGCTCCCTGTGGGCCCAGGGCCTCCTGGACCTCCACCGGGAGACCTACGGTCCGATCAGGATTGCGCCGCCCAGTGAGGAGGGCCTGGCGGTGCGGTCTGGTTCCAGGACGGTCGCCTGCCTGGTTGGTGAGGGACCCGAGCCAGCCTTGCAAGCCCTGGCGCTGGCCCTCAGTGCGCTGGCCAGCCTGGAAGCCGAGGGGCGACGGAGCAAGGGAGAACTCGGGCAAAGAATCCGGAGACTTGCCGACCGCCTGCGCCGTGCAGAGACCGAACTTCAGGGCCCAGTGCGTCGAAAACATGACGAGCTCCAACGACAGAGTCGCCAACTCGCCACCGCCGCGGCCACGGATCCGCTGAGTTCGGCACTGAACCGTCGGGCGCTCGAGGGACGTTTGCGGGAAGCCGAGGAATTCTCCGTCCGAGAGGACCTTCCCGTGGCACTCATCATGTGTGACATCGACCACTTCAAATTGGTCAATGACACCCACGGGCACCTGGTGGGGGACGCGGTCATTGCCCAGGTGGGCAAGGCCCTTCAGCGGGGTCGGCGCAGGGAAGATGCAGTCGGGCGCTGGGGCGGCGAGGAGTTCCTCATCCTGTTGCCTGGCTGTCCAGTAGAACCGGCCAGGAGCATTGCTACCCGCATGTGCGAGCGGCTCAGAGACCTCAGTTTCGAGGCGGAAGAGGGCAGCTTCGGCATCACCGCATCGTTTGGGGTCGCAGCAGGCCGGATCGCCGAGCTCCCCGAAGAAGATGGGGATGTCATGACCCTGGTGGCTCTGGCCGATAGTCGCCTCTACACGGCCAAGCGGGGCGGCCGTGATCGGGTGGTTGGACCAGAGGAAGACGAGGCAGGTGTCGCTGCGGGTTGACCTCCAGAGGGCACTGGTTCGGCGGGTTCCTGCCGCACTGACCCTCCTGCTGGGGGCCTTCCTGCAGGGTGCCCCCGCCGCCGCCCAGGTCCCCAGGCCGTTGAGCCTGGAGGATATTCCCGCTGCCTGGATCGAAGCCAGGGACGACCTGGGCGTTGTCGACTCCCAGGAAGCCGAGCGCATGGGAATCCTGGCCGCAGGGGCAGGGCGAGCCCAGGAAGCCGCCCCTCGGGCCGCGGCACGTGGTGCCCCGCCGGAACTGGTGGCCTACACCGCGCTCGTGGCTGCAGTCTCGGCAGGGCGGCAAGCCGGGCCCTTCCTGAAGGCGGTGCCGGAAGGGTTGGTCGGACGGGAACGGTGGCGGGCCCTGGAACAACTCTCTGGCCCTCCCGCCCAGGCAAGTGCAGCCCTCTCGTCCGCGCTGGCCAGCGAGCCCGCGGACCCCATGCTCGCCTATTACTGCCGGCGTGAGGGACTCCGAGGACGCGCGGCATCGGGAAGCCTGGCAGCCGCCATCCTTGCCGGGGACCGGGCCACGCTGGAAAGCTCCAGTGACCCCTGGGCACGGGTGGCCATCGCTCGGACACTCCTCGAAGAGGGGCGAGTGGAGCAGGCCCTGGTGGTGGCCAACAACGGTCGCCAGCAAGCGCCGCTGATCGCCGAGGCACACGCGCTCTTCGCGGGAGCCCTGGAGGCAGCAGGGCTGGACAGTGCCGCTGGTGAGGCCTTGCTACTGGCCACTCGCCTGGCGCCGTGGGATCCGGCACACAGAGAGGCCCTCGCACGCCTCCACTGGGACCGACAGGAGCCCTGGGAGGCAGCCCTGGGACCCTACCCACTTCCAGAACGACTCGCCGTGGTCTCCGCCGAGCTCAGGTGCCGTTCCGGCAAGCCCGACACACCTCCTCCAGGAGACCATGCGCGTCATCTGGCCGCCCTTGGATGGTGCCAGCTCCAGGCGTCATCCCTTGAAGAGGCACGGAACGCCTTCCACGGGGCCCTGGGCCTGGACCCCCAGTGGACGCCGGCCATGCTGGGCCTGGCGGAGGTCCACCAGCGCAAGGGGGATGTGGAGGGTCGCATCGCCCACATGCGTGCCGCTGCAGCCACCTCGCCGGCTGATCCGGGTATCTCGTTGGCCCTGGCGGAAGCGCTCACAGACCGGGACCGACCCGCGGAAGCCCTGGGGGTACTCACCCGCCTGGCTGATGGGCGTCGGATGGACAGCCAACTGGAGGAACGAATCCGACAGGCCGCGCTGGACGCAGAGGAACCGGGAGAGTGGCTGGACTCCTGGGCCCGCACCACGCATCTCGCACCCAGCGCCGTTCGAGGGGCGGCATTTCTGTCCCTGGTGGCCCTGCTCTGTGCACCCTTGATCCTGGCCCTGGGCATCGGTCTGCGCCGTCCCTCCTCGCCCTGGGGTTTCGGCGAGGCTGTTGTGGCCCTGGGGGTCGCCCTCGTCGGTCCCGTTGTGGCTCTGCCTGTCCTGGTTCGCGTCGTACCAGAGGCTTCCATGTCGCTGGAGGGTACGCCCAGTCCGGAGACCTTGTTGTGGGTGTTGATCGCGACGGTTCTCGGGGAAGCACTGGCTGTTGGCCTGATTCTCGTCCTGGCCTGGCGGACCCCGGAGGGCTGGGGACGTCTGGGATGGCGTCGGATGGCCCCCCGTTGGCTGGTCCGAGTGGCAGCCGTGGAGCTTGTCGTGATTGCTGCGGGGGCTACCTGGGCGATGTGGTTGTCCGGGAAGGGGCTGGAGGGCGTTTCCCAGGATGTCGCGCGGGTCTTTGTCCGCACCGGGGATCCGATAGCGCTCGGGGCTGCCGCAATCCTGGCCATCCTGCTGGCACCGCTGTTCGAAGAGATCTTGTTCCGCGGCATGCTCCAGAGCGTGTTCACCGTTCATTTCGGGTCATGGGCGGGCATTTTCATGACCGCCGTGGTGTTTGGGGGCATGCACCTGGCGGAACCGCTCTCGGTTCCTCCCCTGATCGTGCTTGGCCTGGGTGCAGGGTGGCTCCGGGAGGCTTCAGGGTCCCTCTGGCCTGCGGTGTTTCTCCATGTCCTCAACAACTTTCTGGCAGCGGGGCTTTCACTGGCCTCCGGTGTGGCTGTCTGGGGTCTGATCTGAGTTGACCGGCAGGTTCAGGGCACGTAGGGTTCACCGCGAGGAGGATGGATGACGGGACGCATGACGAGGGGTGGAGGGCAGGCTCGGCGCAGCAAGCTCAGCCCCGAGATCGTGGCAGAACTCGCCCGGCTCCAGAAAGACATGGGCCTGCCCCGGGATGTCGCGCTTCGCGTGGCCCGGAAGGAAGTCACCCTCAACCAGGCTCTTCAGGACATGGCCGCCCAAGACAAGGCCAACAACCTGATGCGCAGGCTCGGGCTTGACCGGGCCCTGGCCACCCAGGTCGCCAAGGGTCAGGCAGACCTGGAACGTGTGCTGCAACGTCGCCGCATGGCGTCCCATCTGGCCTCGAACGCCGACCGGTCCTGTCTCGAAGAGGCCTTCAAGGACGGGCAGCCGAGGCGGTTTGCCCTCCACGGCCAGAGGGTCGTGACAGCACGGGTTCTGAACCTGGACCAATACGAGGTGCGTCTGGCCTACGCCGAGGGCGGCGAAGAGGAGGTCCTGCACAAGCTCCAGTTCAAACTGGCCTGGTTGCCGGAACAGGACGGGCATGCCCGCAAGGGTTTGCGGTGGGACAACGCCCTGCGCGCGGAACCCCAAGAGCCCGTCTCACGGCCCCAGAATCGGTTTGGTTGCAGCAATCGCAAGCTCTTTGGTTGGCTCGACGAAGAGACACCACTCTTGCTGACCACTCTCGAAGGAGAAGTGGTGCAGGGACAACTGGCCTGGTTCGGACGGTATGAACTGGGGGTGACTGTCCGAAAGGATGTCGTCGTGACGGTCTTCCGGCATGCCCTCTCTCGAGCCAACGAGAACAGGTGAAGCTCTCCTTTCTCGTGCTGCGGGAGGACTGGTCGGGGATGGTGCCTGTGAGCCTGGACCTCTGGACTTCAGCAGGACCGGTCATGGAGCCTCGCATCCTTTTCTGGGGGCGCACCCAGATCTGGTCCGGGAATCGAAGGAGGCTGGGCCGGGTCACGGGCAACGGGCAGACCTGGGATCTCGAGGATCCCGGGATCGAGGATTCCTGGTCGGACGACACAGGCCAACACGTCCGTCACCGCCTTGTCATCGTGGACACACGGCAACCCCAGTCGGTCGGTGCACTCTTCTGGGTGGAGTCCGGGCCGGCAGGATAAGGCCGGGGCCCCAACAAAACCGGAGCTGACATGGGCTTCCTGCAGGGCCCCTTGACCGCCCGTAGCTATCGAGTGGACGGCGAGCCGCCGGCGGACTTCCGAACCCTCTACCCAGAGGCCCTGGCCGCCCACGCCTTTCGCGAACCCCCATCCAAGGCCTACAAGGCAGAAGTGGTGGGGTGGGTGGTGTCCCAGAACCTGCTGGACACCCACTTCGAACGTCTGGAGACCTGGTTGTTCAACCAGTACGCCTTTTTCTCCTTGCGGGTGGACAAGAAGACGCTTCCAGCTCGGTTCGTCAAAGCCCATCTCCAGAAGCGTGTCGAGGGCTGGTGCGAGGAACACCGGGCGAAAGCCTGCCCCCGGGATGTGCGAGAGGATCTTCGGGACGCCCTGGAGCTCGAACTGCTGGCCAAGACCCTGCCTCGGGTACAGGTCAGCGAGTGTGTTTGGAACCTTGCCGAGTCGGTGGTCTGGTTCCACAGCACGTCGGAGAAGGCGAACGAGCGTTTTCGGAAGTTCTTTCACCAGACCTTCGGTCGGGCACTGATGCCGGACAACCCGCTGGAGTGGGTGCCTCCCGACGTGGCAGAGAAGCTGGCGGGTACTGGGGCCTCCCACCTGGCTGTCGAGGGGGTGTTGCCATGAGTGACGACGCACCGGTCCTTCCTCATCTCCCGGCCGAGTTCCTGACCTGGCTCTGGTACGCCACGGAACGGGACATGGGCAGCTTTCCTCTCCCTGAAGAGGGCCGCTTTGACGTCTGGGTAGACGACAGGCTCTCCTTTCGGACCGCAGAGGACGACAAACCTCGGGCCGTGCTTACCGGAGAGAATCCATCCGCTTCACTGGAAGCCCGTGCGGCTCTGGCCGGTGGAAAACTGGTCCGTGACCTGCGCCTGGGCCTGCGACGTGAGGACCGCGAGTACCACGTGGTGCTCCGTGGGGGAACACTGGACCTCCAGGCAGCTCGGCTTCCCGGGTTGTTCAAGGGCAATGAAGAAGAGGCACTCTTTGATCGGATGTTTCTGCTGGAGGAACTTCGTTGGCTTGTTCGGCTGCTCTTCCAGCGCTTTGCCACGGAAAGAACCGGCACAGAGTGGGAATCCAGGGTCCTTCCGGAGATGCGGAGGTGGGTCGCCGGTGAGGAGCGTTGACCCCGCCTGTTGACACCCCCGGGGGCCGGACATAAATGACCGGTGCTCCACTTGGGGCCCGGATCGGAGTCGGCTGGGTGGTGGGTGAGCCTGTCACGCGCGGCTAGCTCAGTTGGATAGAGCGCTGGTCTCCGGAACCAGAGGTCACAGGTTCGAATCCTGTATGTCCCACCATGTTGGGGGAGAGTCACATCAGTGGCTCTCCTCTTTTGTTTAGCAGGTCGTTGCCGGTTCCGTCGAAATAGCCGTCCCGGTGCTGGCAAGGAATTGCGCGTGCCCTTCCAGGTGAAAGCCAGCGCCGCGGGATGCACTGCCGGTGTGTTGAGAAGCGAGAAGGCCTCTGAGAACAATCGGCCGGGTCGCTGATTCTTTGAAACGGTTCGCACGGTCGTTTCGTCCAATAGGTGTAAAGGTTGA